>DASZRQ010000016.1:0-36865 GCA_035549115.1 Occallatibacter sp. | reverse complement strand
AGCCTACAGCATTAGACGAAATAAACGAAACAAACAAAATAAATATCTCGTCTGCGAGAAGGCACGCCGGTAATATAGGTTAGTTCGTAGAAATATCGATATACACACATTCCAAAGGCATTTGGGGCGAGAATGCCAGCCCTCACCCCGCCAGCGTCTCCAGCAGCGCGTCGAAGTCCGCCAGGTCGGCGTACTCGATAATCACCCGGCCCCGGCCCTTGTTGTCTTCGATCTTCACCTTTAACCCCAATGCCCTCTGCAGCTTCTCGGCAACCTCGCGCACATTCGGGTCAACCATAGGTTCAGGTTTTAGCTCTTTATTTTTCGTTTCAGGAAACAAAATCCCCTGCACATAGCTCTCGGTTTGGCGAACAGAGAGCGAAAGGTGCGCCACATGCTGCGCGGCCTTCTCCATCGCCGGTCCGTCGGGCAGTCCCAGCAGGGCTTTGGCATGGCCCAGGCTCAGCTCGCTCGACTCCACCCGCGCCTGCACGCTCGCGGGCAGCTTCAGCAGCCGTAGAAAGTTGGCAATCGTCGCACGATCCTTGCCCGTGCGCGCCCCCATCTGCTCCTGCGTCATGTGGAACTCCCGCGCCAGCCGGTCGAAGGCCCGCGCCTGCTCCATCGGGTTCAGGTCCGCCCGTTGCAGGTTCTCCACGATGGTGATCTCCATCGCCTGCTCGTCGGAAACCTGCCGCAGCAGTGCCGGGACCGTCTTCTTGTTGGCCAGCTCCGAGGCTCTCCACCGCCGCTCGCCGGCAATCAACTGGAACCGCCCGTTCGCCAAAGGCCGCACCAGGATCGGCTGCACCACGCCATTCGCCGCAATCGAGGCGGCCAGCTCGCCAAGCTGGTAGCCGTCCATCTGGCCGCGGGTCTGGAAGGGGTTGCGGTCGATCATATCCAGCGGAATCTCGCGGGGCTTGCCCTCCGGCTCGGGCGGCGCCGCGGCCGCCTGCGGGGCAGGCGTGCTGGCATGCACGCGCGGCAACAGCGAGTCCAGGCCCTTGCCAAGGGCCCGGCGTTTGGAGTCAGCGGTGTGAGTCGTTGCCATGGAAAATGTCCTTACTCCCGGCTGCATGCCGGGTATTGCGTCTCAGAATCTCAATCTTCCCAATGATTTGGGGCCGGCCCTGCGCAGGCGGCCTCAGTGGTATGGCCAGAAGCGCACACCGGGCTTGGGCCGCTTTTCCGCGGAGGCCTTGCGCTCCCGGCTCTTCGGGCTCTCAATGCCGTTCCGCGCCAGAAACTCACCCGTCAGCTCGAAATAAGCCTCCGTGCCCTTGGAGCGGCCATCGTATAGCGCCACCGGCTTGCCGTGACTGGGAGCCTCGGCCAGGCGTACATTGCGCGGGATGACGGTCTTGAAGAGCCGCTCCTTGAAGTATTCGCGCAGGGTCTCGGTCACCTGCTGGGCAAGGTTGGTGCGGTCGTCGTACATGGTCAGGAGCACGCCTTCGATCACAATGCCGGGGTTAAAGGCGGCCTGGACGCGCTCCAGCGTCGAAATCAGCTCGGAGATGCCCTCAAGGGCGAAGTACTCGGCCTGCATGGGCACAATCAACGCGTTGGCGGCGACTAGAACATTCAGCGTAAGCAGGTCCAGGGCTGGGGGGCAGTCGAGAACCACCAGATCGTAGTTGTCCTTGATCGTGGCCAGAGCATCGCGCAGGCGGGATTCACGGCCCTCGGTATTGGTCAGCTCCACGTTGGCGCCAGTCAGGTTCTTGGAGCCCGGAAGCAGGGAAAGCATTTCAACATCGGTCGGCAGGATGACCTGCTCCGGCGTTGCCGCGCCGACCAGTACGTCATAGATAGAGAGGCGGTTATCGTCGCGCTGCAGGCCGAGGCCGGAGGAGGCGTTGGCCTGGGGATCGCAATCGACAAGAAGAATCCTGAGGCCCTCAAGCGCCAGACAGGCAGAGAGGTTGATTGCAGTGGTGGTCTTGCCAACTCCGCCCTTTTGGTTCACGACGCCGAGTATCTTGCCCATGGCAATTCAGCCTACCGGACCAGGGTGATTTGCGCAGGGATTGTGGGCTGTGGAGAACCGGCAGGAGCTGTGGAAAGCGGCTGGGGCCAAAAAACTCCGTCCGGGCAACCGCTGGAAATGCCGTGAGTTAGCTGGAGAGCAGCCCTGGCTTCCAAAAAGCGGAAAATTCGCGGAGCAGTGGAAAACTCACGTCAGTTTTCTTCGGAAAGCACGCGCAAAGGATGCGCCAGATCGGGAAGTGTTCCACGTGGAACAGTGCCGGTGTGGAACAGCAGGTCGAATGTTCCACGTGGAACATTCGAGTTTGGCATGGGCCAAATGGATCTAATGAACCAACGGGAAACCGCTAAGCCGTCGATTGGCCGAGGGAGAGGATGCGCTGACTGCTGCCGGGAAGGGGGACGGGGGGAGTCCAGGTGAAGCTCGGCCCGGCGATTGATTGGAGCGCGAGGAGATCGGCCTGTGTGGTGAGGAGTGCAAGCCACCCGCCTGGATGCACTAGGCCTGTGGCAGCGGAGATTGCGGCCTCCATGCGGTCGACGGCGCGAAGGGTGACGCAGTCGAACTTCTCCGTCAGGGTTTCAGCGCGGGCAGAGTGAACGGCCGTCTTGAGGCCGAGGCTGCGGACAGCTTCGCGAAGAAAGGCTGCCTTCTTGCCCTGGGACTCGGCAAGAGTCACGCCGATTTGCGGACGGCAAATGGCGATGGGGATGCCGGGAAAGCCGGCGCCGGAACCAAAGTCAAGCAACGTGGCAATGCCGGCGGGCAGGGCGCGGGCAGCAGCGATGGATTCGACGAAGTGGCGGCTCAGAATGTCTTCGACATTGCGGACAGCCGTGAGATTGGTGCGGGCATTCCAGCGCAAAATCAGCGCAAGATATTGATTAACTTGTTTATTTTGTTCATCTTGCAGCGATTCATGACCCGCGGCTGCGAGGAGCTGGTTCAGCCGCTCGCTTGCCTCCGGTAACTCGTCGGGAGACATCACTGCGCGGAGACCGACTCTTCGATTTTGCGCGGCTGCCAGGCACCGGCGGTCTGGGCGAAGACGGCAAAGAGGGCGCGGGAGAAGGCGCTGATAGCGAAGGTGCGCTCCGGGTGCCACTGGACGGCCAGGACAAAGTGGTCCGGGGCCTCGAGCTCAACGGCTTCCACAATGCCGTCAGCGGGCGAGACCGCGGCGACACGGAGATTGTCGCCCACCGTGTGAATGGCCTGATGATGGCTGGAGTTGACCTCGACGGGATCGGGCTCGGCAGCCGGCAGAAGCGCTGCGAGGCGCGAGCCGGGAACCAGGGCGACAGGGTGGGCGCGGACAACCTCGCGGCCGGGGGTGTGGTTGACGGCATCGCCGACCTGGGCAGGCAAATCCTGATAGAGCCCCCCATTGCGCCAGACGTTGAGGCCCTGGGCTCCATGGCAGATGGCGAGGATGGGCTTGCGGAGGTTGAAGGCATCCTGCAGAAGAAGCTCATCGACCGCGGTGCGGGCCGGATCGGCAGGGCCGCAGGCGGGATGACGCTCCTCGCCGAAGCGCTCGGGATCGACATCGAAGCGGCTGCCGGGAAGAAGGACGCCCTGGACGGTGGAGAGAAGCCTGGCCACGCGGTCGGGGCGCTCGTGGAGCGGGATGACGATGGGCGTGAGGCCGGAGCCGTGGAGCGCGGAGAGATAAGGCGGCAGGGCGCGCTGGTTGTAGGCGGTATCCGACGAAGTCGGCTCAGGGATGGCAATGCGGACGGACATGGAGAGAACAGTATGACAGGAGACGGAGAGCGGGGAACAGGGGTCCGTTCGAGAGTCAACCGATGATCGTCTTCGGTGCGAAGTATCTGGCGCGAAGCCAGAAGGCTACATTGACGAGGGCGATGAGAGCGGGGACTTCGATCAAAGGGCCGACGACGCCGACGAAGGCTTCTCCGGAGTTGAGGCCGAAGACCGCGATGGAGACGGCGATGGCGAGTTCGAAGTTGTTGCCTGCAGCGGTAAAGGAGAGCGTGGCCGATTGCGCATAGTCTGCGCCGAGACGTTTGCCCATCCAGAAGCTGACGAGGAACATGACCGCGAAGTAGATCACCAGCGGGATGGCAATGCGCAGCACGTCGAGGGGCAGGCGCACAATGAGATCGCCCTTGAGCGAGAACATGACAAGGATGGTAAACAGCAGGGCGATGAGGGTGAGCGGGCTGATGCGCGGGATGAAACGGGTGCGGTACCACGGCTCGCCTTTGGCGCGCAGCAAGGCGAAACGCGTAAGCAGGCCCGCGGTAAAGGGGACCCCGAGATAGAGGCCGACGCTGCGGGCAAGCTGCCCGATGCTGACAGGAACCGCAACACCCTGCATGCCCAGCCAGACGGGGAGCACGGTGAGAAAGACCCAGGCATAGAGGCTATAGAAAACGACCTGAAAAATGCTGTTGAGAGCGACAAGGCCGGCGACGTAATCGGTATCGCCTTCGGCAAGCTCGTTCCAGACAAGGACCATGGCAATGCAGCGGGCGATGCCGATGAGGATGAGTCCGCGCATGTAGTCGGGCTGATGGCGGAGGAAGAGCACGGCGAGCACAAACATGAGTGCCGGGCCGATGAGCCAGTTCTGCACGAGCGAGAGGCCAAGGACCTTGCGGTTGCGGAAGACCTCGCCGAGCTTCTCGTAGCGGACCTTGGCCAGCGGCGGATACATCATGACGATGAGCCCGATGGCGATGGGGATGTTGGTGGCGCCGGATTGAAAGCTGTTGACGAAGGCGGCCGAGGCGGGGATGAAGTGGCCGATGGAGACGCCGGCGGCCATGGCGAGGAAGATCCAGAGCGTAAGGAAACGGTCGAGGAAAGAGAGATGCCTGCGGGCGGGGTGCATATCAGCAGGCTCCGCACGCGAGCGAGGCAGGCAGGGGCGCGCCTTCGAGCGCGGTGAATCGGCCGGGGGCGCAGCATGCCCGGACGAGGCGGGCGCGATCGCTCTGCATGGCCTTCTCTTCCTTCACCGCGGCAAGCGTCTGGCGCAGGATGTCCGCGGCGCCGGGGTGCTGGGGCATCACGATGCGATAGTGCATCCACTTGCCCTCGCGGCGGGCGGCGACGATGCCCGCGCCGCGCAGATAGGCCAGATGGCGCGAGATTTTGGACTGCGGGATATTGAGAATTTCAACAAAGACGCAGACGCAGAGCTCCTGATCGCCCATGAGATTGAGCAGGCGAAGGCGGGTGCGGTCGCCGAGTGCCTGGAAGAAGCGCTCCAGCGAAAGATGAGCTTTTGCAGCCATGCATACATATTCGCATTGACGGATATGATGGTCAAGGATATATTCGTCCATGCGGATATGTTCTGCGGAGGGGCGGCATGACCGAGGCGGTGGTGAACGAGGTGAAGGCGAAGTACGGCGCGGTGGCGGAGAGCGCGCTTTCCAGCGAGCATGCGGGCGTGCACGCCGTGGCAGAGGCCTTCGGGTACACCGCTGAGGAGCTGCGCTCGATTCCCGCGGCGGCCAACATGGGGCTTTCGTGCGGAAACCCCACGGCGACGGCGCATCTGCGCGCGGGCGAGGTGGTGGTGGACCTGGGCTCAGGCGGAGGGCTGGATGTTTTTCTGGCGGCGCAGAAGGTGGGGCCGGCGGGACGGGCCATCGGCATCGATATGACGCCGGCAATGGTGGAGCGGGCGCGCGCCAATGCGCAGGCCGACGGATACAGCAACGTGGAGTTTCATCTGGCGACCATCGACCGGCTGCCGCTGGCGGACGCCTCCGCCGATTGTGTGATCAGCAACTGCGTGCTGAACCTTGCGCCGGACAAGCCGGCCGTGTTTCGTGAGATCTTTCGCGTGCTGAAGCCGGGCGGACGGCTGGCGGTGAGCGACATCGCCCTGAAGGCGGAGCTGCCGGAAGCGGTTGCGCGCAGCGTGGCCGCCTATGTGGGCTGCATTGCCGGGGCGATTCGCATTGAGGCCTATCGCGCGGGGCTGCTGGAAGCCGGGTTTGCGCACGTGGAGATTGTGGACAGCGGCGCGGACCTGAATGCCTATGCGAAGGTGGAGAACCAGTCGGCATGCTGCTCTCCGGCGATGAGCGCGGACGCGAGCGGATGCTGCGCGCCCGCGGCGCCGAGTGTGCACGACGACCTGAGCAAGCTGCTGCGGGAGTACGACGTGAACTCCGCCGCTGCGAGCGTGAAGGTGTTTGCATTGAAACCGGCGGCGAAAGCCTGCTGCGGGCCGGGCTGCTGCGCATAACGGAACGAACCCACATCAGCGGAAAAGAGGAGAGACGTGGCTCACTACAATGTGCTGTTTTTGTGTACGGGAAACTCGGCGCGGTCGATCATGGCCGAAGCGATTCTGAACCGGAAGGGCGGGGCGACGTTTACGGCGTACAGCGCGGGAAGCCATCCGGCGGGACAGGTGCGGCCGGAGGCCCTGCGGCAACTGGAGCACGCGGGGTTGAGCACGGCCGGACTGCGAAGCAAGTCCTGGGACGAATTTGCCGTGCCGGGCGCGCCGCAGATGCATTTTGTGTTTACGGTGTGCGACAACGCGGCACAGGAGGTTTGCCCGGTGTGGCCGGGGCAGCCGATGACAGCCCACTGGGGCGTGACCGATCCGGCGGCGGCAACGGGAAGCGCGGCGGAGATTGAGCGCGCATACTCGATGGCGTTTGCGGCGCTGGACCGGCGCATCGGGCTGTTTGTAAGCCTGCCGCTGGCTTCGCTGGATGGGCTTGCACTGAAGAAGGAGCTTGATTCAATTGGGCGGCGGTGAGCAGTAGTGAGCGGTGTCAGGGGTTCTGCGCGGGGTCAGCAGGCAGAATGCGCATTTCGCTGCGGAAAAGATGGTAATCGGTGAAGGTCACATCGTTGAGGTAGGTGCGGATGGGACCGGCGAAATAAATGCGATCCGGATATGCGCCCATGCTGATCTGGGTGCGGACGCGGGAAAGCGCGATGCTGTGAGTAGGACAGATGTAGGTGATGCCGCCGATGGAGACTGGGCCGTATTCGACGGCGAGATCGGCCTGCCGCAGCGGCTCGCCGTGAAGAGCTTCATCGAGCACCTGGGACGTGTCTCCCTGGCCGAGGTCGGCGATGACGGTGATGCGGAGAATAGCGCCTGTGGCGGGATCGACAGCGATCTCCCCGTGGTAGGCGGTATGGCGATCGATGGGGGTGTTGTAGTCGCCGGCTCCATACATACAGCAGTACTTGATGGAGTAAGTGGACTTCTTCATGGCGACTGTGTAGCGGAAGACAGCAACGAGCGCGGGCTGAGACGAGCCGATGAGTTCCCAGCGATCCCAAGCGGCGGTGCCGTGGGCCGCATCGACAAGAACGATGGAGAGGATGGGACCGAAGACGCCCCAGGCCTGCAGGCCAGTAGATTGTTCCTTCCTGTGACGCGAGGGCCGCGCCGGGCGCTTCGACACAATCTCCGCGCCTTTGCGATAAGTGATCGTGTCAGTAAATGTGCCCTGCGCCGCAAGGGGTAGATCGCGTGCGGAGACCTTGTCGCCAATCTGTAGTTTCCCTGGCCAATCAGCAAACTGCAGGGTGGTGCGCGTGGCAAAGAAGTCCGGGAGCTTGTGCATGGCCGCCGCGACGTAATCAACGGTGCGGGCCATGATGCGGCGCTGCTCACTGAGATCGGGCGCGGGCGGCACGCTGGCAGGCGGCGCTGCGAGGAAGATGGAGCGATCGGCGAGGACGGTGAGAGCGTCGCGGCTGCCGGGGCCGGGAAGAGCATCGCGCAGACGATCGAGATCCGTAAAGCCAAGGCGCTGGGTGAGCTGCAGCTTATTGAGATGAGCAGCGAGGATAGCGTCTTCCTGCGGCGAGGCAAGAAGCGCTCGGAGCTGCGCGACGGTAATGGGCGTGGGCTGCTCTGAGGGTGACGTGGATGGGGGCGATTGCGCGGCGAGAACAACAGCGCAGAGGCAACAAAGAACGCAGCGGAGGAGGATGGCCACGCTGGCGAAGAGTATAGCGGATGGTGCTTCCCCAGGTTAGGCGCAAAGAACGCGCTGAGCCTGGGGCACCAATGGTTGAGGAGATTGCGGCGTGGGTTAGTGCTGGGCGGCGCTGGCCTCGAGAAGCTGCTGGACCGGGGCAACGGCCATGTCGCGCAGAACGGCCTGGGGCTGGGCAGCTTCCTTGAGGAAGGTGCGGCTGGCGCCGAGCTCGTTGGCAGTGGGCACGTGGTGGTGCTCGATGTTGTCGATGGCCTCGATGCCGATAACGGAGACGATGGAGAGGTTGTGCGAGAGGGGCGCCAGCTCCGCGGTGATGCTGGAGCTCGCCAGAGTGGGCCTGAGCGTGTGGTCGTTGTCGCGCCAGAGGGCGAGCTGGGCGCGGGCGGCGGCGATTTCTTCGGGTGTGGCCTTGCCTGCGGCGATGCGACCGGCGAGGACCGCGAAGCGGCGGGCGGTTTCGCTCTCGGGCGGAACGGCATCGACAAGGTGGTTGAGCGGGCTAAGGATGGTGTACTGCGCAAGCTCTTCACGCTGGTAGCCGAGAGGCGGCTGCACGGCGCTGGCCAGCACTTCGAGCGCGGCGGGATCGCTGGCGCCGGCCATGCGGTCGATCAGGACGCGGGTGAAGCTGCGATGGGTGAGGCCAAGGTCTTCGAGCTTCTCTGAGACGGCGGCAAGACGCGCATACATGGAGGGAACATCGCGGACCGAGGCGGGCGACCACAGGCGCTCGGCGATGGCGGCGGTGCGGGGCCAGATGCGCGAGTCGATGATTTCGGGCGTGGTGAACTCGCTCCACATGGTGGCTTCTCCGCCCAGGACGAGGGCCTGCTGCGCGGGCGTGAGAGTGGCGGCGTCTCCGCCGAGGGGATCGACGAGGTAGTGCTCCGCGGCGGGCTGGTTCAGGTCAATGTAGTAGCCGTTGGAGAGCACGACGCGGTTGCCCTGGCGCGCGGCGGCGGCCAGGCCCTTGGGCCTGCGCCAGCTCTGGATGACGACATCGCGCGGGGTGTTGGGCTGCAGCACTTCGTCCCAGCCCATGGCGATTTTGTGGTGCGCGGCGACAATCTTCTGCACGCGGCCGGTGAAGTAGGCCTGCAGCTCGGCGTTGTTCTTGAAGTGATGCTCACGCATGAAGGCCTGGATGCGCGGATTGGCGTCCCACTCCTTGCCGTTGCACTCGTCGCCGCCAATGTGGAAGTAGGCGTCGGGAAAGAGCGCGGTCATTTCTCCGATGAACCTGTTGAGGAAGACGAAGGTGGACTCGCGCGAGGGGTCCATGGCGGGCGCGAAGATGCCCCAGTGATCCTCGAGCTTGTAGGGGCCGGGGCCACTGGCAAGCTGCGGGTAGCCGACGAACCACGAGGTGGTGTGGCAGGGCATGTCGAACTCAGGCACAACGCGGATGCCGCGCTCGCGGGCGTAAGCGAGGATGTGGCGGACCTGATCCTGCGTGTAATAGTGGCCCTCGAAGGCGCCCTTCTCCTGCAGCAGCGGGAAGACCTTGCTCTCGATGGGAAAGCCCTGGTTCTCCGAGAGGTGCCAGTGGAAGACGTTGAGCTTGACGGCCTCCATCCCGTCGAGATTGCGCTCGATGACGGGGATGGGCTGGAAGTGGCGTCCGGCGTCGATCATGAGGCCGCGCCAGGGAAAGCGGGGCGCGTCACTGATGGTGATGGCGGGGGCGGCAAAGCCCTGCGGCGTGATGTGCACAAGCTGCAGGAAGGTTTGCAGGCCGTGGAGGATGCCGAGGGGATTGGCGGCGGAGAGCTCGGCCGACGTGGCGGTGACGGTGAGGTGGTAGGACTCGTCCTCGCCGAGCTTTTGCACCGGGGCGCTGGGACCGGCGGTCTTGATCGTAAGCAGAACAGGGTCGCTCGCGGCGGGGTCAAAGACGAGGCCGGTCTGCCGGGTGAGCGTGGAGAGAAAGCGCTCGCGGGCGGCGGTAAGCCGGGGCTCGGTGTAGCCGGTGAAAGCGACTTTGAAATGAGCGTCGAGAAGAAGCTGGCCCTGGCCGTAGTCGACGTGGGCGGGCATGGGCATGAGCGCCGGCGTGGACGGGGCCTGCGCGCGAACGGCGGCAACGGCGAGGGCGGCAAGGACGGCAAGGGAGAACAGGCGGCGGGTCACGGAGAGCTCCTGAGAAGGTGGATGGCCGTGCGGAGGCGTTCAGGGGGGAGTTTAGCAGGTTGGGAGGGGTTGTGATCGTTTTTTATGGATTTGATCAAAAATATGATCAATGAATATGGATAGGTTTGTACGGAATAGCCAGGGCTCGAAGGCCATCTTTCAATTGTAGAAATGCTTAGCACCGCTTCTTTCAATCGATGTGAGATTGAACAAAATACAACTGCTTCGCAAAACTTGCTTCGAAAGCATACTGAAAAGTCGCTTCGAATGTGACGCTTGGAACTATGGAGAGCAACAAAACCTTTGTTAACTCAGGCAATCTCATATAAGCTTGAGGTATGGTGCGACAAGCAGGATTTGCACCCACACGGAGCGTATGACCCCAGCCCGGAGTCGCTCCACCCGATCCCAGATTGGGCGCGTCTGCTAGTTTCGCCACTGTCGCGGCCGAGTTGTGGTCTTGGACACCGCAACTCGGGGTTGGAGCCAGCCCTGTGGTCTTGGACACCGCAGGGCTGGACCCTAAAGTCAATCGTGTAATTCCCTGCATGTCAGTACTCGTTGCATTTATTCCTTCTTAAAAAAATCTGCTGGGATCACTATTTCAACGAAATGCTCGTTGCTGACATTAATGGAAATTGGAACCGACTTCCGTTGGGAATAATCAATCCCAGTGAAATCCAAAAAGGTCTTTGCAGAAAAACTCGCACCGTTTCCCTTTGGATTGAAACGAATTGTGTAAGCGCGCGTATCCTTCGGATCCCGACTCGCCTTTAGAGCAAGTTTTTTTGCTGCGCCATCCCATAAAAGAAGTGCCGAATGAATATTCTCCTTTTCTAGGATTCGCGCTGCAGGTTGATTAAATACAACCTGCCCGATTTTCGAAATTGAGAGCATTGGATCTCCAGTTCGCTTTATTTTGCGCTCGAATATCTCAAATGCCATCGGTTCACCTCTCTCTAATCAAATCTAAGTATACCACATATCCTATATTTTATCCTGTTACGTGAATTTATACATGCTGACTCGCGTGGTTCCATTATCGCTCTCTAGTGTATCCAAGCATTACCGTATCTATAGATTTTATCTAGATTTATCCGTTTACGGCGCGTTAAATGTTGGCTTTCCGATTAAGAAGGGGTCTACTTTATCGCAAATGGACTTCCGCTCTATCCGGTTGGGACGGTAAGGATCCGGGCACCAATCCGCAATTTGAGCGTGTGAGTCATCCCACATCTTCATATTGGATTTCAGAACACCTTCAAGGCTCACCTCGGAAGGGAGGAGCACTTTGGGAAGCTGCGAGGGATGGAATGGCTGAGGTGGAGTCAGTGCGGAGAGCGGCGATGGCCGAGCGGAGGCGGGTGGTGAGCTCCTCGGTCTGGCGGATGGTCATGCCTTTGGTGTCGATGGGTTCGCCGACGGCAAGAGTGACGGGGCAGGGATAGAAGTGGCGGGTATGGATGGGCAGCAGATCGTAGACCCCGCTGAGACCGATGGGCACAAGCGGCACCTGGGCGCGGATGGCGAGGAAGGCCGCGCCGGAGAGGAATTCGCGGAGCTGGCCGGTCTGGGTGCGGCCGCCCTCGGGGAAGACAAACAGGGGCATGCCGGCGCGGAGGGCGCGGGCTCCGGCGCCGAGGCTGGAGAGCGAGGCGTGGGTGTTGACGGTGTCGATGGGGAGCTGCCCGGAGCGGTTGAGATGCCAGCCAATGAAGGGCAGCCCCCAGAGCTCCTTGCGGGCGAGAATGCGGAACTGGAAGGGCAGCGTGGCGAAGATGACCGGCGTGTCCATATAGGACGTGTGGTTGGAGGCATAGACAGCCACGGGATGTTTGGTCAGGTTTTCCGCGCCGCGCACGGTGAGCCGCGCGCCGGAGATGAGGACCGAGCCGCGGGCCCAGAGGCGGGCGATGCGGTGCTGCATGCGGCCGGACTTCTCCAACAGCGACATGAATAAGGAGAGCGAACCGCAGAAGGCCGTCCAGAAGAAGAAGAGCGGGGCCTGCAGGATGTTGGTGCGCCAGCGGTAGAGGCGCGGGAGCGGATCGGGGCGGCTCATTCATGCACTCCGGGTGCGCGGGTCTCCGCGAGGAGGAGTGCGCGGGCTTCTCCCACGAGGTATACCGAACCCGAGACAACAACAGTGTTGCCTGTTCCGCGAGCCTCGGCCAGGGCCTCGGCGACGGAGCTGGCAGCGACGGCGGGTGTGCCGGTGGCTTCTGCCGCGGCGAGCAGCTCAGCCGCGGGCGTGGCGCGGGGGCTGGCGATGGGCGCGAACAGGACGCGCTCGAAGAGCGGAAAGAGAATCTGCGCCATCTCGCGGACGGGCTTGTCGCGCAAACAACTGAAGACGAGGGTAAGCGGCGCGCCCTCCGGCACAAGCTGCGTAAGACCCGCGCGCAGAGCCCATGCGCCGGCAGGATTGTGGGCCACATCCAGCACCCACTCCAACTGCGTTGGGGCGGGGCTTTTGGAGGAGTGCGTGGTGATGCGCTCAAGGCGCGCGGGCCACTGCGTAGCGTGGACCCCTTGTGCAATCGAGGCTGGAGTAATCGGAAGCTTGTGGTGCGTGGCGAGCTCAACGGCGGCGGCAATGGCCAGGGCGATGTTGCGGTGCTGGTGCGCGCCGTGGAGCGGCGAGTCGATTTCGATCTCCGTGCCGAGAACTTCGACCGTGTAGGAACTTTGCGGAGTCAGTTCCGCAGAGGAATGCGCCGTTGCCGAAGCGATGTCGAGCGCGGGCATGTAAGGAACGGCGGAGACGCCGCGGACGTTGAGCTCGACGGCTGCTTCGCCGATGGCCTGGTTGGCCTCGGGATGCTGAGGCAGAGTGACGAGCGTTCCGTTAGGACGGAGGATGCCGGCCTTCTCGCGGGCGATCGCGGCGATAGTGGAGCCAAGCCACTCGGTGTGATCGAGGGAGATGTCAGTAATGACGGAGAGAAGCGGATCGACGATGTTGGTGGCGTCGAGGCGGCCGCCCATGCCGACTTCGAGAACGGCAAAGTCGACAGGGCCTGTACCTGGTGCGGCCTCGGCGAAGTGGAGGAAGGCCATGGCGGTGAGGGTCTCGAAGAAGCTGGGGAGCTGATCGAGCTTGCCATCGAGGACGAGCTGCTGGCCGGCGTCGTGGACGCGGAAGTAGAGGCGCGCGAAGTCGTCGTCGGAGATTTCGACGCCGCTGATGCGGATGCGCTCATTGGGGCGGGTGAGATGCGGCGACGTGTACAGGCCCGTGCGCAGGCCGGACTCTTTCAGGATGGAGGCGAGCGTGGAGGCGGTCGAGCCTTTGCCGTTGGTTCCGGCGATGAGCACGGCGGGAAAACGGCGGTGCGGATTGCCGAGGGCCGCGAGCAGAGTGCCGATCTCGTCGAGGGAGAACTTGCGCCGCTGCTGGCCGGGCTGGGTGTGCAGCTCCGGAGTCATGGCGGCGAGCTGTTCGATGGCGGAGGAGTAGGACATGGACTTCTCAGTATAGAAGCAGAGAACAGTGGTCTGTGATCCGTGGTCCACTCTCGGGGAACAGGGTGTGCGGGGGCGGACACCTTCTTGCAAAAGCGGACAGAGTGCGGAGCGGATGCCGCGCCGATGGAACGCGGCAAGTGCTGGAAACACGGGCCTGAGAGCGCCGGGTGGATAGGCTGGCAGTCCGGCCTGCAACGTGCCTGAGGAAGGACAACCCATTTCTCCGGCGCAGCAGGCGCGGGGAAAGTCCAATGGCATAGCACGCGCTCCGCAGGAGTGCTGGAGGTTGATTGTGTTTATGAAGATTCGCGTCGTTGCAGTTGCATTGATGATGGCTTCTTTCGTTTCTTCCGCGGTGGCCGAAAAGAAACTGTGGGGTACACCGCAGGCCTGCCTGGGGCAGACGCCGCCGGGCGATACGCCGCAGGCGTTTGCGAAGGATCTGCTGACGGATGGGAACGGCATGTTCGCCATGGGGCGGGTGACGTTCTCTCCGGATGGACGGGAGTTCTATTACACGGAGAACGACTCGTGGAAGAGCCTGGAGCATGGGGCGATCAAGGAGATTCGCTACGGCAAGCATGGCTGGGAAAAGCCGGTAACGCTGGAGGAGAAATTCATTTCACCAACGCTCTCGATGGATGGAAACATTTTGTATTTCCGGCAGGGCAACATGCATAACGTGTGGCTGGCTCACCGCTCGCTTAAAGGCTGGGGGATGGCGGTGGAGTATCTGGATACGAAGTTCGGCGTGTATGACTATATGCCGACGAAGAGCGGCAACGTCTACGTGGGCACCGACGCGGGACCGGCAGACAAGGCAAACGGCAGCACGTATGTGTACGGCCTGCTGACGGGGGCGGACTCAAGCACACCCGCGGTGAAGAGCCTGGGCAAGCCGTTGAACGGGCCCGGATTCAACGGCGACCTGTTCATTGCGCCGGATGAGTCGTACATGATTGTGAGCACGAACGAGACGCCGACATACCAGTCGGAGCTGTACATCGCGTTCCGCAACGCGGACGGGACATGGAACAAGCCGGTAAGCCTGGGCGCGAAGATCAACGACGGGCTGGCGCACCGGTGGGGCCAGTATGTAACGCCGGATGGAAAGTACCTCTTCTATACGCGGGGCACAAGTGAGAAGGACTGCGCGGTGTACTGGGTGCGGTTTGACACGCTGCTGGAGAGCCTGCGGCCGAAGAAAGGATAACGCACGTTGGACTTTAATGGGGTTGAACTAGTAACGCCGGATTTCACGGAAACTACGCCGGAATCGAGATCCTCAGCGTCATTTCTACAGCCCCATTCACTTTTTCGGCACGAATAACCGTCATCTTGCGGCGCTCGAGTTGCTCCCAGAGATCAAACATCGTAATTTGTTGATCTGTTTTCTTCCTAGAGGGGCTGGAGCGCTGAGTAAATGATCGTTTATTCACAATCATTCCTTTGATTGTGAATTCCAGATTCCACGCGCAACAAGCCTTTTGAATGACAGCTAGAGAAGGACAATACTCCCCGCTCTTGAAACCATAGATTGCCTGGCGGCTGACACCAAGAGCGCATGCGGCCTCTGCAATTGATAGTGTCTCCAACTTCTGGAGAATTAGCTTCGCAGCACATTCTCGCAATTCTCCGGCTGGTCGTGTCGCGGGCATGGTCCATTAACCGTACTTGACGTAGAAAGTGATGTCAAGTAAACTTGTGCCCAGTTTACTTGACACTCCAGTAAAGAGTAATTTACGGAGGGTGGAGGGGATCGCGATGCCCATCGTGAGTGAAAAAATGATCCTCGACGAGGTAAATCAATCCGACATTCCGATTGGCCGTGTCAGACGCGAGGACGTTTTTGCAAAGCACGCCGGTTTCCGCGTGGCACACGTGTTGATCTTTAACTCCCTGGGAGAACTTCTTATTCAGCGTCTCGCGCTCAGCCGGAAACGAAACCCGGGAGCATGGGGATCTTCAGTGGCAGCCTATCTGTTCGCTTCTGAAAGTTACCAGATGGCCGCAAGCAGGCGGGTTGGGGAAGAACTCGGTTGTGAGGCACATCAACTTGCCTTCATCGGCAAAACCGAAATGGTCGATGATGGGTGTCTCAAATTTATCAGTGTCTTCACTGCCCGGTGCGATGGGCCTTTTATTGTAGATGGATCTCAAATTGAGATGATAGAGTTTGTACCTCGTTTCCTCATACAGAAAATGATCAACGATCACTCTAGGCAGTTCACGCCGACGTTCCTTCACGTTTTCGACTATTTCCAGTCGAAATTTAGGTGAGAATTTTAGATGGCCGAGTCGTTTTCGACAGATAAACTGCTTGATCTCTACAAAATTGCTGTCGAGGAATACAGGTTTGAAGTCCGCCTAGGATGGGATCGGACTATGTATTTTCTAGTTTTGAATAGCGCCGTTCTTAGTGTTGCAACCGGGCTATTAAAACTAGATGGCCCTCCCCTTGTTGACATATTCATCGCGCTACTATTCGCATTTGGCCTTGGAACCTCTTTAGTTGGATCGAAATCTATAGCAAAGGCGCATGAATACTATCGTCGAACGATAGTTCGAAAAACCATAATTGAAGAGTGTATTGGGCTGAATAGCCGTCTGCCGAACATACCTTCGTCTCTGGACTTGACCATTGCAACAACATCTGGGCAAGAAGACCGTTTCAAAATACTCAGTGATCCGGAGAAATGGATTAAACGCTCGCGCCGCATTGGCACGATTACGTTTGGTCTTCAATTGATACTTTGGGGGATGGCGCTCGTTGATTGCTTAGGAATTATTGCAGTATCTGTCATGTGCTGGCATAAGTGGACACATACAGTCATCGTTGCCCCTCAACACTTATTAAAGTTGATATCGTGACTGCGACTTAACTTAGCTGAGCAGAAGCTGGAGAGCCTGGCGGGCGGACTGGAGGCAGGTGGAGGCCTCATCCTCGCTGAGCAGCCCCTGGTGGACGGCTTTCTTGCCGGTGTCGTTGACCTGGTTGGCAACGCGGGGAAAGTCGGGTGAGATGCCGGTGAGCTGGAGGTTGTTGTTCACCTCGTGGAGCAGGTTGCCGAGGGTAGCGGCGTTGCGGTAACGGGTGCGGATGAGCTTGGCAAGTTGCGCAGGAAGCTTCTGCTTGATGGCCTCTTCAAGCACGGAACGGCACATGACGGCGCAGGCGGTGAAGAGACCGTAAAAGTAGCAGCGAGTGGCCTCGTCGAGGTAGCGGTCGGCCTCCTCGGAGCTGGGCGCGACGACGACGACCTCGCCAAGCTGCGTGGCGCGGGCCACTGCGGGCTCGATGAGCTCAAGCAACTCAAACGCGAAGGCGGCGCGGAGCAGGTCATTGTGCTGGGCGTCGAGGGCGCGCTGAATCTCCTGCCAGGCGGGCAGGGCAAAGGTGTCGGTGGCGGGCTGCAGGCGGGTAAGCGAGGTGAGCCGCTGGCGGGCGTGCTGCACAAAGCCCTGGCGCATTTCGACGGCGAGGCTGCGCCACTCCGCTACGAAGGCCGCGGGGGCGCGGCTGTAGCGCTCCCACAGCTCATCGTAGACGATGCCGGGGAGAATGGAGCGGAGCTCGGCAAAGCGGCCGGTGCGGGCCAGCTCCGCGATGGCATCGCAGAAGTCGCGGCCGGGCGCAGACATGGCGGACATGCCGATCAATTGCTGCTCAAGCGCGGCAATATTGATGGCCATGACGCGTGCTCCCCCCGTTCAGAGTAGGCGGAGGGATGAATAGGCAAGTACCGCGGGGCATGAATTTTGCAGAGGCGCTCCAGGAATGGGAATGCTCACATACGCAGAGGCGGACACGGAACGGGGCGGTGCCTTTGGTTTGCGGCGCGCTTTTCCGCATGCGCGCGGGTGTGATGTGGAACACGTGGAAGATGCGGCAACTGTTGAGAACGATGGTCGCGGAAGTGCGCGGCTGGCGCGGGGTTGAACGCGCTCTGCACACAACGCGCGGGGTTTGCACAGGGGGTTTGCGTGGAGCTGTGGGAATGGTGGGAAACCGTGGGCACGCGGGGCGGGATAGGAGAGGGTTTTCCAAATCTCCTGAAACACAGTGTGGAGTTTTAGAAAACAGGCGGGTACGCAGAAGCGCGCAGGGAGTGGAGTTTGGCCAGGTTTCCACTTTTCCTGAGCGAACTACGGGTACTACGGGAAATAGGTCTTCTCTTTCTCTGTACAAAAGAGAATCCGTCGCGCAGGGAGGCAGTGGCTTTCCAGCATGGCTGAGGCTGCACACCGGCACGAGACCGGAGCGGCCCCTTGAAAGCCGGGTAATCCGAAGAAGTGGACGGGTTTTCCAGAAGGCGGCGGAAGAAGATCGTGCATACAATCAGAAGCAAGAATCGAGCGGTGTTTCGCGGGCCACGGCGTGTGTTGTAGGCTGGCGGGAACGGGCTCGATGGAATGCAGGCAGCGGCGCACCGGGAGCATGCGGGCGGCGCAAGAGGGTGGGAGCGATGGCAGTCGTCGAGACGGAAGTGGAGAAGCCGGCCGCGCAGGGGGCAGCGATGGAGATTACCGTAAGCCGCCAGGAACTGGTGAAAGAGCTGACCGCGACGCAGAGCGTGGTGGAGCGCAAGACCACGATCCCGATCCTTTCGAATTTTCTGATCGAGGCCGAGGGCGACCGGCTGACGATTACGGCCACGGACCTGGACCAGGCGATCCGCACGAGCGCCGCGGTGAAGGTGAAGAAGCCGGGCTCCTGCACGATTCCCGCGCGGAAGCTCTACGACTACATCAAGCTGCTGCCGGATGGAGACATCTCGATCAAGCTGCTGGAGAACCACTGGGTGCAGATTCGCTCGGGGCGCTCGAACACCAAGATGGTGGGCATGGCGCGGGCGAACTATCCCCAGGTGCCCGAGTTCCCTGCCGTGACGGCGACATCGATCTCCGCGCCGGCGCTGAAGACGCTGATTGCGCGCACCATCTTCGCCATCTCGAACGAGGAGTCGCGCTACACACTGAACGGCGCGCTGCTGGTGCTGAAGGCGGAGAGCCTGGCGATGGTGGCGACGGATGGACACCGGCTCTCGTTTGTGGAGAAGCCGGGCGAAACGCTGGAAGGCATCAGCGGCGAGAAGCGGGTGCTGATTCCGCGCAAGGCGCTGCAGGAACTGCAGCAACTGCTGGCAAACAGCGATGCCGAAAAGGTGGAATTTGCGGACGACGACCACACGCTCTATTTCAAGGTGGGCCACCGCACGCTGAGCACGCGGCGGCTCTCGGGGCAGTTCCCGAACTACGAGGCGGTGATGCCACGGGACAACACGAAGTTCGCGGTGGTGCGGTCGAGCGAGCTGGGCGCGGCGATTCAGCGCGTGGCGCAGTTTGCGGACGAGCGCTCCGGGGCGATCCGGATGCGGCTCGAGTCGAACGAGCTGAAGGTCAGCAGCAGCTCCACGGAGAGCGGCGAGTCCGAGGACACGATCGACACGCCGTACTCGGGCGACCCGATTGTGGTGGGCTTCAACTCGTCGTACATCATCGAGTTTTTGAAGTCGCTGGGCAGCGATGGCGAGGTGCGGCTGGAATTCAAGGATTCGCAGTCGGCGGGGCAGATTCGGCCCGAGGATCCGGATGCGGAGTTCAAGTCGCGCTATGTGCTGATGCCGATGCGAATCTGACGATGAAGCGAGTTAGCCTGCGCTGCGCGCAGTTAGCACAAAAGGCCCGGCGATCGCCGGGCCTCTCATGATTGCTTTATTAGAAGTGAGTCCGTATCCCGCCATATAGTCAGTATTAAGTCGCAACCTTGCAAATATCTCCTCAATCACCAACGTGCCTCTTGGCGAATCCGCTTATATTGCGCAAATCCGAGCGCATAAAATAATTAACCTTGTCTGATGGCTAGAAGACCCATAAAGAACAAAATTTGATCTTAAATGCACCGTATACACACATCAGAGCGGGGTGAACAAGAATACGCACAAATTATCCGCCGAAATCGGCGTATCCGTGCTAGATTTTGAGTACATGGAGGCGAAAAATGGACAGCTATCGGATAAGAGTAAAGATTGGCCCCTATGAATTCGAGGCAGAGGGGCCGCCAGAGCTCGTTAAAGAGCAATTCGATACATTTAGGAGCATTGTGGCATCCGTACCGGAAAATATAGGAACAGATAATCCGTATCCAGTAGATGATGCCCCTAATGTCCGTAATGTGGATGGCGTAATATCTCAGCCTAAAGAGCAGGATAATTTAGACTTGTCTAGGATATTTAGAATAGGCGGACGAGTAGTTTCTTTGACGGTCCTTCCCCAGGACGCAAGAGACGCAATTCTGCTTATCCTCCTTGGTCAGCGCCAGTTCAGAACAAATGATCAGGCGACAGGTGCCGAAGTGAAGGACGGGCTTTCACAATCTGGGTATCGAATCGATCGTACCGACCGTGTCATTGATAAGCTGGAGAAGGATGGCGCAGTCATTAAAGTGGGATTCGGAAAGGCTAGTCGCTACCGGCTCACGAATCAAGGCTACTCACGAGGGATGGCCTTGGCAAAGGACTTGATTGGTAAGCTCCCATAGCCAGAATATAAAATAAGCGTCAGAGATTGACGCAACGCTTGACGCGCGTCTTGGGAAGTGAGAAGATCGCAAAAATGGTGTGGCCGACTTCCGTCCTACCGGAAGTCGGCCCGGTGCGCAAAGACCGCCCGCTCAGGGGGGCCCCAACGCTGACCTGTCTGCTGTTGTATATCAATGGCGGGCGCTGGAGCAACCTAACCGAAATTGGCGGTCCCCACAGGGCTTTAATCGGCCCCTAGGAGACTCGCCTCTATGGAACATGAACCTTTCCCTGCGCCCAATGGCTTTCGTTGGGTTTTCTGTGCCCAGTTCAAACATGCCAAAAGCGGCAAGATTGTTCGCGCGTGTGATCATGGCCGCCGTTGCTTTGCGTTTCTTGTCCGCGCCAAGAAGGCAGGTGGCAAATAACGAGAGCTACACAAAAGGCCCGGCGATCGCCGGGCCTTTTGTGTTCGTGGAGAAGCGCTGCTTTGTAGTTACGCTTTTGCAGCGTTGTCGACTTCAGCCCATTCGGCGTCGGTGAGGTGGACATCGGCGGCCTTCATGTTCTCCTCGAGGTGCGCGATGGAGCTGGTGCCGGGGATGGGCAGGATGACCGGCGAGCGATGCAGCAGCCAGGCGATGGAGAGCTGCGCAACGGTCGCGCCGTGCTGCTTGGCGAAGGTGTCGAGCTTGCCGCCGGGCTGCGCCAGTTTGCCCGAGGCCACGGGGAACCAGGGGATGAAGCCAAGACCCTCCGCGGTGCTGTAGTCGAGCACGGCCTCGCTCTTGCGCTGGACGAGGTTGTACTCGTTCTGCACGCTGACGATCTCGACGACCTTGCGCGCCTGCTTGATCTGGTCGACGGAGACTTCGCTGAGGCCGACGTGGCGAATCTTGCCCTGCTCCTGCAGGCGCTTGATGGCGCCGAGGGATTCCTCGACGGGGACTTTGGGGTCGATGCGATGGAGCTGCCAGAGATCGATGCGTTCGAGCTTGAGATGGCGCAGGCTCATCTCCACCTGCTGCGCGAGATACTCGGGGCGGCCGACGGGGAGCCACTCATTGGGGCCGGTGCGGACGAGGCCGCCTTTGGTGGCGATGACAAGGCCCTTCTTGTAGGGCGCGAGCGCTTCGCCAATGAGCTGCTCGCTGATGTCGGGGCCGTAGCTGTCGGCGGTGTCGATAAAGTTGACTCCAAGTTCGACCGCGCGGCGCAGCACGGCGCGCATCTGCTCGCGGTCCGCGGGCTCGCCCCAGATGCCGCTGCCCACAAGACGCATGGCTCCAAAGCCGAGGCGGTTGATGGGCAGGTCGCCGCCAAGCTGAAAGGTGGTAGTTGCTGCTTGTGTTGCCATTGTTTCCTCCGAGACAAACTCTGCTTCCGGGAGATGAGATGAGCCCGGCGCGGGATTGGATGCGAAAGAGGCGATGCGGGCAAGCGCGCATGGAAGTGAGAGCGCACTGCAAGGACAAGGGCCGGACGCTAGTATTGAAGGCGCAGCGAGTGTCAGAACAGGCGGAAGTTGACCGCGACGGTGGTACGTGATGCGACCGGTATACCAAGCCTGCGCGCGGGTTTGAAGCGATACCTGCGCACCGCATTCAGAGCGTTTTCATCAAGGCCCATGCCGAGAGGACGAATGACGCGCGGGCTTTGGGGATTGCCCTGAGCATCAATGATGACGGAGATGAGACACATCCCCTGAAATTTTTGTCGCCGGGCTTCGTCCGTGAACTCGGCTTCCGGCGTGAAGAGGGGAATGGGCGCGGAGACATTGCCGCCAGGGAGATAAACACTGTCGCCGTTGCCGGGCCCGAAGCCCTGTGTGCCGTGGCCCGGACCGGCACCGCCATCTTCTCCGCTGCCGATGCCGCTGCGCGTGCCGGGACCGCCGGAGACGACGGTGATGTTGGAGGAATGGGGAAGGCCGATGTTGATGAGCGAGGGATCGTCGGGCAGCTTGAGGTTGGGTGGCGCAGTCATCGCGGAGTCGACGGCCAGCTTCGGGTGATCGAGCACGGGAATCTGCGGCGGAGCGAGAGGCGCTTTCTCTATGAGCGGCAGATGGCCGCGCGAGGCGTCTGCCGCATCGTGCGTGCCGCCGCCCTGGCCGCCGGCAAGGTGTGGAATCAGGCTGCTGAGATCGTCGATTGTCAGCGGGCTGGCATGCGGAGGCGCGGGAGCATGCACCGTAAAGGAGCGGAGACCTATCGAGAGCAAAAGCGCAACGATGCCTACATTGACGAGTGCGGCTGTGCCGATGGCCCAGGGATTCGTGCGCGAACCAAAGCGATCTGCGGCGGGAACAGGCGAAAGCATGGTTGCTCCTTTGCATCAGCACGCAAGGGGGTCGGGGGAGTCGCCGTGGGATAGACGGTGCGTGTGACCAAAGGTGAGTGAGCGCAAAGACCCGGCAACCGCCGGGCCTTCTGTGTACGCGGGGGCTACCAGGTGAGGGTTACGGTGAGGGTCCGGAAGCCAGTGCCTGGAGGAAAGTGGATCTGAAGATCAGAACCATACGGAGGAGCACTGACCGGATCGCCTATTTCCAGGGAAGTAGGACGGACACCGGGTTGACCATCCTCAGCGTTGCTGGAAAGCCCGCCGGAGACTTCGATGCGCGGCGTCTTCCATTCGCGCTGCGAGACGAGAAAGTCGGCCGTGCTTCCTGCGGCCCCTTCAATCTGGAGGGTCACGCTCTTTGATTGCCACTCCTCGTTCACGATGCGCGCAATGGAGGTACGTGCGCCGGGAGCGGGCGGCTGTGCCAGAGCGGTGAGCCCGAGCGGCGGCAGCGGCACGACGAGGGAGTCGGTTCTGCCCTTCTCGGCCTTGCTGCCCGCGATATCCGTTCTGAGTTTCCACCCTCCTGCCTTGGCGGGGGCGAGCGACACGCGCATATTTCCGCCATCGTTCATGTCGAAAAACAGATCAAGCGATCCACCCGGAACCTGAAGATGATGGACCTCCGCGCGCTGCCCGTTCCAGCTTGCGGGCAGATGCGGATTGACGGTAATGGTTTTTGTTGCGGCGTCGATGGAGATGCCGAAGAGGCCGCGGAGGACGGGTGTGACGACCATGGCGGAGGACCAGAGCTGATGCGACGTGCTGCGGCCCATGGGGACGTAGAAGTCACCGGACAACAGTTCGGTGTCCGCGCCCAGGTCCTGGGCCCAGGTGAGGTTCGCGTTCTCTTTGAGGAGCTGGTAGCCGGCGAGGGGCTGGTTGGCGCGGTACTCGGCAAGGGCGGCCCAGCCGGTGAAGAGCGGCCAGACGGAGCCCTGATGGTAGCTCATGCCGTCGTAGATGGGCTCGGTGTTGGCGACATCGCGCGCGCCCCAGTCCGTATTGATCGGTGAGGCGATGAACTGGCGGAGGCAGGCCTCGGGGTGGTCGAGGATGGCTTTGCCGTTGGCCGGGTCCCACCAGGCGAGCGCGGGATAGATGGTGGTGGTGCGGTCGAGGGAACCATTGAGGTTGCGGCTGAAGGCGTAGCAGCCCTTCTCGGGATCGTAATATTCGGCGTTGATGGTTTTGGCGAGCGTGGCAGCGCGGCGCTCCGCGCTTTCCGCTTTGGAGGAGTCCTTCAACGCGCGTTCCATCGCGGCCATGGCGCTGGAGGCCTGCTGATCGAGGAGAGCGAGATAGATCTCCTGATGCGGCATGCCGCCGGGCCAGCTCTCCACCCAGCCTGTGCCCTGCGAGTTGTCGTAGATGCCGTCGTGGTCGGTGTCGTGCGCGGGATCGGTTTCGAAGGCCCAGGCTTTTTCAATGGCGTCGCGATGAGCGGCGATGAAAGCGGTGTCGCCGGTAGCGCGGAGGTAGTCGGCGCAGGCCAGCAGGAAGAGCGGCGTGGAGTCAGCGGCAGCATACTCGTAGGGGAACTGCTGCCAGTCGACGGCCGAAGCGGTCTGCGAGAACTCGTGCATGATTTTGCCGTCGGCGCGCTGGCGGTGGATGAGGAACTCGAGCTCGGCGCGGGCGAGGGCAAAGTCGCCGAAGCCGTTGACGGCGTAAAGGGTGTAGAGAGCGTCGCGGCCGAAGAACCAGCCGAAACCGGGACGGGCGGAGTCGCCGGATGCGTAGTAACCGGCGACGAGGGCGGTTTGGTTGGGTGCGTCACCGGGGACCGCGGCAGTGAACGGAACGTGGGTCCGGAGCTGCTCGATGGAGAGCACGGCCCATTGAAAGGCTTCGTCGAGGGAGTGGTCGGGAGTTTCGATGGAGACGGAGCGGGCGAGCAGGTCCTTATAGGTGGCGGCCTCGGCGGCGTAGAGAGCGGGAATCTGCCCGTTGAGATGAGCGAGGGTTGCGCCGAGTGCATGATTGGTGGCTGTGGAAGGGTTCATGCCGACGGCCATGAGCAGCGGGAAGAGGCGGCCGCGATCGCGTGCGGGATCGATGTGCAGCCTGAGCTCGACGGGATGGTCCTTGGGGCGCTCCTGATAGGGCGCAAGGATGCCGGGAGCCGCGCCAGGGATGGTGAGCGCGCCGGCGAGATCGGGGTAGTCGGTGTGCAGCGCGTAGAAGCCGCCCGCGGCATACGGGCTGTGCGGATCGGGCGAGACCCACTCGACGCCGGGAATGCCCTCGTTGCGCTCGGGCCACATCCACTCGAGGTTGGGCGTGAAGCGGAAGGTGAAGTCGGTGGGGTGGAGGCAGTCGAACTCGTAGAGGATGACGGGGCCGGTGGCGGCAAGGCCCGCGGCAGAGGCCGCGTCAGGCGAGAACATGATCTGGCGCACCGTAAAGCCGGCGTGGGCGTAGGTGATGATGGTGCGGTCTGGACGGACCTCGATCTCGGTGGCCTGCTGATTGACATCGATGGGGACGGGGTAGCCTTCAATGTCTGCCTGAAGGGTAAGGTGCGAGAGAAGCTTGACGGGGCTGATCCAGGCTTCGAGTGTGCCGTCCCGCTGGCCGAGCAGAACGCCGCGGGGACCGGCGACGGTGAAGGGCTTCTGGGTTTCCGCGCCAGCGCGGAGGATGGGGCCGGAGGTATCGAAGGACAGTGCTGGCAGCGGAGTGAAGACGGGGGGCGGCGGGGTCTGGGCGGAGACGATGGCGGCGATTGCGGCAAGGATGCAGAGCACAAAGGGACGGCGCATGAGCTGAGTCCTGAAGTAGAGAATTCCCCGGAGAATTGCTGCAGGGCGGAAGGGATAAGTCTAAAGCGGAGCGGGGCGAAGGCGCAGAAAAACCGCCACAGGATTGAGGTGAAGCAGGTTACGGCCTACGTTTTGTCATTGACACTTATGGTTTTTCGTAGATATACAGGCAAACAGAGGGCCAAAAGCGGATAGTTAGCGGGAATTCATTGATGGCAATGAAATTGCAACGAAAACTTCACAAATATTCAGGGGGTCACATTTTGCCCATGCGTAATCTGTTTTTGAGAACGTTTGCTATCGCCGTGATGCTGCTGTGTGTACTGCAGCTCCACGCGCAAGATCAGGCGTCGATTACCGGCACGGTTACCGATCCGACGGGCGCCGTGATTCCGGCAGTCAGTGTAACGCTGGAGAACCCGTCAACGGGTGTGAGCTACAAAACAACAACGAACGCGCAGGGCTCATATACGTTCACCAGTGTGAAAGCCGGTCCTGGATACAGGATTACGTTTGAAGCAGCGGGATTCAAGACGACAACAGTAACGGGTCTATATCTGAACGTAAGCACGACGCGTACACAGAATGGGAAGCTGACGGTGGGCGCAGCAGCGCAGACGGTAGAGGTTTCTGCGGCGACCGAGACGGTGACCCTGAACACGACTGATGCTACGGTGGGCAATAACTTCCAGGTGCAGTTCATGAACGACCTGCCTGTGGCTAACCGCGACAGCCCAGCTGTGCTCTTTACGCAGCAGCCCGGCGTGACGCTGGATGGCGCGGTGACAGGCGCTCGCACCGACCAAAGTAATGTGACAGTCGACGGCCTTGAAGTGAATGATAATGCGACCGGCGGCTTTGGCGACATTGTAGGTACGGCGCCTGTGGACGCAGTTCAAGAGTTTCGCGGTACAACGGCGGGACAACTTTCGAGCTCGGGCCAGGGTGGAGGCGGCCAGTACGAGCTAGTGACGAGGAGCGGAACGAACCGCTTTCATGGTGCACTAGTGGAGTACCATCGCGATACAGACCTGCAGGCAAACAGCTGGTTCAATAACAATTCCGGTGTAGCGCGGCCTCCACTCATCCGTAACCAGTTTGGCGGCAATGTCGGCGGCCCAATCTGGAAGGACAAAGCCTACTTCTTCTTTGACTGGGACAGCCGACGGGATACCCTGAGCAACCTTGTCGAGCGCACGGTGCCGATGGGCACCAACACCAGCGGCTACCGTGGGGGCGAGGTATCGTATGTGAACACCTCTGGCGGCATCACGACCATGGATGCCAGTCAAGTGGCGGCATTGGATCCGGCAGGCATCGGCTGGAATACAACTGAACTCTCTCTTTTTCAGAGCAGGTTCCCTGTTGCCAACGATCTAACTGGCAGTGCAGGTGACCTTGTCAATACGGCAGGCTTTCGCTTCAATGCACCGTACCCTCTCGTGGAGAACGTCTATGCTCAGCGCGTTGATGTGAACCTGAATGAGAAGATGAAGATCTTTGGCGTGGGCTACGTGGCACGCGAATCAGCGACGCAGAGCTCAATCGAATTCCCCGGCGATCCGGCAACATATCCGTTTGATGATCGAAGCTATCGGTGGGGCGTAGGCCATACGTGGACGATTAATGACCACATGCTGAACCAAGCCGAGTACGGCGAGACATTTGAGAATTACGCGTTCGATGTGGTGTACAACCCGCAAGGCGACAACCAGTACAGCTTTAATGGTCTGAGTGGACCGTATGGTAGCGGCAGCAATTCACAGCATCGGACTTATCCAATTCCGATGATCCGCGACGATTTCAGTTGGCAGAAAGGAAAGCATGACTTTACCTTCGGTGGCACCTTCAAATGGGAGACACCAGAAGAATACGCGGCTGAGAACTACAACTTTCCGAGTGTAGGCGTGGCGGGCAATACTTATCTGACGGCGCTTACACCCGCTCAGCGGCCCGACGATATCGACACGGATTACACGACCATTTATGACAGTGCATTCTCGACTGCACTCGGTGTGGTCCCGGTCGTAAACTCGAACTTCAACTACAACAACAAGGCGGAAGTCCAGCCACAGGGGACAGGTCTGGATTTGAAATACCGCTACTATGAAACGGAAGTTTACTTTGGCGATACCTGGAAGGTGACGCCAAACCTCACTCTCAGCTATGGCGTGCGCTACCAAAACTACACCGTGCCATACGAAATGCGCGGTGAACAGGCTATTACAAACCTGGTACAGGATGGTACGACGTCGACCTTCTCATGGGACACATACTGGAAGGATCGTTTGGCGCAGAGTGCGGCCGGTAATACCTCCGACGACGGCTTGCCGTTCTTCCAGTTCATCTATGGCGGCAAGGTAAATAACCAGCCCAGCTACTTCCACCCCAGCAACAAAAACTTTGCACCGCGCGTGGCATTCGCCTACAGTCCGAGCTGGGACAAGAAATCGGTGATCCGTGGCGGGGCGGGTATTGTGTATGATCACTCACTGATCAATGCGCTACAGTTCCAGCAGCTACAGACCTCATATGTGTTCGAGTCGAGCAACACAAATCTGTTTGGCACGCCGGGCAATGTAGGAGCGACACTGATGGATGCGCCGCGTTTTGCGGGCCTCAGCTCTCCACCTCCTCCTCCGGATGCTCCGGCCATCGTGACACCGTATGTCCCGTTTGTGGATGGTGGCACGCCTGTTGGTTTGCCACAGAGCGCCTTTAACCTCATGATGGACACGAATCTGAAGACGCCATACAACATCCAGCTCGACCTCGGGTTCCAGCATGAGTTCCCGCAGGGATATATCCTGAAGATGGACTATGTGGGCCGTCTCGGCAGACGCCTGCTGGCGACGGCTGACTCCAGCCAACTGCTCGATTTTCCGGACAGCACAGGCGGGTCAAACCAGACAATGAGCCAGGCGATGGCCGGCATGACGACGCAACTGCGCCAGAATGCAAATCTCGGGGCATATGGTGCGATCCTGTCGCTCAGTCCGGAACCATGGTTTGAAGATGAACTGCCGGGTCTGTATGACCTAATCAACTACTATTACGGCACGTCATTCACGAACAACGCGCAGGCAATTTCGTACTTCCTCTATCCGTTGCCACAGCGCGGCGATTTTGCGGATACGATTGAGGCGCTGTCGACTGTAGGCCTGCCCTCTAATGCTGGTATGGCGTCGCAGTTCAGCAGCAACTCAGTGTGGACGAACAAAGGATCGTCAAACTACAACGGCCTGCTGGTAACGCTGCATAAGAACGTTGGCTATGGCCTGCAGTTCGATCTGAACTATACCTGGTCACACTCCATCGACAACGTGTCGGCAATTGCGAACTTTATTGCCGCGAGCTCAGGCTACGGCTGGGTCTGCGACGTGCAACGGCCCCGCGAGTGCCGTGCAAACTCCACGTTTGACGTGACCAACTACCTGAACGGCAACTTCATCTATGAACTGCCCTTCGGCCGAAGCAAAGCATTTGGCGCAACGATGCCCTTCTGGGCCAACGAAGTAGTTGGCGGTTGGGAGGTCAGCGGTTTGCCGACATGGCATACAGGCAACGCATACAACATGTATTCGGCGGCCTACGTAACCAGCTATGCTAACAATGCGCCGGCAACCTTGATTGGCTCGTCGGGTCTATTGAAGACCAAAATTCATGGTGGCAATGGTTCGCGCCTGAATGCCTTTGAGGATCCGACGGATGCGCTTGCGGCCTTCACCGGTCCGGTGGGCTTTGACATCGGCCAGCGCGACAATCTGCGTGGGCCGGGTTATTTCAATCTGGATATTGGTCTGGGCAAGACCTTCCCTGTGTGGGAGAGCGCGAACCTGAAGTTCAGGTGCGATGCATTTAATGCGCTCAATCACCCCAGCTTCAACCCGCCTTCAGCAAATGACATTACACAATCGAGCGGCGTGCCTTTTGGTACGATCACGGGCACGGCGAGCTCCGCCCGAGTGCTTCAGCTCTCTTTGCGCATGGAATTCTAAGCGCGAAAAACGAACCTAACCAGAAGCCCCGGCAATGCGCCGGGGCTTTTGCTTTGTCCGCGAGTCGAGCAATAAAGTGTATGCAAGGGCGCGGTGCGAAATCTTTTGCGAGTGAGGCAAGAGAGAAGCCCGGTCAGCCGGTGAGGCGCAGGGCTCAGGCGCTGACGGGCTGGAGGAAGTCGAGCGCGCGGATGAGGTAGCTGCGGAGGTCCTTGCGCTCCACGACGGCGTCGAGGAAGCCCTTTTCGAGCAGGAACTCGGAGCGCTGGAAGCCATCGGGAAGCTTCTGGCGGATGGTCTGCTCAATGACGCGGGGGCCGGCGAAGCCAATAAGTGCGCCGGGTTCGGCGATGTTGAGATCGCCGAGCATGGCGAAGCTGGCGGTGACGCCGCCGGTGGTGGGGTCGGTGAGGATGCAGATGTAGGGGACGCGGGCGTCGTCGAGCTGGGCGAGGGCGGTGGAGATTTTGGCCATCTGCATAAGGCTGACAATGCCCTCCATCATGCGCGCGCCGCCGGATGCGGCGACGACGATGAGCGGCATGCGGCCGGCGCGGGCGCGATCGACGGCGCGGGCAATGGTTTCTCCCACGACGGCGCCCATGGAGCCGCCGATGAAGCTGTATTCCATGGAACTGACGACGACCTTGTGGTGCCCGAGCTGGCCGACGGCGTTGAGGATGGCGTCATCGAGGCCGGTGTCTTGCTGCGCCTTTTTGAGGCGGGCCTTATACGGCTTGAGGTCAACGAAGTTGAGGGGGTCGGTGGAGCGGAGGCCGCCATCGACGAGCTCGTAGCCGGAATCAAGGAGCAGGTCGATGCGCTGGCGCGCGCCGATTTTGAAGTGGTGGCCGCACTTGGGGCAAACGTTGAGGTTGGCCTCAAGGTCGGCGCGGAAGATGGCCTGCCGGCAGCCCGGACACTTGATCCAGAGGCCTTCGGTGCGGACACTTTTCTCTTCGTCAGAGGGGTTGCCGGAGGGATCGAACTCGCCGTTTTCGCGCTTGAACCAGGACATAAGGCTTTGGCCATTGTATATGGCCGGGCAGGGGCTAGTGGCCGGAGTGATAGGGGTGGCCGGTGAGGATGGTCACGGCGCGGTAAAGCTGCTCGGCGAGGACGAGGCGGGCGAGGGCGTGGGCCAGAGTGAGGGGGCCGAGCGAGAGCAGGAGCTGGGCGCGCGCATGGGCGGCGGTACTCCAGCCGCTGGCGGGCCCGATGGCGAAGACGATGTGCTGCGCGCCCTGATCGCGGCGCTGGCCAAGCCAGGCGGCAAAGGCTTCCGAGGACATTTGCTGGCCGCGGCTGTCGAGAAGAACTGGCACGACTGGTGTGCGGCCGGACTGGCGCGCGAGCCAGTCGAAGAGGGTCTCCTCGGTCTTGAAGGCCAGGGACTCAGTGCGCGCAAAGGGTGCGCAGCGCTCAAGGTAGACGCGGTTGGGGGGATCGAGGGGGTCTTTGGGACCAAAACGGGGGCCGATATGGGCGAGAGTAAGGAGCATCGGGGAGAGAATACCGCGCGACGGTGGAAAAGCTAGGGCGAAACTGGGAAAATCCCCAAAACAAGATGCCTATTCTATTTTTACGGATATTTATTGCCAGTTATTTGCATTTTCATAGAAAAACAGTACGAGAGTACTCTCTGTTATCCAATAAAGAATTTATTTTCAATGTTTCATATATTCGGCGGGGATGCACGCGATTGGCATGTCAACTGCAATAGATAGCCCGAAGTAGCCTCAACCTCAGTGTCACTGCCTGTCTTCGGGATCGGTTTTGCTGGAAAAATCTCAAAACTCATCTCGGTGCGTTGCTAAAAAGCAGGGTTCAATAGCAGGCCCGATTGGGCGGCCTTCATCCCAGTAAGGCTGGCCCAGAAGCAAGAAGGGTTCAACAGACAGTACACAGAGTTTCGCCGTAAGTGTTTACCAACTGTGAGCACATTTGGAGGAACTATCAAGATGAGATTCATCCGTTTGCAAAGTGTGGCGCTGGTTCTGGGCCTGATCTTTGCCTTGGGATTTACGTTGGAGACCGCGCAACAGACGGCCTATGGCCAGGAAACGACAGGCGGAATCCAGGGCACGGTGAAGGATCCGTCGGGTGCAGTTGTGGCCGGAGCAACAGTTACGGTGACCACCCCCACCCTGGTTGGCTCCAAAGTCGTGCAGACAGACGCAGCCGGCTATTACCGCTTCGCCAACCTGCCGCCTGGCAAGTACACCGTTACAGTGAAGGCGCAGGGCTTTGACACCCTGAAGCACGAGAACGTGGTTCTCGAAGTCGGCCACTTGCCAACATTGGATATGACTCTGAAGGTCGGAGCAGTGGATACAGTCGTCGAAGTGACGACGCAGGGTCCAATGATCGATGAAACGACCACGACCACGCTGACCAATATTCCTCAGGAAGCCCTCTCCGATATTCCTCACGGCGTATCTTTTCAGTCGGTCATCCAATTTGCTCCAGAAGCACGCAACGAGCCTCTGGAAGGCAGCTCGATGCTGAGCAATGGCTCTGGCTCAACATCTCCGGGCAACGGCAGCAACGGCGGCGCATTCGGCTATTCGATCGGCGGTGGAGCCGACTCGGAGAACTCCTACCTTGTGGAAGGCCAGGAAACGGCGAATATTATTGGCGGCTACTCGCACACCAACGTGCCGATGGACTTCATTCAGGAAGTGCAGATGAAGACCTCTGGCGTCGAGGCCGAGTATGGCGGCGCACTGGGCGGCGTGGTGAACGTCATCATGGAAAAGGGCACGAATCACTGGCATGGCTCGATCTTCACGAGCTTCCAGGACGGCGCTATGAACGGTTCACCACTGGCAGAATCGCGCTATGATCCAAGCTCCAGCGGTACGTCGACGGATTGGGGTGCAATCGACCCGACTTACCAAAATTATCAGCCGATTCGACCGAAGACGAGCGATGTTTTTCCCGGTGTCACGCTTGGCGGACCGATTGCTGAGCTATTCCCGAAGTTGTATGGAGTTCCCGATGCCGCATACGAAAAGCTCAAGGAGCGCCTGTTCCTGTTCGTCGGTTTCAACCCGGAGTTTAATGCCTATGAAGAGACACTGAACTACGGTCCGAACGGCGGTAAGATTCCGTTCAGCCAGAACACGCATACGTTTTACGGTAATGCGCGCCTCGATGCCGAAATTACCGATAAGATCCGCGTATTTGGCTCGTGGCTGTCTCAGGGCCAGAAGCAATACGGCGAGTCATTGCCGACAGCTGACTCGGTGCAGGGCTACTTCAATACAGTGACTGGATGCGAGACGATCTCCGGCTCATTGACTTGCAATGGCAACTATGTCGACCCGAGCACCTATGCCCACACGCTGGGTTATTCGGCACCGAATCTTACTTTAAATACCGGAGCGGATATTACCCTGACCAACACATTGGTTTCAACGACCCGCTTTGGCTACTACTTTGAGAACTACCACGATTTCGGTTATCCGACATCTGGCGCGATCGATCTGTGGGAGGCCAACGGTGGCTCACCTAACACTGACACCAACGGTGACCCACTTCCAGCGAGTCTGGCGCAGGCCACGGGCTATCTAAATCAGGCGCTGGACGGCAACTTTACGCACCTGAACTCAAACAAAGCGATCCAATTCGATCAGGACATCGCTTGGTTCCATGCTGGCACAGGTGGCACACACAACCTGAAGTTCGGCTACCAATTGCATCGCAACTCGAACTATATCTTCCAAGGATATAATGCACCGCTGGTGGAGGTATATCCGGGTATAACCAATCCCTACTCGCCGCAGGGTACGGTTGGTGAAGACAACTGCGCTACGGTGGAAGCCGACACGGGCGATACCGAGGACGGATGCGTCGGTACCTACGGCACGATCAATGTGAACGACTTCGGTAGCGGCGGCAAGGCGACCGGATTCAATCACGGATTCTATGTGCAGGATGCTTGGACTGTTGGCAAGGGTTTGACGATCAATGCCGGCATCCGCATCGAGCGCGAATACCTTCCGGCAGAGAATCAGCCAGCGAACGCTACCATCACCAAGCCGATCAATTTCGGCTGGGGTGACAAAGTTGCACCGCGCATTGGCGCCGCGTGGGATGTGTTCAAGAATGGCAAGATGAAAATCTCCGGAGCCTATGGCGAGTTCTACGATCAGATGAAGCTCAACGTGGCGATCAGCTCCTATGGCGGCCAGTACTGGCAGGAATGCTGGTATGCGTTGATGACTTCCGACCTTTCGGGAGTACTGCCGGTACTGAACAGCAACAACCGTTACTGCGTGGGTCCAAACTCGAGCAGCGAAGCCAATTGGGGTGGTACAACGCCTTCGGGGCTGATCTTCCTCGAAAACCAGAACCTGCGCGCCTTCCCGACGACGTGCTCAACCTGCAGTTCGACTGCGGAAGGCACGGCTCCGGGGTTGAAGCCCTACGCACAGCATGACTCTGCCGTTGGCGTGGACTATCAGCTTGCATCGAACGTCACGGTTTCGGCTCATTGGGATCGAAGGAGACTTGATCATGTGATCGAGGACTCGGCGATTTACAACCCTGACATTGGTGAAACTTTTGTTATCGTGAATCCCGGCCAAGGTGTAAACAGCACCTTTACGGGATTCTATAACTTCCTGTACGGCACGGCCCCGGATTGCTCGGATGGCTGCCCCCCGAACAAGACCATCCCCGCCGCCCGCAGCTACGATGGCATCGAGTTCCGCGTAAGCAAGAACGTGAGCCACAACTGGATGGGTATGTTCTCATACACTTATAGCAAGTTTCGTGGCAACTACACGGGCCTGACGAGCTCGGATGTGGCAGACGGAGGCGGTGGGCGTAACGCTCCGAACAATAGCCGTGCTTTCGACGAGCCGTTCTTTTCGTGGAATGCGTTTGGCGGTTCCTCGAGTGGCTTGCTGCCTACTGACCGTCCGAACGCGCTCAAGGGCTATGTCTACTACATCCTGCCATGGGCGAGAAAGTTCGCTACGACCTTTGGGGTGTTCCAGTCGGCTTACAGTGGTACTCCACTGACCAGCTATCTGGATGTAGGCTATGCTTTTCCCAGCGGCTTCCCGACGGACATCGTGGATCGCGGCAAGTGGATCGATGTGAGCCAGGATCCGACCACCGGTTTGATCACAGCAAGCGCACCCTATACCAAGCGGACGTCTTGGTTTACGGATACCGACTTCAACTTCAAGCAGTCCGTGAAGCTACATGAATCGAAGGAGCTTTCGTTCGATGCCACATTCAGCAACCTCCTGAATGAGCACGCGGCTGTCTCCTACGGTCAGCAGATTGACTCCGGCTACGCCACAAACTTTATTGCACCAGGCGGTCAGTGGATTATCGATGGCCCGTCATTCTATGCTGCAGCCATGACGCCCTATGACTATGTGGGTGCAATGAACGCGGCGTTCAGCAATGGCGGCAACCCGCTGACGATCAACAGCCAATATGGCAAACCGTATCTGTATCAGGTCCCACGCAACATTCGCCTAGGTTTGCACATCACCTTCTAACGTAAGTCAACAAGCTGCACAGAGAGGGGATTCGCGAAAGCGAATCCCCTTTAGCTTTGGTTTGAACGCCAGTGCAAAGTGAAAGCTGCGCAGGTTACTTCTTTTTGACGGCTGCCTTCTTGGCGGCCGTTTTCTTTGCAGCGAGCTTCTTCGCGGCAGGACTCGCGGCCTTCGCGGATTTGGCTGGGACGGATTTCTTTGCTTTGGCCGGAGCGGCCTTCTTCGCCGGGGCTTTCTTGGCGGCCGTGGGTTTTCGCGGAACGGTTTTCGCAGCTTTCTTTGCCGGAGATTTACCCCGGGCTGCGCGGGTTTTGGCGGCTAGGATCGCGGTAAGCTCGGCGTCGAACTCTGCCGGCGTGAGCGGGCGCGCAGATTTGCGCAGGCGCTCGATGTCGTAGAAGGCGCGCTTGTCGGCGAGGAAGACGTGGACCACGAAGTCGACGTAGTCGAGGAGAATCCACTCGCCCTGACGGCGGCCTTCGACCGAGGTGGCGTACATGCCGAAATCGCGCTTGAGGGTGAACTCGATATCGTCGGCGATGGCCTGAGATTGGCGATCGTTGCGGGTTGAGGTGATGAGGAAGAAGTCGGCGAGGCCGGAGTCGACGGGGTCGAGCTCGAGGATGCGGGTGTCTTCGCCTTTTTTGTCTTCGCAGACTCGTGCAGCGGCCTGAACGAGGAGCCGGGTGTGATCTTTCGCGGAGGTAGGGGTCATGCCAGGGGGTTGATCTCCAAGGGACATGGTAGCAGGAACAGAGAACAAGAGATCAGAGTGAAGGGGTCAGAGCGAGCGATAGAGGTGGTGGGTGGCGATGTAGTCAAGAACGGCGGGGTCGATGCCTGCGGGCTGGCCGCTGCGGAGCTGGCTGCGGATGGCTGTCGCGCTGAGGTCGATGTGGAGGCCGGGGAGCAGGTAGAGCCCGGCGTTGGCGCCGGCGGGGTTGCGGAGCTCGGCGCGGCGCAGGTCGATGCCGCTTGGGGTGAGCGCCGGTTCCGGCAGAGAAACAAGGGTAAGGCCGGCGGGGAGCAGCGCGGCAAGGTTGTCGAGGCTCTCGCCGGGGCGGCTGGCGATGACGAGCGTGGCGGCAAAGGGAATTTCCGCGCCGCGATGCCAGCGGCGCAGGCCGAGGAAGGAGTCGGCGCCGAGGATGCAGAAGAGCGCGGAGCCGGGCGGCAGGCTGGCGCGCAGGGTGTTGAGCGTATCGATTGTGTAGTTGGGGGTGTGGTCCGGTTTGGCGGTCGGCGCGTCCAGGAGGGAGAGCTCGAAGCCGGGCTCGCCGGCAATGGCGAGCCGTGTCATGGCGACGCGGTCATTGAAGGATGCGGCGGAGCCCTCGGGCTTGAGAGGCTGCGCGCCCACGGGCGCAAAGAGGACGCGGTCGAGTGCGAGCGCGGTTTGCGCGGCGCGGGCAATGGCGATGTGCCCGCTGTGAGGCGGGTCAAAGCTGCCGCCAAAGAAGGCTACGCGGCTGCCACCGGAAAACGCGACGCGCGGGGCGTGAGTCATTGTCTGTATGGTAGCGCCGCAATGTCGTAGGATCGAAGGCGAGATGCGATATGTGATTGCGGTGTTGGCGTTGGCCGGCGCGGTGGTATCCGCGCTGGCGTTGCAGGTGCACTACTCGACAGCGACCGAGCCCTGCTCGATCAACGAGAAGTGGGATTGTGGCGTGGTGAATCACAGCCCGTTCGCGATGATGGGCAAGGTGCCTGTGGCGGCGATCGGCATTGCGGGCTACCTGCTGCTGGGCGCGCTGGCGCTCCTGCGGCGGCGGTATGCGCTGCACGTTGCCGCGCTGCTGGCGCTGGTGTTCGCGCTGCGGCTCACGTTCATCGAGAAGTACGACCTGCTGGTGTGGTGCCTGTACTGCGTCATCTCGCAGGGAATTATTGCGGTGATTCTGGTCCTGAGCCTGGCGTGGCTGGGGTGGGAGTACTGGCGGCGCGGGCGGGTGTGCGCAAGATAGGGAATCGGCAACAGGGCGCAGGGAAGAACAGCATCCGCGCTGATAAACTTGACGTACAAGCATGTTGAAGGAACGCTACGCGCGCTGGATGTATGAGTGGGAGACGCGGCTCACGACGCGCGACGAGAACCGCGTGGTGCGGCCGCTGGAGTGGGGCTTTGAGTGGATCGAGCCTTTTCTCGAAACGCATGGGTT
>DASZRQ010000015.1:0-17756 GCA_035549115.1 Occallatibacter sp. | reverse complement strand
GGCTGGCCGTGCGGTCGATGATGACATTGGCGTGATGCACGATCTGCGGCGTGCCGGGCAGAATCTGCATGGCGCGGATGTAATGCGTCTCCTTGAGCGGGTAAGGCAGGATGAAGTTGTGGAAGACATCAGTGCCGCCGGCGCGGAGCGCGAAGGAGCGCGGGACCTTGAGGATGAGGTCAGGCTTGCCGAGCTGCCACTGCGCGTCGTAGTGAGGCGGCAGGGGAGCTTCAGCGGAATTGCCCTGCGGCGTTCCTGATTTGGCCCACACGCGCATGAGTTCGGTGTCGCGATCGCTGAGGCGGCGGACATCGGCGAAGTCGCCGTAACCCGGCTCGGGCAGCCAGGGCGGCATAAAGTGCGACTGCGTGACGAGGACCATCTGCGGGGCCCAGCGGCGGGCATCGGCGTAGGTCAACAGGCTGAACGGCCCCGCTCCGCCGGGATGATGGCAAGTGGTGCAGTGTGCGTAGACCAGCGGCGCGATGTCGCGGCTCCAGGTGACAGAAGCTGCGGGTTTCGCGGCGGCACTTGCAGGCTGGGCTGCGGCCCCCGGAGCAAGGCACAGGGCAAGCAAAAGTGCCACAGGCGCGGCCGAGGATCGCGGCAGGCTCATGGCTGCAGGGGAACGATGGCGCAGCCGACCGGCGGACCCGTGGGCGGCGCCACAGGCTTGCCCGCAAGAGCGGCGGCAATCGCGGCCTCAAGCTCGCGGTGCTGGGGCTGGGGCCGCTCCTGGCCGATGGCGAGATAACGATCGTCGATGCGGCCGTGGTAGAGCTCGCGCATGCCCGCGGCGGTCACGCGAAAGAGCGCCGACTCCGGGGTGATGGTGGCGTGCGACTCGCGGACGAGGGTCTGATGCGTGTCGAGCAGCACACTCTCGTGGATGGCGTAGTCCTGATCGTGCCTGGCGACGATGGGAGCCGTGTCTTCCGGATTGGGAAAGACCCACCAGAAATGCACGCCGCGGGGGCCGAACTCCTGATTGAGATTCGCAATCACCGGGATGTAGCGGTTGGAGATGGGGCAGTCGCTGGCGGCGAAGATGAGAACCACGAGATGCTCGCCGGGCCCGGCCAGAGCGTGGATGGGTTGGCCGTGGAGGTCGACTCCGAGCAGGGCTGCGCCGGGAGGCTCAGCCGCAGGCGCGCAAAGCGCGGAGAACAGGAGCCCGAAGAGCAACGCCGAAGCGCGATGGAAGAGAGATCGCAAGAAGAAGAGACCACCGCTCCGTGCGCCGCATTCTAGCAGAGCATGCACGGCACGGGCGACGGCTAATTTGCCGCGGACTCAGAGACCGAGCCTGCTCCAGAGGGCGTCGACCCGGGCTTTGGTCACGCCGTCCATCTCGATCATCGCGGGCCAGGGACGCTCGAAGCCCTCGGCCTTCCACTTGCGCGTGGCGTCGATGCCCATTTTGGAGCCGTAGTTGGGCAGGCGCGAGGCGTGGTCGAGCGAATCGACCGGGCCGAGGGTGAACTGGATGTCGCGCTCGGGATCGATGTTGTTGGCCACGCGCAGCACGACTTCGCTCATGTTCTGCACGTCGCAGTCCTCATCGACGACGACGATGCACTTGGTGAACATGGCCTGACCGAGAGACCAGACGGCGCTCATGACCTTGCGCGCCTGACCGGGATAGCTCTTGCGGATGGAGACGATCATCAGGTTGTGGAAGACGGCCTCGACAGGCAGATGCACATCGACCAGCTCGGGGATGGTCATCTTCATCGCGGGGAGAAAGATGCGCTCGACGGCCTTGCCCATCCAGGCGTCTTCCATGGGCGGCTTGCCGACGATGGTGGCAGCGTAGATGGGATCTTTGCGATGGGTGATGCCGGTGAGATGGAAGACCGGGTACTCGTCGGTCATGGTGTAGAAGCCGGTGTGGTCGCCGAAGGGGCCCTCAGTGCGCAGTTCGCCCAGTTCGACGTAGCCCTCGAGGATGATTTCGGCATGGGCAGGCACTTCGAGGTCGACGGTTTCGCATTTGACGATCTCGACGGGCTTGCCGCGGAGGAAGCCGGCGATCATGAACTCCTCGACCTCGGGCGGCGCGGGTACGATGGCAGAGAAGGTGGTTGCCGGATCGGTGCCGATAGCGACGGCAACTTCAAGCCGCGAGCCTTTAAGATTGCCCAGCGCAACCTGGGGCAGGCCGCCGATGGGGCCGTCGGGGATGGCGACGGCTCCGCCCGCGGACTCGGCCATGACGGCGGCGCTGGCGGTGCGCGGATCGCCGATGGCATTGGATTCGGCGGCGGCGCGCAGCGCGTTGCGGTAGTGCTCGGCGGCGACCTTCTGGCGCTGCCAGTGCATGCCGGTGGTCTGGCCGTCGTAGACCTGCATGCGATACATGCCGATGTTGCGCCTGCCGGATTTCGGGTCGCGGGTGTGCACGCAGGGCAGGGTGATGAAGCGGCCACCGTCGTTGGGCCAGCACTTGAGGACCGGGAAGGCGTTCAGGTCGAAGCCTTCGCGGAGAATGGCCTCCTTGCAGGGCGCGTCCTTGGCGGAGACGGTTTTGGGAAAGACATTGCCCAGTTCGGCCAGTTGCGGCAGCATCTTGAGCTTGTCCAGCAGTCCGCCCGAGGGAGGCTTCACGTTCATCAGGCCGGTGATGCGGCCGGCGATCTCGTCGATACGCTCAACGCCGAGGGCGAGGGCCATGCGGCGCTCGCTGCCGAACTGGTTGATGAGCACCTTGTGGCCGGGGTGACCCTTTACGTTTTCAAACAGCAGCGCGGGGCCGCCGGGCGCGTACTTCCCTTTCGTGGCTGTATGCGCGCCCGCATGGGAGCCGATCTTGCTGGCGCGGTCGGTGATCTCGGTGATCTCAAGCTCGGGCGAGACTTCCTCGCGTATGCGTTTGAGCTCGCCGTGTTTTTCCAGGGCTTTGATCCAGTCGCGCAGATCGTCGTAGGCCAAGTGCGTATGCTCCCCTCCTCATACTAAGCCGTCGGCGCGGCCGCAAACTTTCTTTGCCTTGGGGCGCGGCAATGTGCCATGCTCACGCACAGGGATTCACCGACATGAAGCGCAAAACTTCTGCATTCTGCAGACCCTATGTCGTGGTCCGGCGGCACGACGACAGTGCTGCCGCGTCCACGGTGGCGTGGAACGTGCCCGACCTGTGCACAGCCTACAACTGGCCCACCGGATTGCCGGGCGGCGGCGTGATCGCCATGATCGAGCTGGGCGGCGGCTGGGTGCAGGCGGACATGAATGCCTACTTTCAGTCGATTGGCCAGCCCGTGCCGCAGATCACCGATATTTCGGTGGACGGGGTGAGCAACACGCCGAACCAGCACAACCAGGATCCGAACGATCCGGACTCCGAGGTCGCGATGGATATTCAGGTGGCGGCGGCCTCGTACTATGCCGCCACGGGCAAGCCCGCCGTTATCCGCATGTACTGGACCGACGATATTGCCACGGCAGTGCAGCGGGCTACGGCCGACGGCTGCGACGTGTGCTCGATCTCGTGGGGTTCAGACGAGGGCACATGGGGGCCGAGCGACGCGCACGACATGGAGGTTGCCGCGGCGGCGGCCACGGCAGCGGGCATGGTGGTGTTTGCGGCGGCGGGAGATAACCTTTCCGGCGACGGCACCAAGACGAACGCCAATGTGGACGTGCCGGCAAGCTGCCCGCACGTGGTGGGCTGCGGCGGCACGTTCAAGACCACGGACAATGAGACGGTGTGGAACGATACGCCGGGCCAGTACAACGGCCGGGGCACGGGCGGTGGCTACTCGACGATCTTTCCGGTGCAGACTTTCCAAGTTGGCGCGCCGCCTGCGCCGCCCAATGCGGGCGGAGGCAAGGGCCGCATGGTGCCGGATGTGGCGGGCAATGCCGATCCCAACTCCGGATACAGGATTTATGTGCACGGGGCGCAGCGGGTGGTGGGCGGCACCAGCGCCGTAGCGCCGCTGTATGCGGGGCTGTTTGCCGCGCTGGGGCGCAAGATGGGCTTTGTGACGCCCAAGCTGTGGCAGAATCAGCAGGCTTTCAACAACATTACGGTCGGCAGCAATGGAGCCTACAGCGCCGGACCGGGGCCAAACCCCTGCAGCGGCATCGGCTCGCCGCACGGGGCCAACGTGGCCGCGCTGTTTCTTTAGGCAGCGCTTCAGGCCCTGCGCAGGGCATACGCGAGCGGGGCGCGCTGCATCCAAGGAGTCATCATGCTCTCTCTGCCTCCGCGCCGCACGTGCAAGCCCTATTTCAAACTGCTGGCTCCCGAGACCGCGCCTACCGCCGCGTGGACGGTTCCCGACCTGTGCACGGCTTACGGCTGGCCATCGAATCTGGCTGGCGGCGGCGTGATCGCCCTTGTGGAACTGGGCGGCGGCTGGGTGCAACAGGACATGGATGCCTTCTTCGAGTCAATCGGCCAGCCGACGCCGCAGATCACCGATGTTTCGGTGGATGGCACCCAGAACACGCCGAATCAGAATCCGGGCTCGGACGACGATGCCGATTATGAGGTCGCACTCGATATTCAGGTGGCGGCCGCGGGCTACTATCTGGCCACCGGCAAGGCGGCCGTGGTGCGCGTCTACTGGGCGCAGGATATTGCGCCGGCCGTCGAAAAGGCCACGGCCGACGGCTGCGATGTGTGCTCCATCTCCTGGGGTGCCGACGAGGCGACCTGGGGCACGAGCGCGGTTCAGTCGATGGAGTCTGCCGCGCAGGCCGCGGTGAACGGCGGCATGGCGGTCTTTGCGGCGTCCGGCGACAACGACTCGAGCGACGGCGGCTCGACGCCCGCGAACGTGGACGCGCCAGCCTCGTGTCCGCATGTAGTCGGCTGCGGAGGAACGAGCAAGACCGCACAGGCCGAGACGGTGTGGAACAACGATCCCGGACAGACGAGCGGCGAAGGCACCGGGGGCGGCTACTCAACCGTGTTTCCGGTGCAGAGCTTTCAGGTGGGCGCGCCGCCAGCGCCCGCGGGCACGCGCTACGGCAAAGGACGCATGGTGCCGGACGTGGCCGCCGACGCCGATCCGAATACCGGCTACGAGATTTATGTGCATGGGGCCGCGACAGTGATTGGCGGAACCAGCGCGGTTGCACCGCTGTATGCGGGACTGTTTGCCGCGTTTGGACCGAAGCTCGGGTTTGTGACGCCGAAGCTGTGGGCGAATCCGGGCGCGTTTACCGACATTACCTCGGGCGGCAACGGCTACTACAACGCCGGGGCTGGACCTGATCCATGTTCGGGGCTGGGCGCGCCGATGGCCGGCAGGATCGCGGCCTTGTTTGCAGGCGCTTAGCTCGCGGGCGCGATCTGGATGACGGTGGACTCCAGCAGGGCCGGAGCCACGGCATCCAGCGGATAGCCGAGCCGCTTCCACTCATCAAAACCGCCGCGCAGCGGGCGCACCCGGTCAATGCCCGCCTTGTGCAGGGTCATGGCCACCTTGGCGGCCGTGGCCTCGCTCGGGCAAGTGCAGTAGAGCACGATGTCGCGGTCGCGGGGAATCTCGTGGATGCGCTGGGCGAGCGCCTCCGGCGAAAGATGCAGTGCGCCGGGCAGGGTAAAGGGGTCGGGCAGCAGCTCCAGCGGGTGGCGCAGATCGACGATGAAGATGCTCTCACCGGCATCAAGCTGGCGCTTCAACTCGTCGGGCTCCAGGCGGGACTCGACCAGCTTGCGCAGGAACCGCCGACGGCGGTAGAGCCGGGTGATGAAGAAACCGATCACGCCCAGCACCAGCAATGCGCCGGAGAAGCGGCCTACCCAGTCCAGCAGGCTGGGGTCACGCTTGAGAGCGTCGCCGAAGAGCCGGCCACCGGCCAGCAGCGCGCTGACCCAGGCAAGAGCCCCCAACGTATCAAACAGGAGGAACCGGGCCGGGTCCATGCCGTTCTGCCCGGCAACGGGCGGAGCCAGGGTGGCCAGGCCGGGCACAAACTTGGCGATGAGCAGGGTCAGGTCGCCGCGGCGGCCAAAGGAGTTCTGGGTGCGCCGGACGCAGATCGTGGGCTCCATGGAGAGCTTGCAGAGGATGCGCAGAACATGATGGCCGAACCTGCGGCCGATGATGAACCACGCCATATCCGCGACGACGCAGGCCAGCACGCCGGCCAGCAGAGCCAGCGGAAAGCTGAGATCATGCTGGGCGGTGAGCGCCCCGGCAGCCAGCAGAATGGGCGTGGCGGGCAGCGGAACCCCGAGCTGCTCCACCAGAACCCAGGCAAACAGGAGCAGATAACCGTACATGAGAAGAATGTGAGTAGGTAATTCCATAGCTCGGTGTCTGCCGTTGCAACCGGGGTTTGTGGGTTGAGGGATGGCCGCCGCTCGGGCGGCAGATACTCACACTATACGATGCATGTGCTGGGGATTTGTCGCAGAAGCTGGGCGGAAAAGCATGAAGGCCGCCCAGAGGCGGCCTTCATGCGATTTGCTCCGCCAGGCTTACCGGACTACGGCCGACTGCGCGGCCGGCTGCGTGGCCAGCGCGGGAGCAGGCGCGGTGGTGAGTACCGCTGTCTGCTGGCCCTTGTCCGTGAAGTAGTTGTGATCCCAGAGGTTCTTGTAGAAGGCGCCGGTCAGCTCTGCCGCGCGGGGCCCGAAGGTGGGCCGGCCGCCCTCGAGGAAGAAGACCGTGACCAGACTGCCCTGCGGGGTCTGCGAAAACGAGACGAACCAGCCGAACCGTGTCCCCTTGTCCGAGCAGGTGCCGGTTTTGCCAAAGACAGGCAGCTCGTCGAAGTTGGCCCGCAGACGGCGCGCCGTGCCGTACTCCACGGCACCGGCCATGCCCGGCTCAAGATCGGGCACGTAGCGAGCGATGTCGAGAGTGCGCTTGACGCGAGGCTCGAAGGCCGCAACCTCAGCCTGCGTGGTGGGATGCTGCAGGTAATAGAGCGTGCCGCCATTGGCGATGGCCGCGACGAATGCGCCAAGCTGCAGGGGGGTCATCGAGACTCCCTGGCCGAAGCTGCACATGCGGCCCACGCCGCCCTCGGACTCTGGAATAGCTTCGCTCGGATAAATGCCAAGCTGCTCGCCCTGAATGTTGTACCCCGCCAGCTCGCCCAGGCCGAACTCGGTGGCGTAGTGGCGCACGCGGTCAAAGCCCAGCTCGCGGCCCAGCTCCTCGAAGTAGAGGTTGTTGCTGTGCGCGATGGCCTGGGTCATGTTCATGCGGAAGCCGGGCAGGCGGACCATGGTGTCGCGAGTGACCAGCCCCTCAGAGAGGGCCGCCAGCGCGACGGAAAGCTTGATGGTGGAACAGGGCTCGGCACCGGGCGAGAGGGCCAGCTTCTGGTTCACCATGGCCAGAATGCGCCCGTTGGAGGGATCGATGACGACGGCCGTGCCGTTCATGCCATCGAGGGCGTCAATCGCGGCCTGACGGACCACCGGATCCTCGCCTGCCGTGATGTCGCCGTCGAAGATGTCCGGCGAGGCGAAGGAACTGGCCGTAAACCTCTCGTAGTAACGGTGATGACGCGCATGCAGCGAGGCGCGATGCAGCGTGGCGGACCTGTGCACCGGGGTTGCGGCGTGAGCAACCGCGTGCCCGGAGGCCGCAGCCTTGCGATGGGCCACCGTGTGATGGCGGCGCACATGCGAGGCACTGAGATGCGCCGCGGTGCGGGGCTTGTGCAGCGTGTGCGGCGCATCAAGCGCCGCGGCCGCCGCCGCTCCAGACAACATGCATCCCAAAGCAAAACCTACAGATATACAGGACAACCTCATCCAGTCAGCACCTGTTCCTCAATTGGATTCTTGCCATGCGTCCTGGGGAGGCGCACTTCTTTCCTTATCGGCTCACCGCGGCGTCGTCCTGTCCGCGCCGCAATCGGCCCTGTTCCCGGCGTAATTCCCGCGTACCAATCGCCAGGCTGCTGGAGACGGCATCCCTGGGGATGCTGCTCCATATTCCTACATTAAATGGAAGAGCCGTTCCTGACCATTCCATTTCATGCAGACGCATTTACCGGAAACCTGGGTTCACTATACGTCCGATTCTGGTACAGCCCCGGTCGAAAATCTATGACCAAAGTCACTCAAGATGTCTATCCGCACCCTGGGCCAAATCAGAACTGCAGCCTCCGCATGAATGCCGGCACATCCAGATCGCGCTCTTCTTCGGCGGCGGGCTCGGCAGCGCGGGAAGGCTCCTCCGCGGCGCGGGCATTGCCGCCGAAGTCGGAGGTAAAGTCGCGCGGAAGCGGCGGATAGGCCGAAGACTCAGCCAGCTCGACGAATCGGGGCCGGGCCGCGGCTCCCACCATCTCGGCTTCCTCTTCATCCGTCTGTGCGGCAGCTTCCTCTACTTCCGGCTCCTCATCTTCGCTGAGAAAACGCGGGCGGGCGGGCTCGGCCGTTGCCACAGGCTCCGGCTCGATCTCCGGCTCGGAATCCTCTTCGACCGGCGCGGGCAGAATGGGCTCACGCATCCAGTTGACCGGCGCTTCCACCGGAACGGATAGCACCGGGGTCTCCTCGACGCTGAGCATGCGGGCGCGGCGCTCGGGCATCTGGTCGCGGAAGCCGGTGGCGATGACGGTGATCTTGACCTCGTCGCCCATGCGCTCGTCCTGCACGGCGCCAAAGATGATGTTGGCATCCTCGTGCGCGGAGGACTGAATCAGCGTGGAGGCCGCGTTGACCTCGGAGAGCTTGAGCGAACTTGACCCGGTGATATTGATCAGGATGCCGCGCGCGCCGTCGATGGCTCCAGCCTCCAGCAGCGGCGAAGCCATGGCAGCCTGGGCTGCCTCCACGGCGCGGTTCTCGCCCGCGCGCACCGCCGTGCCCATGACGGCGTGGCCCATGCCGGCCATGGTGGTCTTCACATCGGCAAAGTCGCGGTTGATGATGCCGGGGATGGTGATGATGTCCGAGATGCCCTGCACGCCCTGGCGCAGCACGTCGTCGGCGATGCGGAAGCTCTCGAAGAAGCCCGCGTCCTTGGCCACGGCCAGCAGCTTCTCGTTGGGGATGACGATCATGGTATCGACGCTCTCGATCAACTCCTTGAGGCCGCGCTCGGCCTGCTGCAGGCGGCGCTTGCCCTCGAAGGCGAAGGGTCGCGTGATGACAGCGACGGTGAGGATGCCCATCTCGCTGGCGAGCGAGGCGATGACCGGGGCCGCTCCGGTGCCGGTGCCGCCGCCGAGTCCGGCGGTGACGAAGGCCATGTCCGCGCCTTCCAGAGCCTCGATGATTTTTTCCGAGTCCTCGAGCGCCGCGCGGCGGCCGATGTCGGGGTTGGCCCCCGCGCCGAGGCCGGAGGTGAGCCGCACGCCGAGCTGGAGCTTGACCGGAGCGAGCGAGAGCTTGAGAGCCTGCACGTCGGTGTTGGCGGCGATGAACTCCACGCCCTCGAGGCCGGCCTCGATCATGCGGTTGACCGCGTTGCCGCCGCCGCCGCCCACGCCGATGACCTTGATGCGCGCGCCGCGCACATTCTCGTCGTGGAACTGAATGCGCATCTCCCCGGTTTCGTTTGTCTGCTCGTTCATGGCGGCTGCAGCCTCCTTCATCCCCTGAGAATCAACGTTAAAAACTTGCGGCAAACAGCGCGCGCAGGCGAGTGCGCAGGCTGTTGTTCTCGGCCGCGCGCGTGACCCGCGTGCGGTGCGCATAGAGCAGCATGCCGATGGGCGTGGCGAAGTTCGGGTGCACCAGCTCGCCCGGCATATTGGATAGACGCACGGGCATGCCGACCCGCGCCGGCACGCGCAACTGGCTTTCGGTTACATCCAACAGGCCGGGCAGGGCCGCGCCGCCGCCGGTAAGCACGCATCCTGCGCCCAGCGCATCGACCACGCCGCCCTGACGCAGGCTTTCCTTGACGAAATACATGAGTTCGCGCGCGCGAGGCTCCAGAATCTCCGCCACGCCGCGCAGCGCCAGCCGCTGGGGCTGGGGATTGGCGATCTCGATCTCCGCATCCTGGGGTACGGCGGTAACAACGCAGTGACCGAACTGGCGCTTGAGATCCTCGGCCTGCGCGGTGGGCATTTGCAGACCCACGGCAAGATCATTGGTAAAGTGCGCGCCGCCCACCGGCACAGAGGCCGTGTGCGCGACCGCGCCCTCGAAGAAGACCACCAGGTCGCTCGAATGCGCGCCGATGTCGAGCAGGCAAACGCCCAGCTCACGCTCGTCGGCGGAAAGCGTCGCCTCGGCGGCGGCGATGGATTCGAGAACAGCTTCGGTCACTTCCAGCCCCGCGCGGTTGGCACAGGTAACGGTGCTTTGCAGCGCCGAGCCGGAGCAGGTGGCGATGTGCAGATCGACTTCGAGCCGCGCGCCGACCATGCCTACTGGATCGAAGATGCCGGGCTGATCGTCGAGGATGAACTGGCGGGGCAGCAGATGCAGAATTTCGCGGTCCGGCGGGCGCTCCACCGCGCGGGCGCGTTCAATGGCGGCGCGCACATCCTCGCGGCCAATCTCGCGCATGCGGCTGCCGAGGTCGATGCCGCCGTTGGTGTTGAGCCCGCGAATGTGCGGACCGCCCACGCCCACCACGCACTCGTCGATGTTGGCGCGCGCCACCCACTCGGCGCGCTCGTTAGCGGACTTGACGGCCTTCGCAGCCGGGCCGAGATCGGCGATGAGCCCCTTGCGCATGCCTGCCGACTCTACGATGCCGTGGCCGCGATAGCGCAGCGCTCCCTCATTCAGGTCAGCCGCCAGCACGCGGGTAAACGCGCTGCCCACATCGAGCACAACGATCAGGTTGTCGTGGTTCTGGCTCATGGTTCTGGGCTCACCTGCCGTGACCGGCGCTTGCGGCTGCGTGGGGTTTTGCGGCGGACTTGTGCTTTGCCTTGCTGGCCGTGGCATGCTTCATGCGGGCGGCACGCTCCCGGCGCATCTTTTCCGCCAGCATCTCGGCGCGATTCTGCTTTGCGCGCGCGGAGCTGGCGTGGGTTGAAGCGTGCTTTTTCTCTGTCTTCGATACGGTATGCGGTTTCGGAGCGCTCGCATGCAGGGGCCGGACCGGCGTCTTTGGCGCTTCCACCTTTGCCGTGTCTTTCTTTGGTGCAGACGCCGTGGTAGTGGGCTTCACTGCAGCATGCTCAGCAGCGGCGGGTTTTGCCGGTGGCGCGGACTCGGCATTGGCGGGTTTTGCGGACACTGGATTCGCCGCGACCTGATTGGCGTCCGCGCCGGGAGCCATCTGCAGGACAACCTGCTGGTCATAGCGCAGATCGACGGCCGCGAGCTTCGGATACTGCCTGCGCCACTCCGCGATGTGCGCCTTGTAGCGCTGGTAGCGCTCGAGAAAACGATCCTGGCCGAAGTGGGCGAGAATGTCTGTTCCCTGCTCCGGCATGCGCACACGCGCATCCTCGGGATCGGTGAGGTCAATCTCTGAAATCTGCTCCGAATAATGCTGGCTGGTCGAATCCAGATCGTGCATCAGGCGCAGGTAGAGATCGATGCGGGCCTTGCGCGAGGCCAGCGGATCGCCGGCGTCGATGCCGGTGAGCACCGGAAACGAGTAATGATGCTGCGCCATCATGGCGATGGGCATGTTGAGGAGCACGCCGCTGGCGTCCACCAGGCCGATCTGCTGGCCCTGGCGCACAAAAGCCACCGGCCGCCGCTCCACCAAGGTGACGCGAATCTGGTCTGGCAGCAGGCGCATAACCGTGGCGTGCTGCACCCAGGGAATCTGCTCAAGCTGCCTGCGGCGCGCGCTGAGCGGCACAAAGAAGATGTTGCGGCCGATGTCCTCGCCGAAGATAGGCAGAATCTCCGCGCGGCTCACCTCTCCCAGGCCGGAGGCCTGGATGTTGCCGGTGCCCGCGATGCGGAAGCGCGTATCGTGCACAAGGAAAGAATGCGCCGCAGTGAGGGCGAGGGCCACGCCTGTGAGAACAACCAGAATGCCGCAGGCCAGCAGCGAGCGGCCAAACATGCCTGCAGGCCGCCACCATGGGCGGCCCGGCGCGCCATAGCGTGCCTTGCGCCCGATGGGCGGCCCATCGCCATCGGGGTCTTCCATCTCCACAGGCATGCCCGGCAGGCTGCGGCCTGCATTGGGCGCACTCTGCTGCACGCGGCGGAAGCGGGATTCCACGGGCGCATCATCTTCCCATACAAGGGACCGGGTTCGGTTATTGCTTTGAGTCGCCACGCCTGAGCTGGTCGTGAGATTCGCCAGCCTCAACTATAGCCCGCGGTTCCACAGCTTTTTCCGCGCCGGGAAGAGGGGGAATCCGTTGCGTAACGGGCTGGGTTCGGGGCCGCTCCGGTAAGCTACCGGCATGCGGGATCTTCGATGGTTGCGGGCGGGCGCGGGGCTCGCTCTTCTGGCTGCACTTCTTCCCTTTTTCGCGCAGGCGCAGGCATACAAATATATCCGCGTGGGCAACGCGGCAGACGTGCCGGTGAAGCCGCGCGCGGGCTTTGCCCTGATGGGCGGCGGCGAGGATCTCGACGAGGCCTTCCGGTTTTTGTGTGACCGCGCGCATGGCGGAGACTTCCTCGTGCTGCGCTCGCACGGAGACGACGACTACAACCCCTTCATTGCCAAGCTCTGCACGCTGAATTCGGTTGCGACGATCATCATTCCCAGCCGCGCGGCCGCGGCGGACCCGACGGTGGCGGAGAAGATCGCGCATGCGAGCGCGATCTTTATCGCGGGCGGCGACCAGGGCGAGTACATCCGCTTCTGGAAAGGGACTCCGGTAAACGATGCACTGAACGATGCGATCCGGCGGGGCGTGCCCATGGGTGGCACCAGCGCGGGGCTGGCCGTGCTGGGCCAGTTCATCTACACCTCGCTCGGCGACAAGCCCGACGAACCGAACCTCGACGGCAGGACGGCCATGGCCGATCCCTTTGGGCCGCGCATCGCGCTCGACCATGGCTTTCTCGACATTTCCCTGCTCAGGGGCGTGATTACGGATACGCATTTCGCTACGCGCAGCCGCATGGGACGGCTGCTGACGTTTCTGGCGCGACTCAACTACGACGGAAACGCCGTGCGCGGCATTGGCGTGGAGCAGCGCGCGGCTGTTCTGTTGAACCCGGATGGCAGCGCGACCGTGGTGGGCCATGGCGCGGCATACTTTGTCGATCCGGCCGGCGCCTCTGGCACGGTGATGCAGGGCAAACCGCTGACTTACGGTCCTTATGCCGTGCAGAAGACCGCCGCAGGACATGCCTTCAACGTGAAGACCTGGTCCGGCGATGCGACACGCTACACGCTCTCGGTTGCAAACGGCGCAATCCGCTCGACACAGGCCGGAGGCGCGGTCTACTAGGCCCACTCCAGCGTGGTGACGGAGTCGGCGGGCAGGTCCACTTCGAGCATCCGGCTGTCCAGCACGAGCTGCGCCTGCTTCTGCCCGCCGCGATTGGCCAGCACCACCACCATGCCGCCATCGGGATTGCGGAAGCCCGCATGCGATACTGTGCCACCCGCGCCGTCGTAGCCCACGCCATCGGTCGAGAAGACGCGCGCGCCGCGCTTGATATGCCGGGTGTAGTGCGCAAAGGCCCAGTACTGGCCGCTGTGCGTCACCTTGTGGGTCGAGCTGTCCACGGTGACTACGCCGCCGCAGGAGAAGGGCCCGATGTTCGGCTTGCCCTTCTCATCGAGCGCGATGTTCCACGAGGTGATGGAGCGGGCCCAGTTATTCAGCACTTGATTGAAGGTCTCGGCCCACTTGGTGTAGTCGGTGGCATAGTCCGGCTGGCTGATGTCCGGACCGCCCTCGGTCCAGTAGGCATTCTTCTGCGGGAAAGCATCGTGCACACGGGTCATCGCGGTGGCCTCGCCCACATAGCCGTGCCACGCGACACCATCGACGTACTCGTAGACTCCGGGGTCGCTGAGCTCGTCGACGGCGCGGCCCCACAGGCTGTAGTTGTGGTCGAGCACCCAGATCTTCGCGGGGATGCCGGCCTGGCGCAGCGTGGGGCCGAGGTGGCTCTTCACAAAGTCCATCTCCGCTTCCTGCGCCCACAGGCAGGCGGGCATGTGCCCTTCCTGCTCGGCGTCGGTCTCGTTCTGCACGGTTACCGCGTCGATGGCCACGCCCTCGGCCTTGTAGCCCTCGAGGAATTTACGGAAGTACTGCGCGTAGGGGCCGAAGCTCGTCTTGCGCATGGCTCCGCCGAGCATGGTGTTGTCGGGCTTCATCCATCCCGGCGGGCTCCACGGCGAAGAGAACAGGAACAGCTCGGGATTTGCCTTGCGGGCCTCGCGCAGCATGGGCAGAATGTAGGTCTTGTCGTGATCGATGGAAAACTTTTTGAGCTCGGGATCGGGCTCCGGACTCTCATCGTAGCTGTAGAGGGTGCGCGAGTAGTCGCTGGCGCCGATGGTGGTGCGGCAGACGTTCATCGCCATCTCACCGGGCGCGAAGAGATCGTGCATCAGCGGAGCGCGCTCGGCATCGCTCATCTGGCTCAGCACGAAACAGCTCGCGTCGGTCATGGCCGCGCCAAAGCCCAATACTTCCTGCTTTGCCGTGTGCGGATCGAGCACGATTGCCGTCGCGCTCACCTGATCCATCGATTTTTGGCTCAGCGATTTTTGGTCCAACGGCTTCCATGCTAGCGCTTCGCCGGCCGCGTGCCGCCGCTCGCGGAAGGTGCTCCACACCTTCACCGGGCCCGCCGCCGTGCCCTGCGCCCAGACCTGCGCGCGTCCGGCAACGGCCATCGCGGCAGCCGTTGCCGTTGCCGTCTTCAGGAAATCTCTCCGTGAATGCATTGTCATCCCCTCGCTCCCCGCGGATGGACACGCCATCCCGCAGCCCGCCGCATAATAGCAGCCACCGAGCACAGGGGTAAAACGTTTGAGCAGAGACTGCGCGCAGCGCTAGACGCGAGCCGAGCTGGCCGTCTCAAGCGCGGAGAGAATTGCCGGGCCGAGCTGGCTGACGCTGCCCGCGCCGAGGGTGAGAATCAGGTCGCCCTCGCGGGCCTGGCCGCATGCGGCGGCGATGGCCGCGGGAAAATCCTCCACACAGGCAACACGCGGACCGCCGATGCGCTCGGCCAGCAGCTCGGCAGTGATGCCGGGCAGCGGCTCCTCGCTTGCCGCATAGATGGGCAGCACGGTCACGCTGTCGGCATCGCCAAAGGCCGCGCCGAATTCATCGAGCAGATCGCGCGTGCGGGTGTAGCGGTGCGGCTGGAAGACAACGTGAATGCGCCCGCTTGTGCAACTGCGCGCCGCGGCCAGCGTGGCGCGAATCTCCGTGGGGTGATGGCCGTAATCGTCCACCACGCGGATGCCGCGCGTCTCGCCACGTAATTGAAAGCGGCGATCGACGCCGCGAAAATGCCGGAGGCCCTCGGCAATCTTCTCCGGCGCAACCTCAAGCTGATGAGCAATCGCAACGGCTGCCGTGGCATTCAGCACGTTGTGGCGGCCGGGAACGTTCAGCTCGAAGGGGCCGAGTACGGTTCCCTTCACCGTTACGGTGAAGCAGGAGTGGCATCCGGGCTGCGGCTGGAGAAATGCCAGCACATAATCCGCTTCGGCTGCCGTGCCATAGGTCCACACGCGGCGATGTACGCGGGGCAGGATGGCCGCGAGCTGCGGGTTGTCGAGGCAGGCCGTGACCGCACCGTAGAACGGCACCTTGTCCATGAAGGCGAGATAGGCCTCCTCTATGTCGGCCATATCGCGGTAGCAGTCCATATGCTCGCGGTCGAGGTTGGTGACGACGGCGAGGATCGGAGGCAGCTTGAGAAACGAACGGTCGCTTTCGTCGGCCTCGGCTACCAGATATTGCGTGGTGCCGAGCTTTGCGTTGGAACCAAGCGCATCGACGCGGCCGCCGACAACAACTGTCGGATCGAGGCCGCCGGCGGTAAGCACGGCTGCCACCATCGAGGTCGTCGTTGTCTTGCCGTGCATTCCGGCAATGGCGATGCCGTACTTGAGACGCATCAGCTCGGCGAGCATCTCGGCGCGCTGGATGACGGGAATCTTGCGCGCGCGGGCCTCGATCACCTCTGGGTTTGCGGGCGATACGGCGGAACTGGTGACGACGACGGTTGCGCCCACAACGTGACTCGCCTCGTGACCTTCAAAGACGGTCGCACCCAGCCGCTCCAGCCGGTCGGTGACCGGGCCGCGACGCAGATCGGAACCGGAGACGCGCATGCCAAGGTTGAGCAGAATCTCAGCGATGCCGCTCATGCCAATGCCGCCGATGCCAATGAAGTGTGCGTGCTGCGAGGTGGCGAACATGAGGATACGAAGTCCCAGAGTACCATCCGGTCGCGCAGACCGGCGCCAGCGCTCAGGTCAGGAGAAAGAACCGCGGATCGAAAACGAAATCCCGCGGAGGCTCCGGGCGAATGCGCGCAAACTCGGGATGATTCGGATTGAGCACGAAGTTCGACTCCAGCCGGTTGACGGCGGCGCTGGGCACACGCAGCGCCGCGCTCCGCGCCTCCCGTATCCATGCGTCGCCAAAGGCCTGCGACGCAGGCATCTCCATCCATGGAACGGACTCGATGGCAAGATTGTCCGGCATCTCGATGCGCGTGAGCCGGCGCGGCGGCAGCTTGTGGCCGCCAGCGTGAATCAGGGTTTCAAGCACGGCAAGGCTGGCGTGCTCGGAGGCATACACCACGCGCGTGCCCGCGGAGTGCCACCGCCCCGGACGCAGAAATGTGCCAGTCGTGTCAAAGGCATCGTAGGCAGCGCCGTGCATGCGAAAGACGATCATCGTCCGGCCTAGACAGGAAATCCGAATTCAAGCGCGCCCAGCAGCGCCTCCACGGCACGGCCGCCGGCCTCGGTGCGTAGCAGCGAGAGCGGCGTTGCGCCGCGCAGCTCAGGATGCGGATTGTTGAGCCACTCCGTTGCGTCGGCGGAGTTGCCCCAGACGCGCTCCGCAAGGGCGAGCACATGGCCCACGCGAGCCGCGGTCTGGCTGGCCTGCGGACCCAGCACCTTGCCCGCGCGTTTCCAGCTCGAGTCGGGAATCAGTTCCGCGCGCATTTTGCCCAGCGGCAACGGCGAAGCGGCCGCCACGCGGCGAAAAAGTTCCGCAGCGCGCGCCTTGGGAATTCCCTTCTCCGCGTTGAAGGCCGCGTCAATTACGCGCGGCGCGTCGGCATGAGCGGCGGCGGCATGCCGCATACGCATGCGCGGTTTGCTTGCGGCTGCAGGGGTTCGCGTCATGAGTCTGCCCTCCCAGCTCATTATAGACCATTTTATGGTGTCGAATGGACCCGTGCGCGCCCAGAATGCGGCGGGCCACAAACCCTTTGTTTGCAGGAAAGTTGCGGGGATTTATTTTCGTTCCGCGAGCGCAACCTTCGCCGCCGCGCGTGTTTCACCGTACATAAGCGGCGGGCTGGCAGGGCAGCAGGAAGAGCCCAAACGCCAAGCCAAAGCCGCACTGACCGATGAGCAATCGGGCTGGGTGGGATGGAGGATGTATGAAACGGACGACATGGGTACTGGGTGCGGCAGTTCTTGCAAGTGCGCTGGGCATGGGAACCCTGCAGGCGCAGGCGGCCGAGGTGGGTGTCTATGTGGGCGTGCGCGGGCCGGCGGCCTATGTTCCTCCCTGCCCAGGTCCGGGCTATGTCTGGATCGCGGGCTACATGGCCAATGGCTACTGGATTCCGGGGCGGTGGAGCTTTGCCGGCGTGCGCGGCGGTCCGGTGGTCCGCTACGACGTGCATCGCGACTTCCGCTATGAGCGCGGCTTCGACCGGCGCTTCGATCGCGATCACTTCCGCCGCTAAGTCCAGCGCGGCGCGCAAGGCGGCCTCTCCC
>DASZRQ010000014.1:0-18862 GCA_035549115.1 Occallatibacter sp. | reverse complement strand
GCGCTCGGTTCACCTCCCGGTCATGACCGTGGGACCCGAGGCTCATCTTCCGGTGTCCGGCAGCGACAACCCTCCGGTTGTGCTGCACGCCACCACACTGCGAGAGGCCTCCCGCCCGAGCGCAGCGCTTGCCTGCCAGATCGCCGCCAGACGTGGCGCACGCCTGGTCCTGCTTCATGTCATGCCGAAAAAAGCTCTGGAGAAAGATGCCTCCGGTCCAGCCGAATCGGCCTGTGCGGAGAAGCTCCGCACACTCGCCGAGGAAACCGCCGACCCGCAGTGCGGCTGCCCTTCCAGCGTGGAGCCGCTGGCCATTTATGGCAATCCGGCCATTGAGATTCTTGCGGCGGCGGCAAAGCTCCGTGCCAGCATGATCGTGCTGGGAGCCTCGCAGCGGTCTGCTTTCGCGAGTTTCACACGCGACCGCACTATCTATCGTGTGCTGGCCCATGCACGCTGCCCGGTGCTTACGCTGCGCGAGGCCGTCGCGGCCTCCAGTGCGCCGCGCACCGAGCACGCGGCGATGCAGCGCTGATTCTGCACAACGATTCCTGATTGAGTTCAGTGATAGAGATGCAGCTCAGGCCGTGAGGCTTTCCAGTTGCTCGGGCTTCATGATCGTCAGGCTTGAGCCTTTGATCGTGATGAGCTGCTCCCGGCGGAACTGGTTCAACAGCCGCGTCACGGTCTCGCGCGAGGTTCCAGCCATGTTGGCGATCTCCTCGTGCGTCAGCGCCATGGTGAAGCGAATCTCCGGCTTGCCGTTTGCGGCCGCACGGCCCCAGTCGAGCAACAGGCGAGCCAGCCGGCCTGCGGCTGAGCCGGAAAGCGCAAGCCGCTTGGCGTCGTGAAACACCGTCATGTATTCGCTGGAGAGCGACTGCGCCGCATGCATGCTGGCCACGCCGTGGCGGCCAAGAAAATCGAGGAACTCCTGCTTGCGGATGGTCTTGACCTGGCAGGGCTCAATCGCCTCGGCGGTCACCTCATGCGGAACACTGGCCAACACCGCGCTCAGTCCCATCACATCGCCGGGACCAGCAATCTTGAGGATCATCGTCTTGCCGTCGCGCGAAGTGGACGAAATCTTGACCTGGCCGAAGCAGAGGATAAAGACGTTGCGCGCCGTGTCCCCTTCGGAAAACAGTTTGGCGCCGCGCGCGTGACTCATCATGATGCCGATGGCATCGAAGTCCTGGAGCGCCTCGGGAGTGAGATTGCAGAACATGCGCAAATGGCGATGCTCGCAGTTCAGGCAATCTTCCGGCGGGTGATGAGGATGAAATCCGGCCATAGTTTGTGTGCGGCCTACAGCCAAGTATAGCGCAACCCGTCATCTGCTCGATGGCTCTGCCGAAAGGAAGTCATGGGAAAGAACGATTAGTGTCCCGCTTGGTGCAATCCCGGCCCGCGCCGGCGCACGGCGTTCAGCCGCGCGACACAACTGGAATAGCTGCGCGAGACCTCGCGTGCAAGCTCCTCCAGCAGATGCATGCGCAGCGGCGGATAGGCCGCGAAGGCCCGGTGCAGCGGCTCCATGGCCAGCAGGACGGCGGAGCCCTGCGATTGCGCAGTCAGTGTGTAGGAGTGTGGCATCGCGGAAAGCGCGGCAGCCAGCTCCACCAGCTCTCCGGCACTCACCGTGCCCAGCATCAGGCGCGTCTCCATGCGCTCGGCCCGGCGCAGCAGCTCGCCCGCGACAATCAGGTAGAGCCCGTGGCAGGGTTCACCCTGGTGAAAGAGCGTGCTCCCTTCCTTGAACTCGATATGCCGCGCGCCCTCGTTCAGCAGTGTCTCGGCCGCTGGCGGACAAGCCAGCAGCTCCGCCACCGGATGCGCCGCTGTGGAATTCGGCCTGAATGATGCTTCAGGTTGCATGATTCCCTTCTCTGCCTGCCCGGGATTTGTGCAATACATGCGTGCCCTTCGCCAGCGGCGCAAAGGGCACAGCGCCGGAGCATCCGTCTCCGGGCCTAGAGAACTGTTGCAGAGGCAAACTCAGCGCCCGCAGGCGCGGTTGCATTCTCTGGCGGCACACACAGAACCGGCACCCGCGACCGCGCCAGCAAGGTAAACGCCGTGCCATGCGGACCCGGCGTCTTGCTGGTCCGCTTGACGCCCACCACCAGAATGGCCGGATGATACTGCTCGATGGCGCTGGCAATGGCGTCGGCCGGTTTGCCGTCCTTGACGATGCAGCGCATGGGCACCGCCCCGCCTTCCGGCAAAATAAATTCGCGCAATGCGGGAGCGCAGGGATTGAGAATCGCCGAGGTCTCTGCCGCCGTGCGCGCATGGACGATCAGCAGCATGCGCTCGAAGGTCTCCGCCAGCGCATAGGCCGCGCTGGCTGCCGCCTGTGCCGCTTCATTGCGCTCGGTCGCCAGCATCACGGAACCGCCAGGCGTGGGCCGGAAGGGACCGGCATTCCAGTCCTCCGCCACAGCCAGTACCGGGCACGGCGCAAAACGCACCACTTCCTCGGCAAGAGTGCCCACCAGCACCGGGCCCGCGCCTTCCCTGCCCCGCGTGCCCACGATGATGAGTCCAGCCTCATATTTTCGGGCGACATCGACGAGCATTTGCGCCACTGCTCCCTGGCGAATCTCGGAATGGCTGGGAATGCCCTCGCGGAGCAGATCGTCAGCCATGCGATTGAGAGCGGTGCGTGCCTCCTCCGGCATCTTGCGCAGCACGGCGCCCGGCACGGAGCCCACGGCAGCGTAGTCTGCGGGATCGGCTCCATAGGCCAGCACCACGCGCGCGCCGTAGGCATTGGCAAACTTGCGCGCATACTCCAGCGCGGCCTCGGAACGGCCCTCCAGCTCCGTGGCCACCACAATCGTCTTCAATCCGGTTGCGAAGCTCATCGTCGCCTCCCAATGCATCTTCCGTTCCGGCTCTGACTGTTGATGGCACGGGCCGGACCTGTGCGTGTGTGGCAGCGGCGCCCTGACTACGCCCCGGCGTCATCTCTGGCGCTTCTGCTTTCCTGCCCGTTACTTACCGAGTCTGCTCTCTCCTATTGGGAGCATCAGTGACACCTTTCACCCCGCGCTGTGACTCGGGTCACAGGCCCGGATGTGCAAGAAAGGACGAGCGCGTTTCACAGGCGCGCAGCACGGACGGTTTTGCGTGCCGCCGGTATACAGCGCAAAGCCAAATCATGTAGCCTGTCTCGCGTTATGAAAACCAATTCCGTTCCTGCTGCTCAAACGTTTATTTCGTGTCTCCGCTTGCGCCTTGGCCTGCTGCTCATCGTGCCTCTGGCGCTCCCGGCGGCGCTGGTTGCGCAAGCGCCCGTGCCGGACTCGCCCGCCATTGAGGCCAGGGCTCACGAACTGCTTGGCAAGCTCACCCTTGAACAGAAGATCAAGCTCATCGGCGGCGTGGACGGCATGTTTACCAATGCGCTGCCCTCCATCGATCTGCCGCGGCTCAAGATGTCCGACGCGTCCGTGGGCGTGCGCACCTGGGGGCCGACGACCGCCTACGCCGGCGGCGCGGCGCTGGCCGCAACCTGGGACCCAGACTTTGCCCGCACCCTGGGCGAGAGCCTGGGCCGCGATGCCCGCGCCCGCGGCGTCAACTTTCTGCTCGGCCCCGGCGTCAACATCGCGCGCTCGCCGGTCAGCGGCCGCAACTTCGAGTACCTCTCCGAAGACCCCTACCTGAACGCGAAGCTCGTTGTGCCCTATATCAAAGGCGTGCAGTCGCAGGGTGTGAGTGCCACGGTGAAACACTATGCGCTCAACAACCAGGAGTACAACCGCCATAACGTGGATGTGGAAGTGGATGAGCGCACCATGCGCGAAATCTACCTGCCCGCGTTCGAGGCGGCCGTGACCAGGGGCCATGTGGGTTCGGTAATGGACTCCTACAACCTGATCAATGGCAGCCACGCCACGCAGAACGCATTCCTGAATCTGAAGGTGCTCAAGGGCGACTGGGGATTCGAAGGCGTGCTCATGTCGGACTGGGATGCGACCTACGATGGAGTGGCCGCGGCCAACAATGGCCTCGACCTCGAGATGCCCGGCCCGCGCTTTATGAACGACAAAGTGCTGTTGCCTGCCGTGAAGGATGGCCAGGTGAAGGAATCGACCATCGACGACAAGGTGCTGCGTATTCTGCGCCTGGCGCTGCGCTATCACTGGCTGGACCGCCCGCAGCTCGACTTGAACGAGTCCACCGATTCAGTCGCCGACCGGCCCGTGGCTCTGCAGGGCGCGCTTGAAAGCATCACGCTGCTCAAAAATGAGGGGCATATTCTGCCGCTCGATGCGAACAAGATCAGGACCATCGCCGTGATCGGTCCCGATGCATGGCCGGCGGTCACCGGCGGCGGCGGCTCGTCGCAGGCAGAGGCCTTCAACACCGTCGGCATTCTCACCGGCATCGCCAATCTTGCCGGCCCGAATGTGCACGTGCTCTACACCCGCGGCCTGCCGCAGATGAACGAGCTCTTCTGGCGCACACACTGGGATGGACCAGTTGAAGCAGCCACCTACCCCAGCAAGGACTTTACCGGCACGCCTGAAACAGCCCAGCAGCAAATGATCGCCGACTACAAGAACGAGTGGTGGGGGCCTGCCGACAAGACCCCGCGCAGCATCCGTTACACCGCGAAATTCAAGGCGGAGAAAGCTGGCAGGTACATGCTGCTGGCCGCGGCCTCCGGCAGTGACCACTATACGGTCAGCGTGGATGGCAGGCAGATCGTCGCCCAGACGCAGGTTGAGGGCCAGCATCCCGAGTCCGGCACGCTTGACCTGAGCGCAGGCCAGGTGGTGAACGTCGTCGCCGATTACCTGCCCGGCTTTGCGGGCAACCGCTTCGGTGTTGCCCTTGTGAAGGAAGACAGCCTGCTCTCCGACGATGTCAAAAAGTTTGCCGCGGCTGCCGACGTGGCCGTGGTCTCCGTGGGCTTCGATCCCTCGAATGAAAGCGAGGGGCTGGACCGCTCCTTCACGCTGCCCTGGGGACAGGACGCGCTGATCGAGGCTGTCGCCGCGGCCAATCCGCACACCATCGTCACACTCACCGGCGGCGGCGGCATGGACACGCATCGCTGGCTCGACAAAGTGCCTGCGTTGCTGCACACCTGGTATCCGGGCCAGGAGGGCGGCACGGCCGTGGCCGATGTGCTCTTCGGCAAGCATGACCCCGAGGGCAAGCTGCCCGTGAGCTTCGACCGCGCATGGAAAGACAATCCTTCCTATAAGGACTACTATCCGATCCCCGGCGCGGACACCAAACTGCATGTCGTCGAGGTCGGCCATCCCGATGTGGACTACACCATCCAGCACGTGAAGTACAACGACAAGCTGATGGTGGGCTATCGCTACTGGACTACCGTGGGCAAGCAGCCGCTGTTCCCCTTCGGCTTCGGGCTGAGCTACACCACGTTCAGCTTCTCCAAACTCGAAGCGCCGGCCAGCGCTCCAGCCGGCTCCGAGGTCAAGGTCGGCTTCGACGTAACCAACACCGGCAGCGTGGAGGGCGCGGAAGTCGCGCAGCTCTATGTCTCCGATCCTTCGGCGAAAGTCACGCGGCCGGAGCGCGAGCTGAAGGGCTTTGAGAAGGTGCGGCTCGCTCCCGGCGAAACCAGGCATGTCACGCTCACGCTCGATGCCCGTGCCTTCAGCTACTGGGATGAGGCCGCACACAAGTGGACCATCGATCCCGGCAAATTCGTAATTCGCGTGGGCGACTCAAGCGAGAACACGCCGCTGCATGCGGACCTGACGCTGAACTGATCGGCGAAGCAAACGGGGAAAAACACGAAGGCCCTCCCAACAATGAGGAGGGCCTTCGTGTTTAGCGGCCGTGCCGCATCCAGAATTCTGCAGGCGTCACGATGGGATAGCTGTCCGCAAGCTCCAGCAGATCCTTGTCGCCGGTAATCAGATAGTCCGCCTTGGCCGCGAGCAGTGTACCCAGTACCTGCTGATCCGCGGCATCGCGCAGAGCTTTCTCTTTCTTTGCCGCAGGCTCAACAATCTCCGCCATGAACATGAAACTATCCGTCAGGTCCCGAATCTCAGCCACTGTCAACTTCACGCGTTTCAGTCTGGGCAAAACACGCGCCATTTCATCCAGGATGTAGCGCGATAGAACAGGTTCGAGACCGCCTTGCTTCCAGGCGCTTACAATCGCACCGGGGACACTCGCCGGATAAGCCAGCCCGGAAACAAGAACATTCGTATCGAGCACGACACGAAGCGGCATCAGCGTTTCCGCAGCCTGGCAACAGCACGGTCGATCTCCGCCATGCCCTTCTCCGCCGGGGTCTCCGCGTAGGCTTCCGCAATGCGTGAGCTCAATGCATCGAATCGCTCGCGCATGCGGCGTATCCGTGCAAAAAGCTCCGCATCCACCAGCGCCGCCACGGGCTTTCCATCCTTGCTGATCACGATGCTGTCGTTGCGGTACTGGACTTGGCTCAGCATCTCGCCGAGATTCTGGCGGAAGTTCACAGCATTGACCTCGGTGATCATGATCCCTCCATGATCAATACTATCATATTGATCAATATGATTGATATGGTATCGACCTGCCATATAGGATTGAATCCATGAAACGCATTCTCCTCTCCTGGAGCAGCGGTAAAGACAGCGCGTGGGCGCTGCATGTACTGCGTCGCGATCCCGCGATCGAAGTCGTGGGCCTGCTGACTACGCTCAACACCGAGTTTCAGCGCGTGGCCATGCACGGCACACGGCGCTCCGTGCTGGAGGCGCAGGCGGCCGCGGCTGAACTGCCGCTATGGATCATTCCTCTGCCCTGGCCATGCACCAACGAAATCTACGAGCAGCGCATGGCCGAGGCCTGCGTCCGCGCGGTGCGCGAAAAGATCGATGCGATTGCCTTCGGCGATCTGTTTCTCGCTGACGTGCGCGCCTATCGCGAGCGGCAGCTTGCCGGCACCGGCCTTGAGCCGCTGTTTCCTCTGTGGGAGATTCCGACCGATACGCTGGCGCGCGAGATGATTGCAGGCGGCTTGCGCGCGCGGCTGGCCTGCGTGGATGGCAAGCAACTGCCCACGCATTTTGCCGGACGCGACTTCGATACTGCGCTGCTGGCGGAGCTGCCCGCCTCTGCCGATCCGTGCGGCGAGCGCGGCGAGTTCCACACCTGCGTCTACGCGGGACCAATGTTTCGCGCCCCGCTGGCCTTGCGCGCCGGTGAAGTCGTCGAGCGCGACGGCTTCACCTATGCGGATTTCGTATAGCTGCTGTTACTGCGCCAGCAGGCCGGCCTTGTCGGCAGGCGGCTGCGTGTGCGTATCCCACCAGCCGCGCATCACCATCTCCCACTGCGTGCCGCGGCTGCTCCATAGCTGTGTGGCGCTGTCGTAGCGGGCCATGTCGTTCGCCAGCCAGTAGGGGCGGTTATCGCGCAGCCATGCTTCCTTGTAGAGCTGGCCAAGCAGCGCGTACCCATCGCGAATATCCTGCATGCGGCCGTTGTTGGAGGCCACGGTTTCCAGCAGGTCCGCCACCTCGTTCCACTTCGTCTTGTCGCCGGTGGCAGCCAGGGCCTGCGCCCTGGCATAGAGCTTCACGCAATCGTCCGCGGCCTGGAATTTATATCCGATAAAGTCGATGCGCCGCGCGCCCAGCTCCAGCGCGTCCAGTGCCTCTTCGTTCTCCAGCGTGCGGCCTTCCTCCTTGGCCGCGGCGCGGGCCTGCGCCAGCAGCGTAATGGCCTGCTCGGCGTCGAGGCGCAGCCCGCTTGCCACCGGCAGCAGCTTGGCGGAGATTTGCTTGCCCTCCGGCGAGAAGGGATCGATCCAGAAATACTCGTCCTGCGCGTCGTCGAGATCGGCCTTGCGCAGCAGTGCATGCGCGGCCATGATGGCCTGCTGGGCCTGGCTGATCCTCCCCGTAAGGTCGTCGTGGAAAGCCTGCCCATACGACGCGGTAAAGGCCGCTTCGGAGCTCTCGCCCGGCTGCCAGCTTGCCGCCGCGCCAAACAGCACGCCAAACCAGTTCTCATCGAAGATGCCTTCACCGTCGTCGTTCCACACGGTGTTCAGCATGCCCTTCGCGCCCAGCCTCTGGCCATCCCGCACAAAGGCGCGGATGTTGCCGAGCGCATCGTTGTTGTCCGGGTAAACGCGGTTCCAGTTGTTCACGCCCGGTGCGACCCAGGTCTCAAGGCCGGCACTCACAAACGGCTCAATCGCCTTGGTGAAATCCGGCTTGGGATCGTAGTGCCATGGCACGGCGATCATGTCTTTGGGCAGCGTGCCCACCAGCTCGGGCGAGTTCTCCGCAATGTCTCCCCAGAAGAGCAGCCGCTTGTGATACGGCTCAAGCTCCGTATGAATCCTGCCGAGGAAGTCGAGGTACACCTTGCCCAGCCCTTGCTGCTGCACCTCTTCGCGGGTGCGCCCCAGGCCCAGCTCAAAGGTCTCGTCCGCGCCGATGTGCGCATACGGCCCCGGAAACACCTTTGCCAGCTCGCCGAACCACGAGCCAATCAATGGCAGCGTGCCGGGATCGCCCGGCGCCAGCACCGCGCCATGCGGCGTCTCGCCCAGATGCGCATACTCCTCGAACTTGAGCACGTGATGGAGATGGCCGAAGGACTCCTGCTCCGGAATCACCGTGATGTGGTACTGCGCGGCATAGGCGACAAGCTCCTTGGCCTGATCCGGAGTCATGGCGCCGCCGGGAAAAGCCGCCACCGGTGTGGACGCATACGCGAAGGTGTGCTCGAAGTAGGGCGAGAAGATGTTGTACTTGTACGCGGCCAGCGTGCGAATCTCGCGCTTGAGAAACTCCATGTTGGGCAGCGGCCCGCGGGACCAGTCGTCGCTCAGGCCGCGGTGCGCCATGGCCGGCCAGTCGCGCACAACAGGACGCGCCACGGCCGCCTTGCTCTCCGAAGCCGAACCGGCAGGCGTGATGAGCTGCTTGACCGTCTGCGCGCCATAAAAGAGACCGGCGCTGGTTTCGGCAATCACGGCCAGACCCTCCTTGCCGTCGGGCACAAGAATGTAGCCCTCGTCGTGCATGGCGGGGTCGAATTTCAGATCGTGGCGCGCCAGCAGCTCCCTGCCGTGCGCCGTGCCGGCACGCTCCAGATGGATCACCGCGCCCTCATGTCCGGCCGCAACATGAACGCCGCGCTCCTTGAGCGAGGTTTCAAGGTCCTTGGCCGCAAACTCGTCGTCCTCGTCGTGAGCCGCGATGACAGACACAGCGGAGACCGTTACCGACTCCGCCGCAGAACACTCGCGCGGCGCGGGCACCAGATGCAGCGCCGCACAGCCAGCGGATTGGGCAGACAGTGGAACAGACACGCCCAAACCGGCGCACACAAGAGCCAGGGAGACCCAACCAGAACCAAGACGCATCAATCCCACCCCTATCCAGCAATTGCCTGCAAGGCTACAGCATAGGCGAGCGGCATGTACATCCAAAAATCGTCATTTGAGGCTTAAATGATCACAAAATCTGATCACTCATGCCATAAATGCTCTTATCTGTGCTCAAATATCCTCTATTCGAGCGTCCGGAGTGCCGGATAGACCCTGCGCCAGCGGGCATATCCAGCCTGGTAGGCGGCGCGGTCGGCCGGGTCGGGCTCGATGCGCTGGGCCACCTCAATCGCCTGGGCGCAAGCGGCATCGAGGTCAGGCCAGTGGCCCGCTCCAACGCCAGCCAACAGAGCCGAACCGAAGGCCCCGCCCTCCTCGGCAGTGAGCACCTCGACAGCCTGGCCGTAGATACCGGCCTGAATTGTGCGCCACAGCGGACCCCGCGCGCCCCCGCCGCCCAGACGCACGGCGCTCACCGGAATGCCAAGCTCGGCAAAGAGCGTGAACGTATCCTGCAGCGAGTAGGCCACGCCCTCCAGCACCGCACGGACAAAATGCGCAGCCGTGTGCGTGGCGCCGACGCCGGTGAAGGCCGCGCGCACCTCCGGATCGAGATGCGGAGTGCGTTCGCCGAGCAGATACGGTGCCCACTCCAGGCCCTCACTGCCCGCTGGCACCGCTGCGGCCAGCGCGGTGAGCGCGTCATAGTCCTTCCCTGCGAAAAATGTCTCTTTGAGCCAGCGAAAACTGAGCCCCGCCGACTGCGTGACACCCATGACATGCCATACGCCGGGCACAGCATGGCAAAAGGTATGCAGGCGGCCCTTCGGGTCTTTGGTGGGCTCGGCCGTAGCGGCAAAAACCACGCCGGAAGTACCGATCGTCGCGGAAACGGAACCCGGCTGCAGAATGCCCATACCCACGGCGCCAGCGCCCTGGTCGCCCGCACCGGCCACTACCGGCGTCCCGGCGGCAAGGCCCGTGGCCCCCGCGGCCCTCTCGCTGATGCGCGCGCAAACCTCCGGCGATTCATACACCGTGGGCAGCCAGCTTTCGGGAATGCCCGCCGCTTCTGCCACTTCCTTCGACCAGCGGCGGTGGGTCACATCCAGCAGAAGCGTGCCGCTGGCCTCCTGCACGTCGATGGCGAACGCGCCGGTGAGCCGGTAGCGTACATAATCCTTCGGGCACATCACATGGCGAATCTTCGCGAAGATCTCCGGCTCATGCGTCTTGACCCAGAGCAGCTTGGTCAGCGTGAAGTTGGGCAGCGCCGGGTTGCAGGTAAGCTCGATGAGCTTCTCGTAGCCGATCTTCCGGTGCAGCCAGTCGCACTCTGGCTGGGTGCGCGTATCGCACCAGATGAGCGAGGGACGCAGCACCGCGCCATTCTCGTCGAGCATCACGGCGCCGTGCATCTGGCCCGTCAGGCCGATGGCCGCAATGGGCTGGCGAGGCTCAGGCGCGGCGGCAATGGCCTTGCGGATGGCTTCCTGCGCGGCGCGCCACCAGTCCTCGGGGTCCTGCTCGGCCCAGCCGGGATGCGGCGTGCGGAACGGTGCGTGCTCGCTCGATGCCCCGCTGATGAGTTTGCCCTCCGCGCTCACAATCACCGCGCGGGTGCCGCCCGTGCCCACATCCATTCCCAGGAACCACATGGCCGTGCTCTCCCTTACATAAATCGGTTTTCTCAGCGCTGAGAGCATAGCATCCGGGCCCTCCGTCCAGAAAGCGCATCAGGCACGAGTGCCGCTGACGGGTGTGACGGGTGCGATGAACTTTCCCGGCGCGGTGTACGTACTTCCAGTTGGCCGGACGGTGGATGTGCTGCTGAGTGTTCGCGAATGGACACCACAGCCCAAAAACGAACAGCGCAGCACAAGCCGGCGCTTCATTTTCCACTGAAACTCGATAGTTTGCGGCCCGCAGCGCTGGCAACACGATTGCTACTTCGTCGAGTGCCGCCCCGATGCGCGACGTCCCGTACAACCAGCTACAGCAGGAGGAACTCCGATGGCTCTGATTGCGAACCAACTCAGGCAGGTGCTGCGCCGGCTTGGCCGCGCGCCGCTGTTTACGGCCATTACCCTGCTCACGCTGGCCGTTGGCATCGGGGCAAACACGGTGGTCTTCAGCGTAGTAGACGGCGTGCTGCTGAAGCCGCTGAACTACCCGCACCCGGAACGGCTTGCCGGCATATGGCATCGCACGACAGCGATGGATATTCCGCACCTGAGCATGGCCCCGTTCTTCTACTTCATCTATCGCGAACAGAACACCGCATTTGAAGACATTGGCCTGTACAGCGGAGACTCCGTCAGCGTGACGGGCATGGGGCAGCCGGAACATGTCGAGGGTCTGGACGTGACCGACGGCACGCTGCCGCTGCTCGGCGCAAAGCCTGTACTTGGGCGGCTGTTCACGCGGCAGGACGACGCCCCCAATTCGCCGAAGACGGTGATCCTCTCCTATGGATACTGGCAGCGGCGGTTCGGCGGCTCGAGCTCGGTGATAGGGCGGAACCTTTCCCTCGACGGCGCCAGCCACGAGATTATCGGCGTGTTGCCGCGCGGGTTCCGATTCCTGGATGACAACGACGCCGAGTTTTACATGCCCATGCAGCTCGACCGCAGCAAGACCAAGCTGGGCAACTTCAGCTTCGATGGGCTGGTGCGGCTCAAGCCCGGCGTAACGCTGCAGCAGGCCAATGCGGATATCAACCGGATGATCCCGATAGCGATTCGCAGTTTCCCGGCGCCGGATGGGTTCAGTGCATCGCTCTTCGAGAATGCGGGCTTTCACGCCGACCTGCAGTCCATGAAAAAGATTGTGGTGGGCGACATCGGCAACGTGCTGTGGGTGCTCATGGGCTCGATCGGCCTGGTGCTGCTGGTAGCCTGCGCCAATGTAGCCAATCTGTTACTGGTGCGCGTGGAGGGCCGCCGGCAGGAGCTGGCGATTCGCGCGGCGCTGGGCGCGGGCCGCGGCAACATCACGGGTGAGCTGTTGCTGGAAAGCCTGGTGCTGGGCGTGACAGGCAGCCTGATGGGCCTCGGACTGGCCTACGGCGCTCTCCGGCTGCTGGTGGCGGCAGCGCCCACCGGCCTGCCGCGGCTACATGAGATCGGCATCAATCTGCCGGTGCTGGGCTTTACGGTAGGGCTGGCGCTGTTCGTGAGCCTCGTGATCGGGATGATCCCGGTGCTGAAGTATGCGGGCGTGCGCACGACGGCCGGACTGCGCGAGGGCGGCCGCGCGCTCTCGCAGAGCCGCGAACGCCACCGTGCGCGCAAAGTGCTGGTGGTGGTGCAGGTGGCTCTGGCACTGGTGCTGCTCATCTGCTCCGGGCTGATGATCCGCACCTTCCAGGCGCTGGCGCATGTGTCGCCGGGCTTCCAGGACCCGAAGACGCTGGACTCGTTCCGCATCTACATACCTGAGACGCAGATTCCCGACACCCAGAGCGAGCTGGTGGTCCGCAGGGAGCAGGCCATTGCAGACAAGCTGGCTGCGATTCCCGGCGTGAGCTCCGTAGGCATGACCACCTCGCTGCCGCTGAGCGGGAACTACTCGATGGACCCTGTGATGGCGCAGGACCACACCTACAAGGAAGGCGAGCTGCCTCCGATCCGGCGATTCAAGTTCGTTGGGCCGGGATATTTTGCGACCGTGGGCACGCCTCTGGTGGCCGGGCGCGATCTCACCTGGGATGACACCTATCAGAAGCGGCCCGTGGCAATCATCAGCGCGAACTTCGCACGTGAATACTGGGGCAGTCCCATGGCGGCGCTGGGCAAGAAAGTGCGCGTGGGCACCAGCGACGACTGGCGCGAAGTGATCGGCGTGGCCGGCGATGTCTATGACGACGGCGTAAGCCATGACCCGCCAACCTCGATCTACTGGCCGCTCTGGGTACAGCACTTCGAGGGGCAGCCGGACCAGGTGAGGAGGGGTGTGAGTTTTGTGCTGCGGACTTCGCGCGCGGGCTCGGCAGCGTTCATGAGCGAGGTGCGGCAGGCAGTGTGGTCGGTCGATCCCGATCTGCCGCTCTCCGAGCGCAGAACCATGGAGCAGCTTTATACCAAGTCCATGGCGCGAACCTCGTTCACGCTCGTCATTCTGTGCGTGGCGGGCAGCATGGCGCTGCTGCTGGGCATTGTGGGCATCTATGGCGTGATCGCCTACGCCGTGTCGCAGCGCACCCGCGAGATTGGCATCCGCATGGCGCTGGGCTCGCAGCGCGAGGCGCTGACGGCGATCTTCGTGCGGCAGGGACTGATGCTCGCCGCAATCGGCGCCGTGATCGGAGTGGGCGTGGCCTTTGCCTCCATGCGCCTGATGCGCTCGCTGCTGTACCACGTGAGCACGATGGACCCGTGGACGTACTCAATTGCCACGGTGTGCGTGCTGGCCATTGCGTGGATTGCCTGCTACCTGCCGGCGCGGCGGGCCGCGGCCGTGAATCCGGTCAATGCGCTTCGCGCCGAATAGAACCGTGGGAAAAACCGGGCGGCGCAGCCCCCTCCGGCCGCGCCGCTCGGCGGCTCACCAGCGTTCGCGCGCGGCGAGCTCAGAAAGGTAGCTCTGATCCGAGCGCACGACGTGCTCGAGAATCCAGTCGCGCAGGTAGCCGACAACCTCAATCGAGGCAACAGGCAGACTGCCGCATTTGAGACGCATGCGCATCTCTGCAATCCACGCGCTCATGTTCTCGTGCTCGTGGCGATGCTCTGCCGCGTCAGGGGAGCCCATCTGCACGAGCAGCTTCTCTTCGCAGGCAAAGTGCGCCTCGGTATAAGCGGCAAGCTGGTCGATAAGCGCGGCAACCGCTTCCGGCGCGGCATGGGCGCAGACGCTGTCATGCAGCTCGTTGGCGAGCGCCATCATTTTCAGATGATCGGACTCGAGCGACTCGATTCCCGCGCACTCCATCCTGACCGCCAATCCCTTTGCCATACCGCCTCCGGGCTCTGAACGCCCTTTCCGGTCATCGGCAGCAGGCATCGGCCCGCCAGAGGCTGGCCCGGAATGGACATTACCGGCGTGTTCCGGGTTCGGATGGGAGCATGGAGGAGTACAGCGTCCCTCAATTTGGTATGGATAACCATAGTGTGACCTTCCGCACAGGTCAATTTTCATGCGCAGGCGAGAATGATTGCGTAAGGCCGGTGACGCAACCCATCCGGCCAGGAGACGATCCCGCATGAGTGATCTTGCCCCTCTCGCCGAAGCCGTAGCCGTCGATCCCCTTGTTGGTCATCCGGCCGACTTTCATGTCTTCCACAAGTTTCTGGAGCGCTGCAAGTCGCTGCCGGCGATCACAACCGCCGTGGTATGGCCGCAGTCGGATGTGGCTCTGAAAGGCGCCATTGAAGCGGCAAGCGCGGGCCTGATCAAGCCCACTTTCGTGGGCGACGAAGCACAGATTCGCGCGCTGGCCGCGAAGATGGGCGTGGATATCCGCGAGTTTCCGATTGTGCAGGCGGATACCGAAGCCAAGGCCGCCGAGATGGGCTGCATCATGTGCCGCACCGGGGGCTTTCAGGCCCTGATGAAAGGCAGCCTGCATACCGACGAGCTGATGAAGGCGGCCATGAACAAGGACACGGGTCTGCGCACCTCGCGGCGCATCAGCCACGTTTTCGTGATGGATACGCCGGCCTATGCGCGCACGCTGCTGATCACCGACGCGGCCATCAATATCGAGCCCGAGCTCGAAGACAAGATTCATATCGTGCAGAACTCGATCGACCTGGCGCACGCGCTGGGCATTCCCGAGCCCAAGGTTGCCCTGCTCTCGGCGGTCGAAACGGTGAACCCGAAGATCAAGTCCACGCTGGACGCCGCGGCGCTCTGCAAAATGGCCGACCGCGGGCAGATCACCGGCGGCATTCTCGATGGACCGCTGGCCTTCGATACGGCCGTGAGCCAGAAGGCCGCGGCGATCAAAAAACTGGTTTCTCCCGTCACCGGACAGGCGGACATTCTGGTGGTGCCGGACCTCGAAAGCGGCAATATGCTGGCCAAGCAGCTTGAGTATCTGGGCGGTGCGCAGCTCGCCGGCATCGTGCTCGGCGCAAAAGTCCCGGCCATCCTCACCAGCCGTGCAGACTCCGCCGAAACGCGCCTGACAAGCTGCGCCGTGGCCGTGCTGCTGCATTACGCGGAAAACCCGGCAGCCTGAGGAAACAATTTCTTTCGCCATTGACACAGCGGGCGCTATCCTTGCAGCACAGGATGGCGCCCGCGCTGCTTTTGCACCGCTCGCGCCGCAGTGGAAACCTTCTCGATCCCCGCGCATCTCATAGAGTGTGCATGGGGTTCGTCCCTCCGTTTCTCCTACAAAAGCCCGAGGCACCCTCCCCGGCAAAGGAGCTTTTCATGTCGACTCACACCAGTTCGGAATCCAAGGCTGCCAAAGCCAGCGTGTCTGACGGGTTCGGCCCCGAAGACGTGAAGAATCTCTCCAGTGTCCTGAATGCTCTCGCCGCTGACATCTTCGCCCTTTACCTCAAGACCAAGAACTTCCACTGGCACATGAGCGGTCCGCACTTCCGCGACTACCATCTGCTGCTGGATGAGCAAGCCACCCAGATCTTCGCCATCTCGGACGATATCGCCGAGCGTGTGCGCAAGATCGGCGGTACCACGCTGCGTTCCATCGGCCACATCGCCAAGCTGCAGCGCGTTGCGGATAACGATCAGGAGTTTGTGTCCGCCCGCGACATGCTGCTGGAGCTGCATGCCGATAACCGTGCGCTGGTCGAAAGCCTTCGCTCCGCGCACGAGGTCGCAAGCAAGGCCAACGACTTTGCAACTACCAGCCTGATCGAAGTGTGGATCGATGAGGCCGAGCGCCGCGCCTGGTTCCTGTTCGAGGCCACGCGTTAAACTCCATCATTCTTCCAGTACGAAGGCCTTCCGCGATGCGGAAGGCCTTTGTGCATTCTGCCATTCATCCTGAGCAATCTGCACGAAACGGATAGAGTTCTCTGTCTCGTTGCGCAGCCTCAGGAGACAACATTACTTTCGCGTTTCTTATTGCGAATTAAATAGGTTACCGACAGGGGATATGCACTACATTCAGTATCAAATTCGCTAATAACAACTACCATCTCAGTTGCACTTTCCCGCCAAAAAGTGGCATTCCGCCCAGGCTTTGGCGGCTATATTCTTGGGTCCATAAAGGATTCATAAGGACGGCAAAACCGTTCACTGGATTTGGTTGCCGGCAGCGATCTATTGTGCACGAGCCGGTATTCAAACAGCACCTTAAGCCAACGAGAGTGAGATTAAAGACGATGCTGATGCGCTTGTATGTCCACATTCAAAACCTGCTAGCACGCGAAGAGGGCCAGGACCTGGTCGAGTACGCCCTGGTCGTAGCTCTTATCGCGTTCGGCGCAACCACCGCAATGAAGAACCTGTCGGGCGAGCTGAACACTGCATTCAACAGCATCAGCACCAAGATCTCGACTTCGCTGTAATGCCCTGACAACATATTTCTGATATCGGCAGGAAAAACAAAGGCAGGCCCAGAAAAGGGTCTGCCTTTGTTGTATGCGGCTGCGCCGAAAGCGGCTAATCCATGGCGATGCTCAACTGGTGGCGCACATCGGCGCCGCGAATCCAGAAGATGACATCTGTGGCAATGTTTGAGGCATGATCCGCGATGCGCTCGAGGCTGCGCGACACCATCAGGGCGTTCATCGCCTGCTGGGTGTACTGAGGCTTGTCCTGGATAAGCTGGAGCAGGTCGGTATGGGCGCGGCGGTTCATGCGGTCAATCTCGTCGTCCATCTCGCGAACGGTATCGGCCAGGCGGGCATCGCCCTCCAGCAGCGCCTGCACGGCAGTGCGAATCATCTTGGCCGCATATTCGCCCATCGCGGAAAAATCGACCGGCAGATCGACCATCTCCGTGTGAAGAATGTCGCGGGTGCGGCGGGAGATGCCAAGCGACTGGTCGCCGATGCGCTCAAGGTCGCCATTGATCTTGATGACGGCCAGGATGAAGCGCAGATCGATCGCCATGGGCTGCTCTTTGGCGAGCAGCTCGTAAGCCATCTCGTCCAGCTCGCGCTGCGCGGTGTTGATGGCCGTCTCGTTCTGCTTCACGTATTGGCACAGACTCTGGTCGCGCTGCAGATACGCGTCCACCGCCGACTCGACGGCGAGCTGCGCGAGCGCGGCCATGGCCAGGAGCTTGTCCTTCAGTTCGGCAAGCTGTTGCTGAAAATGAATGCGCGGCAAGGCGAAAATTCCTCTACAGATGATTGTGCATCAGAGATTGTTACCCGTTTGCAAATTTCCGGCCCGGCACCACGGCGGTTATTGCTCCAAAGTCATGTGCCGGGGCTGATTTTTGCTTCAGGAGTGGGTCATCTCCGCGCCCCTGGCCTCGTGGCCCAGCGCGGCCAGGATGGCCAGCGATCCGGCGACGATCACCACGGTGATGGCCAGCACCGGTGGGTAGGTTCCCCAGCGCTCCGCGATGAGGGCCTGGGCTTTGCCATTCCATGAGGTGATCAGGCCGCCAAGCTGGTAGGCGAGACCCGGAGCGGTGGCGCGCACCGGAGCCGGCGAAAGCTCCGTGAGGTAGGCCGGAACCACGCCCCACGCGCCTTGCACCATGAACTGCATGAGCACCGCGCCGGCGCCGAGCGTGAGCGCCGAGTGGCCGTAGGCATACAGCGGGATCACGGGAATGGCGAGCAGCGCCGCCGTCACAATGGCGCGCTTCCTCCCCCAGCGCTCCGAGAGCTCGCCAAAGACATAGCCGCCGGCGATGGAACCGAAGCCGTAGAGCACACCGATCAGGCCGACCGTCTGCGGCGTCAGCTTCATCTGCACGGTCAGGAATGTCGGATACACATCCTGTGTGCCATGTGAAAAGCTCATGAAGGCCGTCATGAGCAGAACGAGAAAAAGAAATGTGGGCAGGAACTCAAGGAGCTGCTTGGAGATGCGCGGTCCGGCCGGCCGGATGGCACGCTGGCGCCTGCCTTCAAGCCACACCGGGCTTTCCTCTACACGCATCTGGACATAGAGCACCAGCAGCGCCGGGCTTGCCCCCAGCAGGAACAACCCGCGCCAGCCGATGCCGGGCAGCGCAAGCCCGTGCCAGTGGAAGCCCGCAAAGAGCAGCGCATACGCCGCCGAGGCCAGAATGGAGCCGAAGGCGTAGCCCTCCTGCAGAATGCCGCTGAAAGCGCCGCGGCCCTGCTTCGGCAGCGTCTCAAAGGCAAGCGCCGCGCCCACGCCCCACTCGCCGCCCATGGCAATGCCGAACAGAGCGCGCAGAACGAGCAGTGCCGTCATCGACGGCGCAAAGGCGCAGGCCGCCTCAATCACCGAGAAGCTGAAGATATTGAAGATGAGGATGGGCCGGCGGCCGTAGCGGTCCGCAAGCATGCCAAAAAGGACCGCTCCGACGGGCCGGAAGGCCTGCGTGAGAAAAACCGCCCCAAGCACGTCCGAGGGCCTGCCGTGGAACTCGGTGGCAATGGCCTTCACGCAGAAGACCAGCAG
>DASZRQ010000013.1:0-11082 GCA_035549115.1 Occallatibacter sp. | reverse complement strand
AAGCCCGTCGCGCAGATTCGCGACGAGGATGTCTGCATCAACTTCAACTTCCGCGCCGACCGCGCCCGCCAGATCACCCGCGTTCTGGCCCGCGAGAGCGGCCTGAACAAGCAGGGCGGCCGCAACCTGGAAGGCTGGGAGTCGCTCGACGAGATCATTCCGCGCAGCGAGATTCCGAAGAACCTGCACTATGTGTGCATGACGCAGTACGACAAGCTCTACGAGCTGCCTCTGGTCATCCTCCCCGAGTCGATGGACAACATCCTCGCCAACATCCTCTCCGCTCACAGCCTGCGTAACCTGCGCGTGGCCGAGACGGAGAAGTTCGCGCACGTGACCTACTTCTTCAACGGCGGCATTGAGACACCCTTTCCCGGCGAGGAGCGCACGCTGATTCCGTCACTCAAAGTCGCCACCTACGATCTCGCTCCGGAGATGAAGGCCGAAGCCATCGGCGACACCATCGTCAAGGCCGTCAACGACACCGCTTTCGACCTCGTCGTCGCCAACTTCGCCAATGCAGACATGGTCGGCCACTCCGGCAAGCTCGAGCCCACCATCAAGGCCTGCGAGGCCATCGATGCGCAGCTCGGCCGCATCTACAAGGCCATCCGCGAGCGCAATGGAAGCTGGCTCATCACCGCCGACCATGGCAACGCCGAGCTCATGGTCGATCCCGCGACCGGCGGCCCGCACACCGCGCACACCACCAACCCGGTGCCCATGATCTACGTCGCCGAGGACGCTCCGCACTACCGCCTGCGCCCGGATGGCTCCCTGCGCGACATCTCACCCACGCTGCTCAGCCTGCTCAAGCTTGGACTGCCCAAGGAGATGACCGGCGGCGACCTTCGCGTCTCCATTCAGCACTGATGCGTCCTTACTCACAGGGGGAATTCATGAAGCGCTTCGCGGCTCTCGCTCTGCTCATCGCCATCGGCACACCTGCCTTCGCCAAAACACACAAGGACCCCTTCGAGGTTCCGTGCAACACGCTCTGGTCGGCCATTAAGGATACGCTCAAGAACTCCGGCAAATATGTCATCGTCAGCATCGACGAGAACGAGATGCTCGCTTCCTACCGCATTGGCAGCATGCTGACCTCCACACGCATCAACTCCGTCTCACTCAACCCGCAGGCCAGCGGCTGCGAGATGCAGGTCCAGACCTCCTACAGCGGCTGGGAGAACAACGATGCAGGCGACTTCAAAAAGCGGGTCGAGGCTTCGCTGACAAAGCTCAAAAGCCCGCCTCCAGCCGATAAGACCGCGCCGGATCCCGGCCTGTCCAAGCGGAACTGAGCTTCCACGGCAGCACAAAAGGCCTCCCGTCCGGGAGGCCTTCGTGTCTTGCTCAGGGAGAAAGTCTTAGCGCGAGCGGAACGAGCGGATCGCGGCCGGCAGCCGCTCTTCCAACACCTTGGCCTGCTCCGCCGCCAGGACGCCCAGGTAGGTGGACGCGGGCGTCGCCATCAGCACCAGCGCAAACGCCGTCACCGAGAACACCACGCCGGCAATCGCCGCCGATACGAGCATGTGATACATGTCGGAGATATCGAGGCCGAGGATGGTGAAGGCCACATGCTCGAGCGGCTTGACGTGCTTGATGACCGCCAGCGCGAACACCGAGAAGAAGATCGAGAGCGAGGTCAGCACTACCAGCGCCACGTCCAGCCCGCGGTGGAACCGCTGCCGCCCGGCGCAGTAGCTGCAGCCGGCCAGGTGATGCTCGTAGTCCTTGCGCATCTCCGGCGAAATCCCGGAGATGTCATAGCGCCAGCTTGCCAAAATGGCGCCTACGACCCGGTCATTGCATCGATTTCTCGCCATATCCGTTAGACTCACTTTGCCGTTCGAGGAGCGCTTGTTCGGTTGGTAGCGCATTCTGGATAGCCGCTGCGCTTTGAGCTTAGGATGCCCGCTCGGGGCTCAGGTTGCAGCTTTTCCTGCTCTTTTTGCCTCGCCTTGCGGTGGGCCAGCAGACGGCCAGGTCCAGTACAGAGTGATGCCTGTTGAAACTATTGTAACTTCTAAGTGACTCAAAAACAAATAGACTCGAGCGGCTGGTGTTGCTCAGCAAGCAACAGCCGGTTGTCCAGCAGGCTGGCATGGCAGCTCAGCGCCCGCTCGGCCGTTACCCGTGCCAGCTCCGGAAGGTTATTGCTTTCAGACAGATGCCCCAGTACCACATACATCGCCCGGCCGTCATATTCCTGTTCCAGGAAATCCGCTGCCGCGTCATTGGAAAGGTGCCCCACCCGCGACAGGACCCGCTGCTTTACCGACCACGGATATGGCCCGTCCTTGAGCATCTCCAGGTCATGATTCGACTCTAAAAGCAGCAGATCCAGCTTCTTAAGCTGCGCCTTCACATTCGGCGGCATGTAGCCAAGGTCGGTCGCCACGGCCATCCGCACCCCCTCGGCCTGAAACACAAATCCCACCGGGTCGGCGGCGTCGTGAGGAATCGTGAACGGGCTCACCGCGATGTCGCCGATCTGAAACGGCTGTCCAGCCTCAAAGTATTCAACCGCCGGCAGCCATGTGGGGTCTTTTGCCGGAGCCGCCGGCTCAGCCTCCGCCTCCGCCGCCAGGTCAATCTCGTCCGGCTCGCCTTCCGTTGCCTCGGCCTCGGCCTGACGCGCGGCCGCCTGCTGTTTGCACTGCTCCAGCCACTGCGCATAGGTCATCTGGCGGCGGGGCATCAGCCAGCGCATCCACGCGCGGTGGGTGCCCTCGGTGAAGCAAACAGGAATGCCGAGTTTGCGGGCGGTGACGGCGAGGCCGTTGATGTGGTCCTGGTGCTCATGCGTAACAAGAATCGCATCCAGCGCCGCCGGATCCTCGCCCGCCTGCTTCATCCGCCGGAAGATCTCCCGGCAGCTCATCCCCGCGTCCACCAGGATGCGCGTCTGCCCGCCGGTGACAACCGAGCAGTTGCCCTTGGACCCCGAACCGAGCACCGTGAAGCGCACCATCCCTTGAGCATACCGCGCAGGGCTGTGCATCGCCGGGCAGGCTCACTCAGACAGCACCGCCGGAATCTCAATTGACACCAGCGTGCCCCGCCCCGGACTGCTCTCCACCTTGAACTCCGCTTGCGCGCCATAGAGGACTTCCAGCCGCTCCTGCACGTTCTTCATGCCGATGCCCGCGCCCTCGCGCTTCAGCGCCGTCTGCGGACGCGGCCCCATGCCCACGCCGTCGTCGGCCACCTCAATCCGCACGCGGTTGCCTTCCAGCTTGCTGCGCAGCGTCACCGTCCCGCCGTGCAGCCGCGGTTCCAGCCCATGCTTGATCGAGTTCTCGATCAGCGGCTGCAGCAGGATGCTCGGCACCGGCACCGAGAGCGTCCGCGGATCGATCTCCTTCTCCACGCGCAGCTTGTCCGCGCCAAACCGCACCACCTCGATGTCCAGATAGTCGTCGGTAAAACTCAGCTCGTCGCTCAGCGGCACGTAGGTATCGTGATCCTTCAGCAGCGCGCGCAGAATGTTGGCGAGCTTCACCGTCATCTCCCGCGCCAGTTCCGGCCGCGTGCGCACCAGAGCGGCAATCGAGTTCAGCGTGTTGAACAGGAAGTGGGGATTGATCTGCCGCTGCAGCGCATCCAGCCGCGCCTCCAGCACCAGCCGCTTCTGCTCCTCGAACTTCATCTCGATGCGCAGCGCGTTCCACACCTTGAGCGCGATACCCACCACGATCGGCGCGGTGAGCCACACCAGCACCTGCAGCCACCACTCGCTGGCCAGCAGCGCAAACAGCTTGCGGGGAAACATGTGCGCCAGCCAGTCGCGGCAGGCCTCGGCTGCCACGATCAGGAAGAGCATCAGGAACTGGCGGTCCACGCGCGGCCGCCGCACCACGCGCCGCACCCAGCGATAGAGGCTGAGGTCAATAAACGGCGTGAACGACCATATCTCTTCGGGGTCCAGAAACCTGCCCAGTGTGCCCGCCAGCAGGCCCACCCCCGCGTTGAACAAGGGCGCGAGATACTCGCCGTGGTAGACCGCCGGAGCCGCCAGCACCACGCCGCCCAGCATGGCCCACCCAGGCCCGATCAGCAGGCCCAGCAGAATCACGGTCTCAAAGGAGATGTCGGCAGCCAGAAAGTTCGGCACCGTGGTCCTGATCCACACGCCCAGCGTGAGTGGCACCAGAAAGAAGGCCAGCAGGCCCAGGGTCTGGCGCGGCCTGCGGCGCTCGGCGAAAAACAGACGGCGGAAGGTGCTGGCGCGAGCCAGCACGCTGGCCACCGAGGCCGCAACCCCCAGCTTCACCAACAAGTTGATGAGGATCAGCTTGTCCGTCACCCCACCAATGTATCGCGCCGCGGGCACGGGCATCGAATTTACGGGGCTCTGACAGAGTGCCGCCGCTTTTGTGACGGCTGTCGCGGCGGCCAAATACGCGACCAGTAGAATGAAGCTATGGGTTTTGAACGTGTAGACAAAATCGCCGAGGCGGACTTCCCCACGCTCTGGGGCCATTTCCGTATTCACGGCTTTGAAGGGCACCTGCCCGCGCCGCGCCCCTGCTGCGAGCATGGCGCGCAGGCCGGCAAAAAAGTCGAAGGGCTGGTTGCGCTGGTCATGGGCAATATCCATGCCGCGCCGCCGCTGGTGCGCATCCACTCGCAGTGCCTCACCGGAGACGTGTTCCACTCCCTGCGCTGCGATTGCCGGCTGCAGCTTGAGCTGGCGCTCAAGAAGATCGCCGCCGAGGGCGCGGGCATTTTGCTCTACGAGCAGCAGGAGGGCCGCGGCATCGGCCTGATGGCCAAGCTCCGGGCCTATGAGCTGCAGGATCAGGGCCGCGACACCGTGGAAGCCAACGAGGAGCTGGGCTACGCCGCCGACTGCCGCGCCTACGAGCTGCCCGCCGAAGTCCTCAAGCAGCTCGGTGTCTCTGCGGTCCGGCTCATCACCAACAACCCGGAAAAGGTTGCAGCCCTGGAGGCCGCGGGCATCGCCGTCACCGAGCGCGTCTCCGCCGAGGTGGAGCCGCAGGAGAGCTTTGCGGGCTACATGAAGACCAAGGCCGAGAAGATGGGGCACATTCTCGACAACATGGGCGAAACCAAGCCCGTTGCCTGACTAGCCGCGCAGCGCCTTTAATACCTTTGCCGTAGTGACCACCTGGCCCACGTGCCGCTGGGTGTGATCGGCCACATGGATGAGCGCGCCGCCGATGGAGGTGGGCAGTTGTTTGCGGCCCACGCCGCGGGGGATGCTGAAGTCGGCGGTGGCGAGGGTGCGCACCCGCGCATCCGCGTTGGCGAAGGAGGCTTCGACCTCGCCGAGCAACTCGGCAAGGGTCTCTTCTCCGCTCTGCTCGGCTTTGAGCGCGGCATGCTGCTCGGCGGTGAGCTGGCCGCCCTCCGCGTAGGTCAGGATGCGGTCCACCGACCGCGCAATGTGCTTGAGATGAAAGGCCACCGGCGGCAGCCCGTGCGGCTGGGCATGGGTTTCCGCCTCGGTGAGGCCTTCAGTCCACTTGGTGATGTCGTCGAGAGCCAGTTCGAGCGCATGCAGCACCGCGCGGCCTACCGCGGGAACATCGCCGTGCGTGCCGCGCAGCCAGGGCTCGATGTAGGGTGAAGTACTCACAGGGAAGGCTCCTTTAGGTTCTGTTCGAGGAACTGCGCAGGCGTGAGAATGGGGATGCCGCGCCAGGGGTGCATCATCAGTAAATCCCTATCACTGCTGATCATGCTTGTTGCACCACCTATTTTCGCTAAGGCAAGAAATAGATTGTCTTTCGGATCGCGGCAGGGCGGCTTGACTGCTTTCACATCGGCTTCCTCGACTTCGGTCCAAAGTGCAACCTCCCGATAAATTTCCAGGAATTCATCTCGAATCGCCGGATCGAGGAAGCGCCTTAACCGCTCACGATGAAGCACTGATCGAAGCTCGTCAAAGGTAGCGCGGCTCACAAGGATTTCGAACGATTTCTGAGCTGCGATCCACGCCCGGTGCGGAACAGAATCACCTCGAAGAACCGCGCCTACCAACGTGCTGGTATCGATCACGATACGCTGGGTCACCGCAACTCATGCACCATGCGGACAATATCTTCGTCCGTTAGCTCCAATGCCGCCTGCTTCGTCTGCTTCCGTGCGCGCTCACTCCAGGCTTGGAGTTCGGCAGCGGCCTTCTTTCGTTTCAACTCCCGCATCGCCTCGAAATCTTCCATATCGCGTGGCGAAATCACATAGGCAGCAGGCCGCCCGTGCCGCGTAATCGCCACAGGCTCACGCTGCACCGTATCCAGCAGTTTTCCAAACTGATTCTGCGCTTCGGCCGAGGTCTTGGTGATCATGGCGGCCCTCCCGTTGTAGCTATTTTAGCTAAATTAGCTAAAATCCGGAAGCGGCCTCCGCGAAACCGGTCAACCCGCGCTCTTCACCCGCACCACGGTGATCTTCGCGAAGCCTTCCTCGAAGACCGGCGGCTTGAGCTTTTCGGCCATCTTGCGCATGACCTCTTCGGCGACCATGCGGTCGCGGGAGCGGTTGCGCTCCAGACACACCTCCAGCGGCACATCGAAGAAGACAGCCTGCACCTCGTAACCGAAGCTCTTGGCCATCTTGATCCACTGGCGGCGCTCATGGACGGACAGGTTGGTGGCGTCCACGTAGTTCCACGGCATCTTGGCGATCAGGCGCGCCCGCAGCAGCGAGCGCAGCGTGGAGAACACCAGGCCCTGGTAGCGCTGCTCCTCCACATCGTCAAAGAGGATATTGCGCAGCAGGTCGCTCGAGAGCGGCGTGACACCGCGGCGGCGGAACCAGGTGGTTTTGCCCGAGCCCGGCAGCCCGATGGCCAGCACCACAAAGCCTTTGGGAGCCTGGGGCGAGCGCTCGGCAGGCTGGGCCTCCGGCGGAGGCTGCGAGGGCAGATCGGGCTGTGTCTCCATCTCCAGCCGCCCGGAGCCCGCGGGCTCGTTCCACTGCGGCCGCTCCTGCGCGCGCGGAGCCTTGCGCTGTGCGGGTTCGCCGCTGGGCGCGGCGGGGCCATCGTCCATATAGCTCGGCACCAGCGGGCGCGGTTGGTTGGCCGGGATCTCCTGGCCGATCTTGCCTGTGGACTCCGATAGGTTGGGGGCGCGTCTCGAACGTCGTCTCATGCCACTTTCAGCACCTGCACTCTTTTTACCGGGATACCACATGACCATCCGGCCCTGCAAATCCTTGCCGCGCAGCCGCATCTGCATGGTCATCGGTATGTTTTCGCCGCACCCGGTTCTCCCTTTTACGGCCGTGCGGGCGTTGTGCATCCCGTCACATACCGGTTTGTCTCCGCGCGGGCAAAATAACCTTGTTCAGGGGACGGCACGCCGCATCGTAACCGGCTTTTGTTTCGGCGCCCATCCCCAGGGTGATAGCATCAAGAGTTTGGTGGAATTGCCCGAAGAGGCGCAGCGAAGCCGCCGAACTTTGCACGCATTGCGGCATACAGTGCACACATCCCAAAACCTCAGCCTCACTCAGACGAAGGAGAACACACATGGCAGTTAAGGTTGGCATCAACGGCTTCGGCCGGATTGGCCGCAATGTTTTGCGCGCCGCCCTCGGCAACCCCGAGATCGAGTTTGTCGCAGTGAACGACCTCACCAGCCCCGCGACGCTGGCGCACCTGCTCAAGTACGACTCCATCCTCGGCAATCTGAAGAACGAGATCGTTGCCGGCGAGGACTTCATCTCCGTCGACGGTAAGAAGATCAAGGTCTTCGCCGAGAAGGACCCCGCCAAGCTGCCATGGGCTGAGGTCGGTGCGCAGGTGGTCGTCGAGTCCACCGGCCGCTTTACCGATGCCACCGTGGCCAAGGCGCACCTGGGCTCGACCGTGAAGAAGGTCATCATCTCCGCCCCCGCCACCAACGAAGATGTCACGATCGTCCTCGGCGTCAACGAGGACAAGTACGATCCGGCGAAGCACCACGTCATCTCCAACGCGAGCTGCACCACCAACTGCCTCGCGCCCGTGGTCAAGGTGCTCCTCAAGGAGTTCGGCATCGTCAGCGGCATCATGACGACCGTCCACTCCTACACCAACGACCAGGTCATCCTCGACTTCCCGCACAAGGACCTGCGCCGTGCCCGCGCTGCCGCCATCAACATGATTCCCAGCTCCACCGGCGCCGCCAAGGCCCTGAAGCTGGTGATTCCCGAGACCGCCGGCAAGCTCGACGGCTTCTCCCTGCGCGTCCCAACCCCCAACGTCTCCATCGTGGACCTCACCTTCATCAGCGAGAAGGCCACGGACGTGAAGTCTGTGAATGCTGCCCTGAAGGCCGCTGCCGAAGGCGAGCTCAAGGGCATCCTGGGCTATGACGAGAACCAGCTCGTCAGCTCCGACTTCAAGGGCGACAAGCGCTCCTCCATCGTCGACGGTCCCCTGACCAAGGTAATCGGCAACAGCGTGAAGGTGCTGAGCTGGTACGACAACGAGTGGGGTTACTCGAACCGCGTCGTCGACCTGATCGGCTTCCTGGTAAAGAAGGGCCTGTAAACCAGTCGTCAGGGGTCAGAGATCGAGATCAGGGATCAGGATCAGTCCTGCCCGGTCTTTGACCTCTGATCCCTGCCCCCTGTTCTCTCTCTTTCATCCCATGCGCAAAATCATCAGCGGCGGTTCCCCTTACGAGCCCATCATCGGTTTCTCGCGCGCGGTGCGCGTGGGAAACACCATCCACGTCGCCGGCACCGGCCCGGTGGGCGCGGACAACGAAGACGCCGCCGGCCAGACCCGGCGCATCTTCGCCATCGCCGAAAAGGCCCTCGACGAAGCCGGCGCCTCTTTCCGCGATGTGGTCCGCACCCGCATGTATCTGACCCATGCCGAGGACTGGGAGGCCATTGGCCGCGTGCACGGCGAGTTCTTTGCCCATACGCGCCCCGCGGCTACCATGGTCGTTGTGGCTGCTCTCCTCAATCCCGCGTGGCGCGTCGAAATCGAGTTCGATGCGGTCATCTCCGACTCCTAGCTCCCAGCCTTCAGAAAGGTTTCCCGTCATGGCCAAGCTCTCCATTCGCGACATCGAACTGGCGCACAAGCATGTCTTCATCCGCGTCGACTTCAACGTGCCCCTCACCGAGGACGGCAAGGAGATCACCGACGACACGCGCATCGTGGCCACGCTGCCCACCATCGAGTACGCCCTGCGCCACAAGGCCAAGGTCATCCTGGCCTCGCACCTGGGCCGCCCCAAGGGCAAGCCGAACCCGAAGTATTCGCTGCGCCCCGTGGTCGACCGGCTGCGCGAGCTGCTGGATAAGAAAGAGGACGACTACTCGATCAATGTCGCGTTTGCCCCGGACTGCGTGGGTGATGTGGCCTCCGAGATGGCCAGCCAGCTTGAGTCGGGCCAGGTGCTGCTGCTCGAAAATCTGCGCTTCCACGCCGAAGAGGAGGCCAACGATCCGGCCTTTGCCCGGCAGCTTGCCTCTCTGGCCGAAATCTATGTGAACGACGCCTTCGGCTCCGCGCACCGTGCGCATGCCTCCACCGAGGGCATCACGCACTATCTCAAGCCCTCTGTCGCCGGCCTGCTCATGGAGAAGGAGATCACCTATCTCGGCAAGGCCCTCGAAGCCCCCGAGAAGCCCTTCGTCGCGATCATCGGCGGCTCTAAAATTTCCGGCAAGATCGACGTGATTAACAACCTGCTCGACAAGGTCGATACGCTGGTCATCGTGGGCGGCATGGCCTACACCTTCCAGCGCGCGCTGGGCGTGACGACCGGCAAGTCGCTCGTCGAAGAAGACAAGATTGAAGTCGCTAAAGAAGCCCTCGCCAAGGCAAAGGCCAAGGGCGTGAACCTTCTGCTGCCGGTGGACAACATTCTGGCCGACAACTTTGCCGCCGACGCCAAGACCCAGCCATGGGACACGTCGAAAGACTTCCCAGCCGACTGGCAGGGCCTCGACATCGGTCCCAAATCCATCGCCGCCATCGAGAAGGTCGTCTCCGGCGCCAAGACCATCGTCTGGAATGGCCCCGCGGGCGTCTTCGAGTTTCCCCGCTTCGCCGTGGGCACCAACGCCATCGCCAAGGCAGTGGCGGCGAACAAGGGAGCCACGTCGATCATCGGCGGCGGCGACTCGGTAAGCGCCATCAACCAGGCCGGCGTGACCGACCAGATCACCCACATCTCCACCGGCGGCGGCGCCAGCCTCGAATTTCTCGAAGGCAAGAAGCTCCCCGGCGTGGAAGCGCTGACCAACAAGTAAGCAGTGCATGCGGCGGGCGCTCGCTGTTCGCTCACATGAAACACTTGCCGCAGCAAGAAAGGCCGCATCCAGTCCATGCTGGGTGCGGCCTTTCTCGTAAAAACAACCTATGTTTCGCCAGCGCGGCGCTTATCCCCGCGCATCCATCCCCCGCACATGCCTGTCTCTGGCAAGCCCCAGCAGCATCTCATCTGCGGTTACCAGCACCGCGCCCAGCCGTCGCGCTGTCGCCACTAATATCCGGTCCGCCGGATCGCCATGCATCTCGAACGGCAGCCGCGTGCTCGCCACCGCGATCTCCGGCTCCAGCGGCACTAGCCTCAGACCTGGCCGCATCAACGCGCTTCTCACCCACTCCATCACGTCGTCACGCAGGCTGAGCCTGTTCTTGCTGACAAGCAAGGCGATCTCCCACGGCGAAATCGCGCTCACGGCAATGCGGTCTTCCCGCGCGGCTTCATTAATCATTACTTTTGCGACAGAGCCAAGCCTGGGACTGTTCTCGACGGACCATACCAACGCATGCGTATCGAGCAATAGAAGAGCGGGCTCTTCTCCCTTTTCCTCTTCCGTCACTGCGCCGCCTCCCATTCATTCTCGGGTGGCGAGATGATGTCGTCTTCCCACAGCACGCTGCCCTGCATCGATCCGACAAAATCCTCGTGGGCCGCGATAGGCACAACCTGCGCGACCGGCTTGCCGTGCTTGGTAATCACCAGCGGCTGGCGCGTTGCAGCCACCTCGTCCAGCAGCTTCAGGCACTTCGCCTTGAACTCCCCGGCCGGAATTGTCGCGCTCATCATATTTCTCCTATAGTCACTGACCATGGTCATATTCTAGCATTTTCCC
>DASZRQ010000012.1:0-12040 GCA_035549115.1 Occallatibacter sp. | reverse complement strand
CATTGAAGAGGCCGCGGCCATGGAGATCGCGGTGATCCGCGCCATGCCGAATACACCCTCCGCGCTGGGCGCGGGCGCTGCGGCGCTGTGCCGCGGGCGCTTCGTGAAGCCGGAGCAGATGGAGCTGGCGCAGCGCATCTTTGAGACCGTAGGCCGCGCCGTAGTGGTGGACGAGAAGCACATGGACGCGGTGACGGGGCTCTCGGCCTCGGGACCGGCGTACATCTACATCGTTATCGAGGCGCTGGCCGAGGCCGGCGTGAAGGTGGGCCTGCCGCGCGACACGGCCACGCAGCTTGCTGCGCAGACTGTGTTCGGCGCGGGCAAGATGGTGCTCGAAACGGGCTACCACCCGGCTCTGCTCAAGGATGCCGTGACCACGCCCGCGGGCTGCACGGTCGATGGCATTCTGGAACTTGAGGAGGGCGGCCTGCGCGTCACGCTCATCAAGGCCGTGATGCGCGCAACGGAACGCGCCAAGCAGCTTGCGGCAGGCTGAGGCAGCCTTGCGCCTCGAACGGCCGGAGTGGCTGCCCGCCTACATTCCTGAACTGCAGGGACTGCGCGGGCTGGCGGTGCTGGCAGTGGTTATCTACCACTGCCACCCGCGCCTCGCGGACACGCCGCTCTACTACGCTTCGCTCTGGGGCTGGGCCGGTGTCAATCTCTTCTTCGTGCTCTCGGGATTTCTGATCACGTCGATTCTGCTCGAAGCGCGCGAGAAGCCGCACTACTTCCGCAACTTCTATGCGCGGCGGGCGCTGCGCATCTGGCCGGTGTATCTGCTGGTGCTGGCCGTCTGCTATGCGAATGCGCCGTGGTTCATCGGGCCAGGCGTGTGGAACGCGGTGCGCACCGCGCCGTGGTGGGCGTACCTGCTGTTCCTGCAGAACCTGATTCATTTCTCGATGCCGCCGGCGCTGGGGCAAACATGGTCACTGGCGATCGAAGAGCAGTACTACATTGTGTGGGCGCCGGTAGTACGCCTGGTGCGCGCGCCCGCGCTGCTGGCAACCCTGCTCGCGTGCCTGCTCATTGAGTGTCCGCTAATGCGCATGCATCACTTTGCCTGGCTGGGGCCGACGCACACATTGATTCATCTGGATGGCATCGCGCTGGGCAGCCTGATCGCGCTGGGGCTCTACACGCTGACCTGGAGCCGGCGCGTATGGCTGGGGCTGGGGCTTGCATCGCTGGTGTTAGGAGTGGGAGCAGCAGCTACGATTGCCGGCGGCACGGCGTTTCTCGACTCCGCGCTGGCGCTGGCCTTTGGCGGCACGGTGCTGGCGGCCATCGCCTCCACGGGAGCACGCAATCCTCTGAATGCGATGCTGCGCCGGGGGCCGCTCGCCTTCTACGGGCGCATCAGCTACGGCCTGTACATGATTCACATCGCAGTCTTCATCTTCTTCGGATGGTTCGACCTGCGCATGGATCCCTATGGCGTCGCGGGTAATCTGGCTGTGGTCGCGTTCCGGCTCGCAATGGCCACACTGTGTGCAACAGTGCTGTGGTATGCCTTTGAATCGCGCATCTTGAGGCTCAAGCGCTACTTCTGATTCGATTGCCGCAAACCGCGATTCCTTGTATCCCATTAGATGGGCCTGTATTTCGACTGCTGTGATTTGAATCACCCACTCTCGTAACATTGCGCTGCTAGTCTGAACCTGCATGGGATTCTTCCCCCTTGAGGTGTCCAATGAGCAAAGCTACCGTCGAGAACCACGCGACCGAAGCAAGCAGCCACGGTCCCCTGAGCCCCGAACTCCTCTCCAAAATGAACGCATACTGGAGAGCCGCGAATTACCTCTCCGTCGGGCAGATTTATCTCAAGGACAATCCTCTGTTGAAGCGCCCGCTGACGCTGGACGATGTGAAGCCGCGTCTGCTGGGCCACTGGGGCACAACGCCGGGACTGAATTTTCTCTATGTGCATCTGAACCGTCTCATCCGCGCGCGCGATCTGGACATGATCTATGTCATCGGTCCGGGTCACGGCGGACCTGGCCTGGTGGCGAATACCTATCTCGAAGGGTCGTACACCGAAATCTACCCGCATATCGAGCGCAATGCCGACGGCATCAAGCGGCTGTTTCGGCAGTTCAGTTGGCCCTATGGCGTACCGAGCCATGTTGCGCCGGAGACGCCGGGCTCCATTCACGAAGGCGGCGAGCTGGGCTACTCGCTGGTGCATGCGTATGGGGCTGCCTTCGATAATCCGAACCTCATTGTGGCCTGTGTGGTGGGCGACGGCGAGGCCGAGACTGGACCGCTGGCGACAAGCTGGCACTCGAATAAGTTTTTGAATCCCGCAACCGATGGCGCCGTGCTGCCGATCCTCCATCTGAACGGCTACAAGATCGCGAACCCCACCATCCTCTCGCGCATTCCCCATGCGGAGCTCGAGAACCTGATGCGGGGCTACGGGTACGAACCGTACACGCTTGAAGGCCATGATCCGGAGACAATGCATCAGAAAGCCGCGGCAGTGTTCGATGCCATCTTCGACCGTATTGCCGCCATCCAGAAGGCCGCGCGCGAAGAGGGCGCGGCCGAGCGGCCTGCATGGCCCATGCTGATCATGCGCACGCCCAAAGGCTGGACAGGGCCGAAGACCGTGGACGGCAAGCCGGTGGAAAACACATGGCGGGCGCACCAGGTGCCATTCAGCGAGCTGCGCGAAAAGCCGGACCACCTGCGTCTGCTGGAAGAGTGGATGCACAGCTACAAGCCCGAAGAGCTGTTCGACGAAAAGGGCGCACTGCGGGAAGATCTGGCCGAGATTGCGCCTAAGGGCCGCCGCCGCATGGGTATGAATGCGCATGCCAATGGCGGCCTGCTGCTGCAGCCGCTGCGCGTGCCGAACTTCCGCGACTTTGCGGTGAAGATCGAGGGCCGCGGCGCAGAAGATGTGGAATCAACGCGCGTGCTGGGCAAGCTGCTGCACGCGGTGATGCAGGCGAACCTCGACCACAAAAATTTCCGCGTCTTTGGGCCGGACGAAACGGCAAGCAACCGCATTGGCGACGTGATTACCGACACAGGCAAGGCATGGATGGCCGAGACCCTGCCCGTGGATGAAAACCTCTCGCAGACAGGCCGCGTGATGGAAGTGCTGAGCGAGCACATGTGCCAGGGCTGGCTCGAGGGCTACCTGCTCACGGGGCGGCATGGCTTCTTCTCCTGCTACGAGGCGTTCATTCACATCGTGGACTCGATGGCGAACCAGCACGCCAAGTGGCTCAAGGTCACGCGCGAGATTCCCTGGCGCAAACCCATCGCATCGCTCAACTACCTGCTCAGTTCGCTCGTATGGCGGCAGGATCACAACGGCTTCTCGCACCAGGATCCCGGCTTCATCGATCACCTGCTGAACAAGAAGGCCGATGTGGTGCGCATTTATCTTCCGCCCGATGCGAACACGCTTCTCTCGGTAAGCGACCACTGTCTGCGCAGCCGCAACTACATCAACCTGATTGTCGCCGGCAAGCAGCCCGCTCCGCAGTGGCTCACCATTGACGAGGCGATTCAGCACTGCACGACCGGCCTTGGCGTGTGGAAGTGGGCCTCGAACGATGCGGAAAGCGAACCGGATGTGGTGATGGCCTGCTGCGGCGATGTGCCCACGATGGAAGCGCTGGCTGCAGTCACGCTGCTGCGCGAGCGTGTGCCTGACCTGAAGGTTCGCGTGGTGAACGTGGTCGACCTGATGGCTCTGCAGCCGCAATCCGAGCACCCGCATGGCATCTCCGATGAGGACTTTGACCTGATCTTTACCACGAACAAGCCCGTGATCTTCGCGTTTCACGGCTACCCGTGGCTCATTCACCGGCTCACCTATCGCCGCCACAATCACGACAACATTCACGTGCGCGGCTACAAGGAAGAAGGCACCACCACGACGCCGTTCGATATGTGCGTGCTGAACAATATCGACCGCTTCCAGCTTGCACTCGACGCGATACTGCGCGTGCCCAGGCTGGCGGCGCAGCACGATGCGGCGCGGCAGTGGTACTCGGAAGAGATTCAGCGGCACAAGCTGTATGTTGCCGAGTACGGCGACGATCTGCCGGAGATTCGCAACTGGCGCTGGCCCGCGGACCGCGCCTGATACAGTGCAATTCTGATGACCAGGGGATTCTTGTACATGCCGTCTTTGCCTGTTCTGGTTTTGAATAGCGGTTCGTCTTCAATCAAATTTTCGGTGTATGAGGCCGCGGGCACTGCGCGCACGCGGCTGTTTGAGGGCGCGGTGGATGGGATCGGCACCGACCTCGGCAAGTTCTGGATCAAGGACGCGGAAGGCGCCAAGATTGTGGACCAGACGCCTTCCCTGCCGACCCGCGCGGTAGCCTTCAAGCTGGTGGCCGATGCGCTGCATTCCGATGACTTTCCGGCGCCTGCGGCCATCGGGCACCGTATGGTCTCCGGTGGACCCACGGTGCAGGAGAACCAGCGCATCACTCCCGAGCTGATCGGCGAGATGGAGCGCTACACGGCTTTTGCGCCGCTGCACACGCCCATTGCCGTCTACATCATGCGCGAGGCGCTGCGGCTGTTTCCCGGCGTGCCGAACTTCGTCTGCCTCGACACATATTTTCATCGCACTATGCCTGAAGTTGCGACGCGCATGCCGATTCCATCGGAGTATGCGGAGATGGGCGTGCGGCGCTACGGGGCGCATGGCCTCTCCTATGAGTCGATCGTGGATCAACTGGAGCCGGCGGTTCCCGAGAAGCTGATCGTGGCGCATCTGGGCAACGGCGCATCCATCTCGGCAATCCGCGGCGGCAAATGCCTCGATACCTCGATGGGGCTGACGCCGACTGGCGGGCTCATCAGCGGCACACGCACCGGCGACATTGATCCAGGCGTGCTTCTCTTCATCCTGCGCAAGATCGCCGAGACGGCGGAGAATGCAACCGCCGCGGCGGATCAGCTTGAAACCGTGGCCAGCAAAAAGGCCGGCCTGCTGGGCGTGAGCGAGCTCTCGAACGATATGCGCGACCTGCGCGAGGCCATCCAGAATGGCAACGTCAGGGCGCGGCTTGCCGTGGACAAGTTCGTGTGGACGATCCAGAAGTGGATCGGCAGCTTTGTAGCGGAGCTTGGCGGGCTCGACATGCTTGTCTTCACGGGTGGCATCGGCGAAAACGACATCGCCTCGCGCGCGGAGATCTGCGCGGGGCTCGAAGCGCTGGGCATCAAGATCGATGCCGGGCGCAACAACGTGCGCGGTCCCGCAACCATCTCCGCGGAAGACTCTCCGGTGACGGTGCGCGTGATTCCTCCGGCCGAGGATTTGATGATCGTGAACCATGTAGTTCGGCTGATGGCTGCCTGACGGCGGGCGAATGCACTACACTGGCAATGCCGGACTATCTGCAATGTCACTCGCCGCTGCTCCCGCTGATACACAACGCCTGCCCTCGCGCGCACTGCGCCGCTTTGCCTGGGCAGTGCTGGCGTACTTTGTCGCGGTGATTCTGTGGGGCGGGCTGGTACGAGCCACAGGCTCCGGCGCGGGCTGCGGCGACCATTGGCCGCTGTGCAACGGCACCGTGCTGCAGCACTCGCCTCGCGTGGACACAATGATCGAGTTCACGCACCGCATTACCAGCGGCATCTCCTTTTTCTCCGCTGTCGGACTGCTCATCTGGACGTTTGCGGGCACGGTGCGCGGCCACCTGGCGCGCGCTGCCGTGGTGGCCAGTGTCGCCTTCACGCTGGTCGAGGCCATCCTCGGCGCGCTGCTGGTCGAGTTGGGGCTTACAGCGCAGAGCACCTCGCCGCTGCGCGCCCCCTATCTCGCGCTGCACCTGACGAACACGCTGCTGCTGCTGGCATCGCTGGCGTTGACAGCGCATCTGCTGAGCCGCCCGCGGGGCTACCTGCGCGGCGATGTGCGGCTGGTTGCGCCATGGGGCGCGCTGGCAGGCATTGTGGTTGTGCTGGCGGTGGGTGTCACCGGCTCGCTGGCCGCGCTGGGCGATACGCTCTTTCCCGCTCAGTCTCTGCGCACGGCCCTGACGCAGGATTTCTCTTCCGGCGGCGAGTGGCTGGTGCGCTGGCGGTGGACGCATCCGACGATTGCGTTCCTCGCGAGCATCTTTCTCATCTGGCTGCTGGTGCGCGCGGCGCGGCGCAGCGCGTACTGGGACAACCGGGTGCTCTCTGCAGTGGTTCTGGTGCTGCTGGCGGCGCAGTACATCCTGGGTGTGCTGGATGTGACGCTGCTTGCGCCTGTCTGGCTGCAGATTGCCCATCTGCTGGGCGCTGACGCGCTGTGGGTGGCGCTGATTGTGCTCACGGCACGGCTCACGCTTCAGCCCGCAGACGCATCAGTTTAGCGCTACTTCACCAGCACTCCAGCCGCACGGTAGACGCGGCCATTCACCGTGGACTCAAGCACGGGCAGGCTCGGCGTAGAGGTCAGCCATTCGAGCTTGTCGCCGCTCACGATCACCGTATCCTCGGCCTTGCCGCCGCGAATGCTCGGATTCCACGCATAAGCCTGCGGGCTGACAACGGTCTCTGCGCCCTCCGGTGTGGCAACCCACTCGCGTTCAAAGTAGCCCGTGGCGCCTCCCTGGTGATGCAGTCGCTCCTCGCCGGGAAATCCCTCGGCGGCATAGGCCTGTTGCGCCATGCGATAGAGCGCGGCTGAAGTCGCGCCGGACCGTGTCGCATCGAGCAGGACAGCATTCACATTGGCCGCGGATTGGAAGCGCGCGGCAAGTTCCGCAGGCAGCGCGCCAAAGTGAATGAAGCGCGTGATGGAAATCGCGAGGCCCCACTTGCGCGTGCAGAGATTCAGCATGCCATATTGCTTGAGCCGTGCGCCGCGCGGAACGGCGTGCTTGTAGCTGAAGATGCGCTGATCGACGGCATAGAGATAAACCGTAGGCTGAATGCCGCGGCGCAGCAGGTTGGCCGCGGTGATGGCTTCAAGGTCGTATTCGCTGAGGCCGGGCTCGACCTCATGCAGCGATTCAACGACGGCATCGGCAGTCTCCGCGCCCAGCCAGCGATAGCGGGCGATCTCTGAATCGGCGAGCGCGGCGCGCAGCGGGTAGAGATTGATGAGCTTTGCGCCTTCGAGCGGCGTGTCTGAGCCGAGCGGGCCGCCTGCCAGGCGGGCGGCAGCGGCACTGGTATCGTCGGCGAACCACGGAAACACGACCGGCTCGAAATCGAGCTTGCCAAACTCCTCATCGTGCAGACGCGGCGCTTCATTCTCGGTCGTCAAGTAATAGCGCTTCCCCTCGGCGGTGACGAGAATGGATGCGACGCCCGTCTCGGCGGGTGTGAGCACGCGGACTTCCACGGCGCCGCCTGTGACCCAGGCAACATTCTCATTGCGGCGCAACAGCACGCCGGCCAGCTTCTCCGCGCGCAGCCACTCCACCAGTTTTGCCTGCTTCGCCTCAAGCTCCGCGTTCCATGCATCCTCGGCCACAATCGTGGTTCCATTCACCACCAGACTTTTCCCAATCCGCTTCGCCATTGCGCACTTCCCTTTCCGCTGCTCTTACTAACTTAAATGGCCAAAATAAAATGGGCGCCGGCAGGTGCATTCGGCGCCCGGAAAATCTGTGCCAGTCTGGACTACTCCTCAAGCGCCGGGTGATAGTGGCTCTCCCAGCCGAGATAGCGCGCGGCCTCGTGAATGGCCTTCGATACATCGCTGAAGTTGGCGGCGACATGGTGCTCGAAGCCCTCACGGCAAATGTAGCGCAGCAGCTTCTGGAGCTGAGGAATTTCCACCACGCCCGCGCCTCCAAAGGTCTCAAGGGGATCGTCGGTGAAATGTCCAGGGCCGGTGTAGCCGCGCACAATACCGTTGCGGTCGTCCGTGGAGTAGCGCGCATAGCTCATCACGCCGGCCTTCACGCGGCCCACGCAGGTACCGAAGGTATTCTCCTTGCCCACCGTGCCGGCGATGATCTCCTGATAGTCCATGCGGACATCCTTGAAGAAGTGCTTGGGCAGGTTGGAGCAGTGGAAGCAGACGCACTTGTTCGGGTCCGAACCATAGTTGTTGTTCCAGTCCAGCAGCGCGCTCGGCGTCTGGCTGGCCAGAGCGAGCATGTACATGCTCAGCGTGCCCGGCACATCCACTTCGCAGGCCGAGGGGATGAGTTCGTTCGACATCATGCTCATGATGGTGCAGGGAACGACGCCGAAGAACTCCTCCATCGAGGTCCAGCACTGCACGGCGCTGATGGTGACATGCGCCTGTTTCATCCATCCGTCGATGACCGCGCCCAGCTTGGCCATCTTGAGCAGGGCAGCATCGGAGATGCCGTTCGTCGAGACATACGACTTGATGGCGGCCAGCTTGGCCTGCGCGGCATCGTCGTTATCCTTCATGCGGTTGATGCGGCCAAAGATCTCGGAGAGGTCGAGGGTCTCGACGGTGATGCCGCTCGTCTCCAGAATGCGCTCGGAGTAGCGCACGGTATTGAAGGCCGTCGGCCGCGCGCCGATGGAGCCGATGCGCAGATTCTTCAGTCCCTTCACGATGCGGCAAACCTGCGAGAACCACTCGAGGTCAGCCTTGAACTCGGACGATGACAGGCTTTCGGTGTGCAGCGTGGTGAGCGAGTAGGGGATGCCGTACTGCATCAGGTTGTTGCAGGCGCTCATTTTGCCGCAGAAGCTGTCGCGGCGCACGGCGATGGTCATGTTGTCGGAGCGGTCCGGCGTGGCCTGCACCAGCACCGGAACCTTCAGTCCCGAGAGCCGGATGGCATCGACGATGCCCCGCTCCTCGCCAAAATTCGGCAGCGTGATGATAATGCCGTCGATCTCGTCGGCATGCTTTTTGAACAGCTCCGCGCAGCGCTGCGACTCTGTATAGGTTTCCACCGCGCCGTATTTTGATTCTTCCGGGCTCAGGACGATCGCCTTTGCGCCCGCAGCTTGCAGAACGGCGATAATCTCCTCGCGGCCGGTCTTGGCAAGGTGATCGGGAAAGAATCCCCGGTTGCCGACGACGACGCCAAATGTCATGGTCCGTTGCGATGCCATGGTCTTCAAGCTCCTCTATGCCGCAGTGAATATCTAACCGTTGCGGCCCGGGCGAAAGCGCACATCATAAAAAAGGCCAAGGGCCAGCATCATCGCGCCCCACCATACCGGCGCATGCAGATCCGCGAGGACGACATGCGCCAGATGGCCGGTGGCAAGCTCATAGATGCCGTAGCCCAGGATCAGTGCGCCGTAAACCGTGAGTAGTATGCCGATAAAAAACCAGATCGAGATTCCGGAAGAATGCATTGGATGCTCCCCTTCTACCAGAAGTAAATGTTGAGCGCGAAGAACGCGACGATGGCGATCACACACCAGAACCATTCGTTCTTGAAGAATGGAACCGGCTCTTCCTCGGGCAGTTTGGTTGCGCCGTAGACCACGCCGTTCAGCTCGGCGAGCGGCTTGGGCTTGGTGCAGAGGCTGACGATCACGTTCACGCTCATGGCGACAATCACGCTCCAGAGAGCGCGATACATATCCTCGGCCATGGCCTTGGCATCCGTCGAGAGCGCCACGTAGCGCAGCGCCGAGGGAACCAGCTTGACCCATGCCCACAGGCCAATGGAGGTCAGCGTACCGAGCAGCAGGCCCCAGAAGCCGCCGGCCTTCGTCGCCCGCTTCCAGAACATGCCCACCAGCACCACGCCCAGCAGCGGCGAGATGAAGAAGCTGAACAGAGCCTGCACATAGTCCATGATGCCTGCGGATCGCATCACCAGATACGCTGTGCCAATGGAGATGATCACGCCGAGAATCGTGGCCCAGCGCCCCACCGACACATAGTGCTCATCGCGTTCGTTCTTCCTGATCAGGGGCTGGTAGATGTCGTAAGTCCACACGGCAGAGAAGGCGCTCACGTTGCCTGCCATGCCGCTCATGAATCCGGCGATGAGCGCCGTGATGCCCAGGCCAAGCAGGCCGGGCGCGCAGTAGCGCACCAGCATCAGCGGAAGCACCTCGTTGTAGCTGTAGGGGTGCATGGCGTTCACCTGGTTCTCACCCACCAGGTGCATCAGGCTGCCGTCAGGATTCTTGAGCACGACCAGTCCCAGCAGGCCGGGAAGAATGACAATGAACGGCACGGCCATCTTGAAGAAGGAGCCAATGACCGGAGCCATGCGCGCGGAACGCAGGTTGTGCGCGGCCAGCACGCGCTGCACAACGAGGAAATCCGTCGTCCAGTAGCCGAAGCTGATGGCGAAGCCAAGTCCGAAGACGATGCCCGTCCAGTGAATGCCCATGGGATTGTCGGCAAAGTGCCCCATGGAGCGCCACATGTGCGTGTAATCGCCCGAGGCCGTAAGTCCGGTGGAGATGTTATGCGCCAGCTTGGCTTTGAAGCCGTTCCAGCCGCCGGTCTCCACCAGGCCCAGAATCGGCACCAGCAGCGCGCCGCCCCAGATGAGCATGAACTGCAGCACTTCGTTGAAGATGGCCGAGCGCAACCCGCCCAGAGCCACATACGCCGCCACGGCCAGCGAAGAGACGATGATCGAGAAGTTCAGATCCCAGCCCAGCACCACCTTCATCACCACGGCCATGGCGAACATGTTCACGCCGCTCATCAGCACGGTCATAAAAGCGAAGGAGATGGCCGCCACCACGCTGGCGCCCTGCCCGTAGCGCAGTTTCAGGTAGCCGGGCACGGAGTGCGTCTTGCACACGTAGTAGAAAGGCATCATCACCATGCCCAGGAAAAGCATGGCGGGAATCGCGCCGATCCAGTACCAGTGCGCGGCCAGAATGCCGTACTGGTAGGCCGAGCCGGCCCAGCCCATCAGTTCGAGCGAGCCCAGGTTGGCGGAGACGAAGCTCAGGCCGGCGATCCAGGCCGTCATCTCGCGGCCGGCCATGAAGAACTCTTCGCTGGTGTTCGATTGGCCCTTCAGGTAGAAGCCGATCCAGATCACCATCACGAAGTAGATCGCGATGACGAGGATATCGAGCACGCTGAGGCGGGCAAGCGGAGCTACGTTCAAGGCGAGAAGCGCAGGCACATGGACTCCCGTGGCTGCGGCGGAAAACGGTGAAACCGATGCGAGCATTACATCACCTGATGGTGGGGTGGAGATGCCCGCCATGCCGGCCGGACTTCCGCACCTTAGTAAATGGCTTTACTGCAAAACTTGTCAAGCCGGAAACAGTTGCGGCGCCGGCAGTGCGCAGCCGGGGACCAGTCCCTGCCGAAGAAGCGCTGTCCGGAGTTGAATTTCGAGGCAAATCCCATCGAGTAAGCGTTTACCGAAAGGAGTCTATCACAATTGCATTCCCTTCGGCGTCAGATCCCGGCGCACGGGCCATGCTGGCGTGTTTTGCACGCAATCCTCATGCGTTTCTCCCTTGTCTTCCCCGCTTATCGAAGCTACTTTGTGTTATGGGGCATTCCTCTTCCCAATCCTTCTACCCTGCACATCAGCAATCGGCCGCCTCCCCAGGCAGACCGCAGGGTTCCGCAGCGCCTATTCACCCCACAAGGAGCCTTTCCCATGCATCCGTCTGAAGACCCTGTTGCCTGTAGTGGCTTCTCCCGCCGTTCCTTCTTCCGCTATGCCGCCGGAGCCTCGGCGCTGGCCAGCCTGCCTCTGCTCACAGAGCCGCGCCTGGCAATGGCCGCGAGGCCGCACTTTTCCGATCCCAACATCGGCATCCATATCGACGCCAACGAGAACCCGATGGGCCCCTGCGATGCCGCGCGCAAGGCGATGGTGGACATCATTCCCAGGGGCGGGCGCTATCTCTTCCCTCTGGAGGACGAGCCGGCGGAGATCTTCGCCAAGCAGGAAGGGCTCGATCCCGAATCGGTGATCCCTTTTGCCGGCTCCACCGAGCCGCTGCACTATACGGTGCTGGCCTTTACGGGCAAGGACAAGCCGCTGGTGATCGCCGATCCCGGCTATGAAGCGCCCATGTGGGCCGCGCAGATCGTCGGCGCGCCCATCATCAAGGTGCCGCTGGCGGACCCCAAAGGCGAGGCCAAGCACGACATCAAGGCCATGATGGCCGC
>DASZRQ010000011.1:0-5818 GCA_035549115.1 Occallatibacter sp. | reverse complement strand
CTTGGCGGCCTCGTCGAGGAGCTGCCGCATGGAAACGAGAGGCATAGGAATTCTCCTTTGGGTTGGGTGCCCGCAGCCGGTGCGCGTAGGCCCTGCGGGGCGGACATCAGCCGTGCGGGCGCGGGAACTCTGATCGCTTTTTATGGTAGCAGAGATCGGTGCGCCGAATTGTGTCCTGGAACACAGCGAAAAACGCGGCGCGGCAACGAAACCTCGCGCACGGAACGAGCTTACTTCCATGCTCCCAGCAGCTTGCGCGCCAGAATGAGCTGGCCGATATGGTACGCATTGTGGTCGGCGGTCAGCAGCGCCTCGCGCAGCAGCGTCTGGCCGTCGCCCCAGGGAAACTTGGCATACAGATCGTTCGCCTCGCCGGTGACGAGAGCGCACATCGCCTTCAGGTCGCGGCGAAAGGCGCGCGCGCTCTTCTCCCAGGCATGCTCGTCGGGCGGTTCGGGCTTCGCGGGCCAGTAGCCGCTGGGCCAGTCGGGCGAATGATAGTTGGGGTCGCGGGAGAACTCGAGGATGTCGTTCTGGGTAATGCGCAGATGCTCGAGAATCTCCCAGGGCGAGTGGTCTGCGCCTTTGGGCCGCTTGCCGCGCAGCTCGGCGGGCAGGTCCTTGACCGCGGCATTGAAGCCGGCGTGAGCGTGGCTGCCGGTGAGCAGGTCGACGAGGTGCTGGCGCAGGTCGGCGTCGTGAGACATGAAAGACACTTCCCCTTCCTGCTAGTTCTGATTCGCGGAGGCAGACGGAAGTTGCGTAAAAGTTAAGTTGATGTAGTCAGCTGGCAACTAGTAAGAACATCTTATGAGCAGTGCAAACTATATCTGGTTTGCGATGCCTATAAGAGCGAACCTTGCATATTGGCCAGATTTGCTTTCTTGCCGTAACCGATGCTGGGATCGACAAGAGGTAGGTGGGGTTTCTTCCCCTTTAGAATTTCCTCGACCGTCAGAATCTGCACAAGCGGATATCGATTTCCGTGCATTTCAACAGTTCCAGCTGATGCGGCATCTGCCTTCATTCCAGGCGTCGGCGCATTCAAGACGACCAATACGCCAAATCCCAGCGAAGAGGCCGCTTCTCGCTTTGCGACGCTGACCAGTGCGCGCACATCGTCGGGCTTCAGTTTGCCGCTCTTAACTGAGACCACCGCGAACTTAGTGGTCTTCCCGTCAGGCCTAAACGGTATCCGCCCATCAATGCCTTTGTCCGCACCCTTCTTGTCATTTGGAATCCCATCGACCTTGGATACGGCCCAAATCTCGAATGCCTTCCTATCTTTGTCCTGCTCCGCCATCATGCGAGCACCCTCGATGGTAGTCGGGAGCCCTTCAATCCTGTAATCAACGCCGGCTCTCAGATGAGGAAATGCACCTTCAAGTCGCTGTCTCCGAATTAGTTCGATCGCGAAAGGAGATATGTCAATTCCAATCCACCGGCGTGCAAGAATCTGCGCAGCCTCAATGGTTGTTCCGCAGCCGCAGAAGGGGTCCAAAACCAAGTCGCCTGGGCGGCTTGATGCATTGAGAATGTGCTTTAGAATCCCGAGCGGCTTTTGTGTCGGGTAACCCAATCGCTCGGCATCTTGAGGGCTGAGCCAGCGCACATCGGCATCGATTCCATGCTCCGTACCGAAGACGGTGCCCTCCGTATAGGGCTGATAGGCCCACATGTCCGGAGCCGCTGGGCCATCATTTGTAGCAATCGTTCGCTCATACATGGGCCAAGCTTCTCCATCGGTAATGGTGATAAAGCCCTTGTCGAAGAGCAGATCAAGTTTCTGATGCTGAGTCAAACCGGTAGGGTCGATACCAGCTTCATCCCAGATTTTCCCAGGAACAGCCCAGTGTCTGCCCTTGGCCGTTGGGTCAAAACCTCGCCATGGCTTGCCTGATTCTCCTCCACGCGTTCCCGATCCCGTTAGAACATTGCCGTAATAGTTGGTCTTGTAGACACCGCCAGGCTCTTCAACAAAATTATCTTTGACATGCCCGAGCATGTATGGCCTGCGCGGGTGGGTCCACGTGTACTCGTTACTCTTGGTATAAAACAGGATTACATCGTGAATGGGTGCCCATCGTCTCGCTTTATTGTGCGACCCCGTTCTGCGCCAAACGATTTCACTGCGAAAATTCGTCGGCCAGAAAACAGCATCCATGATCATCTTCAGGTAATGGCTCGCAGTTGGATCACAGTGCAGATACGCAGACCCAGTCGGCTTCAAGACCCGATGAATCTCGACGATGCGCAAAGCCATATTTACAAGGTAAGCAAGCATCGGACTTCGTGCCAACGCACAATCAAGCGCATTGATGAAACTGACCAAAGTTGGATTGCGCACGTGCTGCAATTCGTCAAAGGCAGCCTGCGCTGCCGCATCCCAAGTCCAAGTGTCTTTGAATGCTGTCACCTGAGCTTCATCCGAATGCAGTCCGTCAGCTTTGAAAAGGACGTTGTAGTTTAGATCGGAATTGAAGGGCGGATCAAGATAGACAAGATCCACGGATTCATCGTCAATCCTTTCACGCATGACCGGTAGATTGTCACCATAAAGCAGACTGTTACTTATTTCTCGCATTGCAATTCGCCTCTGCCAATGCCCTTCACTCAAAAGTCGAGATTACCAGATTTACTGGCTAGTCATGCACCACTACAGCGCCAGCACGGCGCGCTGCGCGGTGAAGATCTCCTTGAGGCCGGCCTCAGCCAGATCAATGAGGCTGTTGAGCTGGGCGCGGGAGTAGCTTCCCTTCTCCGCCGTGGCCTGGGTTTCGACAAGGCCGCCGTCCTCGGTCATCACCACGTTCATGTCGACCTCGGCCTGAGAGTCCTCCTCGTAGCAGAGGTCGAGCAGCGGCGTGCCGCCGACGATGCCGACCGAGGTGGCGGCAACGAGCTGCTTCATCGGCGAAGCCTTGAGCGTGCCGGCCTTGACCAGCGCGTCGAGGGCGAGCGCCAGGGCCACGGCCGCGCCGGTGATGGCCGCGGTGCGCGTGCCGCCATCGGCCTGGATCACGTCGCAGTCGAGGATGACGGTGCGCTCGCCAAGAGCCTGCATGTCGATGACGGAGCGCAGGCTCCGACCGATGAGCCGCTGAATCTCATGGGTGCGGCCGCCGATCTTGCCGCGCTCGCTCTCGCGGGGGGTGCGGGTGACGGTGGAGCGGGGCAGCATGGCGTACTCGGCCGTGACCCAGCCCCTGCCGGAGTTGCGCAGCCAGCCGGGAACGCCCTGCTCGATGGTGGCGTTGGTGAGCACGCGGGTGTTTCCAAAGGAGACAAGAACCGACCCTTCGGCAGTCTGCACAAAGCCGGGGGTGAGGGTAAGCGGGCGAAGCTGGCCGGCGGTGCGGCCGCCGGGACGGAAGAAGGCCGGAAGGGTCTGAGCCATGGGGAGATTGTACGGGAATGGGTCCACGCATTTCGGCAGGAGAAATGACCGTTCCGATACGGGATTTTGGCCTTCATTGGACCCGATTCGGGACATGTTCGCAACTGATTGATTTTCAAGAGGTAAAGTTACCTTAAGGAAACAGCAATTCCTGTTTCAGGACTCTTGGACCTGTGCCGCTTTGCCTGTATACGCGCAGGCTGGCCGATCTAACTCCATCCTTATCAATCTCTTAATTAGATCGTTCTAGTTTGGCACGCGACGTGTACTAGAAAAGGACAACTCCCAGAGACGGAATGCGGTCATGCTGTATCCACAAGCAATCCAATTACGCGCATTCTCAGGTGCCAGGAACCAAATAGACACGCGTTTCGTGATGGGAGAAAGGCATGGGGGTCAGACCGGAAATGGGCCGGAGACGTGTTCTCCACAGGCCCGACTGTACACCGGCCGGACAGAGGGAGAGGGAGATGCTGCCGATGCACACGGCTGAGGTCCTCGCGCGGGAGATATCCGGCGCGTGCCAGACGGAGACTCTGCTGCGCATGCTGGACCGGGATGGGGAAAACCTGGCCAGCCTGGCGCACGATGCGCGCAACATGGTCACGGCACTCGAACTCTACTGCGACCTGCTGCAGGAGCCGGGAGTGCTGACACCCGAGTTCGGCCACTATGGCGTCGAGCTGCGCGTGCTGGCCGCTGCCAGCCGCAGGCTGGTTGAGAAGCTGTCGCATCTGCCCGCGACGCCGCAGCCGGGGCAGGAAGAACTGCCCGCCCCGCAGGTGCGCCGGGAAACTGCCCGCAGCCGGAGCGGACGAAGCCTGGCCGCGCCGGGCGTGCTGCCGGAGACACCAGTCGGCGACCTGGCCTTTGAGCTCGAAACAGGCCATGGGCTGCTGAGCGCGCTGGCGGGGCCTTCCGTCGAGGTATGCCTGGACATCGACGGCGCGGCGCTTCCGGTGCAGCTCTCCAACGAGGACCTGACCCGCATTCTGGTGAACCTGCTGAAAAACGCCGTGGAGGCGATGCCCGGCGGAGGACGGCTGCTGCTGACGCTGCGCGAGATGCCGTGCCCGATCGGGCGCGGGCCGGAGCGCAGGCTGCTGCTGACGGTCGAGGACAACGGACCCGGCATCGCCCCTGAACTGGTCGAACGGATCTTCGAGCCGGGCTTTACGGCGCATGGCACTGCGGACGCGGCACGGCGCGGCTGGAAAGGCCACCATCGCGGGCTGGGCCTGGCGATCACGCGCTCGATCGTGGAGTCGGCCGGAGGAACGATCCGCGCAACCCGGAGTGCTCCCTCGGGGGCATGTTTCCGGATCGAACTGCCTGTCCGGGGCGACTAGCCCGAGACTGGCGCGGCATACCACACCCTTTGCAACGGAGAGGCAAGATACTATGCTCGAAACAGTCTTTCAGCTCAAGGCCATGGAGCCGATTTCCCCATTCGCGGAGCAGCCTGCCAACCTGCATGTGCTGGTGGTGGATGCCGACGCCGCCGTCCGCTCGGCCTGCACGGAGATCGCGGCCAGCCTGGGCTACCAGGTGGACGGCACCGGGGACATGAACCATGCACGCAGCCTGCTGCGCGCTCATGCCACGGACATCCTGCTGGTGAACCTGCCCTTTGGCTCGAGCCAGGGGCTGGAGCTGATCTCCGAGGTCAAGCTGCTGTATCCGCAGATCGCGGTGATCGCCATGACCGCATCGAGCAGCGTGAACGCCGCCGTGGAGGCGATGCGCTGCGGAGCCTCGGACTACCTAACCAAGCCCTTCGCCATCGATGAGCTCTCGACGGTGCTGGACCGCGCCGCCGCGCGGCACAACGCCGACGCCGAGGCCCGGCGGCTGCGCGAACAACTGCGGCGGAGCCAGGGGCTGGGCGCGATGATTGGCCGCTCAGCGGAGATGGAGAAGCTCTACCGCATCCTTTCCAAGGTGGCGCAGAGCACGCATCCAGTCCTGATCCTGGGCGAGAGCGGCACGGGCAAGGAACTGGTGGCACGGACCATCCACGCCTATGGGCCCAACGCCGAGAAGCCCTTTCTGCCGGTGGATTGCGGCTCGCTGGTGCCCACGCTGATCGAGAGCGAGCTGTTCGGGTTTGTGAAGGGGGCCTTCACGGGGGCCAACCGCACCAAGGACGGCCTGCTGGTTTCGGCCGAGGGCGGCACGGTATTTCTGGATGAGATTGGCGAGCTGACCCTGGACCTGCAGGCCAAGCTGCTGCGCGCGCTGCAGGAGAAAGAAGTGCGGCCAGTGGGCGCAACGCACCGCGTGCCGATCAAGGCGCGGATTGTGGCCGCCACCAACCGCGACCTGGCGGCGATGGTCGAGAAAGGCACCTTCCGCAAGGACCTCTTCTACCGGCTGAATGTCGTGAACCTGCGGCTGCCCTCGCTGCGCGACCGGCGCGAG
>DASZRQ010000010.1:0-15994 GCA_035549115.1 Occallatibacter sp. | reverse complement strand
GGTGTTGAGGGCCTCCCAGAACTCGCCCTGCGAGGTGGCTCCCTCGCCGATGCAGGTGAGGGCGACTTCGTCGCCGTGGAACTCAACGTCGTGGAAGGCGCGGTAGTCGCCCTCGGCTTTGGCGGCCGCCTCAGGATGATGGCTGAAGTAGCGGCCGGCCTCGGCAACGCCGACGGCGTGGAGCACCTGGGTAGCGGTGGAGGACGATGTGCTGACGATGTGAAGAGCGCGGCTGCTCCAGTGGGTGGGCATCTGGCGGCCGCCGCTGGCGGGATCCGTGGCGGCGCCGACGGCCTGCAGGAACATGTCCTCGGGCGTGACGCCGAGGGCGAGGCAGAGAGCGCGGTCGCGGTAGTAGGGTACGAACCAGTCGTAGCCGGGACGCAGAACGAGTCCCGCTGCGACCTGCAGAGCCTCATGGCCCGCGGCGGAAATCTGGAAGAAGATTTTCTGCTGTCGCTTGAGAAGGATTTCGCGGTCGTCCACGCGGCGGGAAAGGAACATCAGCCGGTAGAAGTCGACAAGTTTTTGTGGGGTAAGGCTGCCTTCAGTGACCTCCGAGTTCGGCACACGCGCCGTGGAAACCGCAAGTCCCATTTCCCTTCACTCCCGGACGGGCGGAGCGTCCTGGTTCCACCCGCTTTGATTGTAACTCCCGGCTCGGAGGGAGTTCACTGTGAATAGGGGGAAAGCATTTCGGGAGCGGAGGGAGCGCCGACGCTGGCGTCGCTCATCTTGTCTTTGACACTGTGGGCCAGCTTTTCGATCTCGGCGAGCTTGCGGGCCTGGATGGGCGTGAGGGCGGATTCACTGGAGGTAGCGATCTCCGTGTTCAGCTCGCGGGCCAGCCTGAGCAGCTTATCGGTATCGGCGACGAGGGATTTTTGCCGCGCGGCGTTGAGGGCGCGCACCTGGCGCTCGCGCATGATCGGATCGCCGGTGTCCGGCTCATCGAGGGGATTGCGGGCGTGCTGATTGAAGGGCGCGGGCGGACTGAGCTGGCCTGCCGGTGCCGGGGCCAGCGCGACAAGAAACAACAGTGCGGCGAGGGCTGCCCTTTGGGCAGCGTGCTTTGCCGGTCCTTGTTTTGCCATCTGGCTCATGAGTGCGCGGGCAGCGGGCTGCTGTTTATGGCCGGGTCAATCCGCATGAACCGTGAGGACCATGCGGGCCTGAATGTCGTGGGCTAAAAGCTCGATGACGGCGGCCTCGCGCTGGAGCCGCTCCGGCACGGGCTTTTTGCCCAGAGCGCTCATCTTGGCTTTCAAATCCTGCGCGAGGATCAACAGCTTGGCGGTGTCGTCGTTAATCTGCCTGAAGCGCAGCGCATTGGCGGCCTCGAAGTTCTGGTGCTGGCTAGCGGCCTCGCGCATCACCATCTGGTCATTGGCGTCGGGCAGGCGGTTGGCCAGCGGGATGATGATGGGATGGGGCGGCGGCGGAGGCGGCACATTCTGCGCGTGCAGGGCGGCAGCAGAGGTCAGGGCGACGATCAAAGCCGCGCAGCCGAGGATCGCGTGGCAAAGGCTCGCCGCGATCCCGCGCCACACGACCGAGGATGTGTCTCCTGCCCGCATCGGCTGTCCTTGCATGCTGCCGGCGGCGCATCAGCCGCCGATGGTGAGCTTCATCTTTTCCTTGACGGCGTGGGCCAGCTTCTCGATCTCGTCGGCCTTGCGGATGATGTTGAGTGAGAGCGTGTCCTTGTTGGTTTTATCGACCTCGGCCTTGAGCGAGATGGCAAGAGTAAGGAGCTCGGCGCTATCCTCGCTCAACTGGCGCTTGCGCTCTGTGTTGGCGGCCTCGAAGTTCTGCTGCTTGTCCTGCTGCTGGCGCATCTGCATTTGCGCATTCTTGTCGGGCATGGGATTGGCCGAGGGGATGATGTAGGGGCGTTCCGGGCCTGCCGTTGGCGGGTCCTGGCCAACCTGAGCCGAGCCCGCGAGCAGAGCCGACGTGGCGAACAACACGATAGCGGCGGTTCGCGCCAATCTGGGTGAACGGCGGCGCGCAATGCCGCGCGCGGCGCGATGTGTGCCTGCAGGTGATTTGGATCGCATAGGAACCTCCCAGCGACTGAGATGGGAAAACACCGGCGCACGGCCTGAGGAGTTTTTCTGAAGAGGAGCGGGGCCTGCACCCGGCTGCGCACAGTATAGATAGAAACAGGAGCGTTCGTATGCACCCTTTTACCGTGGCTGGCTGGATGGGAGTCCTGAGCGACGGCCGATTCATGGGCAAGGTGATGGACGAGTGGGCTGGAGACGCCCAGGAGTTTGTCCGCACCAAGCTGCCGCACCTGGTGGCGGTTGCGATCATCGCATTTGTTCTCAACCGCTTGCTGAAGATGATTACCGCGCGGATGATTACCGTGGCGGAGCGGCACGCGGCCAGCCGGGGACGGGTAGCGCAGGTGAAGACGCTGGCCGGAGTGGTTCGCACCACGGGGCTGGCGATTGTCGGGTCCATTGTGGGACTGCAGTTTCTGGATGCGGTGGGTGTGAACATGGGGCCGCTGCTGGCCTCGGCCGGGATTGCGGGCGTGGCCATTGGCCTGGCGGCGCAGAACATTGTGAAGGACATGCTGAACGGCACGCTGATCCTGGTGGAGGACCAGTTCAATGTAGGCGACACGGTGACGCTGGCCGGACTGACGGGCGTGGTGGAGTCGATGACGCTGCGCAAGACGACGGTGCGCGGAGCCGACGGCACGCTCTATGTGATTCCGAACTCTCAGATTACAACGGTGGCGAACCAGAGCGCGGACTTCTCCGTGGCGACGATGAATGTGAGCGTGGATTTCTCGGCGAATCCGGACAAGGTGCTGAAGCTGCTGCAGTCGATTGCGATGGAGGTGCGGACGAGCGAGCAGTTCAAGGATGTGTTCGTGGCCGACCCGCAGATTCTGGGCATGGACTCGATGAAGGGCTCGCAGCTGATCTTCCCGGTGGTGTTTAAGACAGCGGCGACCAAACAGTATGGGCCGATGCGGGAGTTTCAGCGGCGGGTACGGATCGCGCTCGAAGAGAATCACATGCTGCCGGGCGACCCGAACCGCGTATTCAATGCATTTGTGGACAAGGGCGCGGGGACGCATGGCGTGGCGCCGGGCACTGCGGCCTCTCGCGCGCCGCAGACAGCGGCTGCGCCGCGCGATCCGACGACGATCAAGCCGCAGGAGACGAACCCCTTCAGCGGAGAGACGAGCTAGACCGTCTTTGCATGGAGCGCGTCGAGCAACGTGTCGGCGTCCGCGATAGGTGGCAGACACATGCGGCCCTTGCAGACGAGGGCCCATGCGGCCGCGTTCTGCGGTGCAGGCACGTGCAGGATGGTCTCGGCGAGCGCGGGCGGGAGGTTGCCTTCGGCCAGCTCGGGCGGCGCGAGGCGAATGACGGTTTTGTTGATCGCAAAACCGGAGACGGCGGTGGCTTCGAGCAGATCGGCTTCTTTGCCCTCGCCGACGATGACGACCTGGATGGGATCGCTGAGCAGGCGCTCGAGGGCGAGACCGTAGCTGCCGACGTAAAGGCCGAAGTGCTCGACGATGCCGGCAAAGGATTCGAGGGTGTCTTCGGCGATCTCGCGATACCCGGCGCGGCCGCTGAGAGCCTCAAGCCGCAGTAGCGCGGAGACGGCGGTGGGATTGCCGGCAGGGGTGGGCGCATCCTGCAGAGGCTTGCGGCGGGCGGTGAGCGCGCCGAGCGGAGCAGTGCCTTTAGCGGTTGCGGAGTCGTAGAAGGCTCCGGCGGTGCGATCGTAAAAGCGCGCAATCATGGCGTCTGCGAGCTGGATGGCGGCGGTGTAATAGTGCATCTGCGCTGAGGCCAGCCAGCCGTCGATGCAGGCGTGGATGGTGAAAGCGTAATCGTCGAGGGTGGCGGGAATGGGCTCGGCGGGGGCGAGGCCGTCCGGGTAGGCGATGACGTGGCGGAGATTGCCTCCGCTGTCGCGCGCTTCGGCAAGGAGGCGGTCGAGGGTGCGCAGGGCGAAGGCGCGAGTCTGGGGCAGGCGCAGAACCTGCGCGGCCTCGCAGCAGGCGGTGACGGCCATGGCGTTCCAGCCGGTGTAGAGCGTCTGATCGACGAAGGGCGTGGGGCGCTGCAGGCGGGCGGCGAGCAGCTTTGCATGCGCAGAGTCGATGAGGGCGCTGGTGTCTTCGGATGACCTGCCGATCCTTGCAGCGACCTGTTCCACCGTGAAGTTGCGATGCAGGACGTTGCGGGCGGGATTGTGGTGCATGTCGCCAAGCTCGCCGATGTCCCAGTAGAGCGATGCGGCGGCGAGTTCGCCGGCGGTGAGCACGGCGCGGGCCTCGTCGAGGGTCCAGGTGAAGTAGTCGCCGTCGTCATCGAGGTTGATGTCGGCGTCCTGCGAGGCGTAGAAGCCGCCGCGGTCGCGGTCGGTCAGGACGGCATTGAGCCACTGGACGATTTCGAGCGCGGTCTGGCGGAAGTCGCCACGGACGAGGCTCTGGAAGCCGTGCACGTAGTTGCGCAGCAACTCGGTGTTGTCATAGAGCATCTTCTCGAAGTGGGGAACGACCCAGCGCTCATCGACGCTGTAGCGGTGGAAGCCTCCGGCGAGCTGATCGTAGACGCCGCCGCGGGCCATCTTGTCGAGGGTGACGTCGAAGGCCTCGCCGGCCTCGGCGCTGCCGTGGTTGACGGCGCGCTGCAGGAGCAGATCGAGGGCGGCGGGATGAGGGAATTTGGGCTGCGAGCCGAAGCCGCCGTTGCGGGGATCGAACTGCTTGAGGGCTGACTCGGCGAGCTTGGCGGAGAGGGCGAGGGAGAGATCGCCGCCGCGGCCACTGAAGCTCTCATTGTGCTCGATGGCGGCCATGACGCTGGCGGCGGATTCGAGGGCTTCGTCACGGCGGTCGCGCCAGACCTGGGCCATGGTGAGCAGCACGCGACCGAAGCCGGGGCGGCCGTAGCGGTCGTCGCGGGGGAAGTAGGTGCCGCCGAAGTAGGGACGGCCATCCGGCGTGAGGAAGGCGGTGAGGGGCCAGCCGCCCTGTCCGCTGATGGCGGAGACGGCAGCCTGGTAGCGGGCGTCCACGTCGGGGCGTTCGTCGCGATCGACCTTGACGGCGACGAAGTTGTCGTTGAGGATGCGGGCGATTTCGGCGTCCTCGTAGGACTCGCGGTCCATGACGTGGCACCAGTGGCACCAGACCGCGCCGATGTCGAGGAGGATGGGCTTGTTCTCCGCCTGCGCGCGGGCAAAGGCGGCTTCTCCCCAGGGGTTCCACTGCACGGGCTGATGGCGCGCGGAACGGAGATAGGACGAAGCGGAATGCTCGAGCTGATTGGCGGGGGAAGCGGAGTGAGACATGAACTGAGGATACTGGAGCGGGGGTGCAGCAGGCTCTGCGTGCGGCGGATGCTCGCTCTTCGCTCGCGCGGCTTTCGCTTTCTTGGCTGGCTGCGTGGCTCCCCGGTCCCCAAAGGCCTGGGACCGGGGCACCCGGCGTCAGCTTTTGGCGAGCTCGGCTTCGATGGCGGCGATGAGTTCGGGGGCGTCGGGGGCGGTGTCGGGAGCGAAGCGCTTGACCACTTCTCCATCGCGGCTCAGGAGAAACTTCTCGAAGTTCCAGAGAATCTCCGGCTCGGGATTAGTGGCGATGCCGTAGCCATGGAGCTTCTCCGCGAAGGGAACTTCAGAGACGCTGACGGCTTTGGGCTGGGCGGCGATGAGCGCGGCGTACAGGGGATGCTTCTCCGGACCAACGACGGTGATCTTGCTGAAGAGAGGAAACTTCACATCGTAGTTGGTGGTGCAGAAGGTCTGAATCTCTTCGTTGGTGCCGGGCTCCTGGCTCTTGAAGTCGTTGGCGGGGAAGGCGGCGATGACCAGGCCCTGGCCGCGGTACTGCTCGTAGACATTTTCGAGAGCTTCATACTGCGGCGTGAGGCCGCACTTGCTAGCCACGTTGACGACGAGCACGACCTTGCCTTTGAACTCGGCGAGCGACGCGTCTTCTCCGGTGATTTTGTGGACGGGAATGTCGTACACGGATGCGCTCATGCAAATCTCCTGTTGCCTCCATCATAGAAGGCCGCGTGGCGAATGGATTTCAGATGGAAGGACGGCGCGGAGTGCAGCGAGCGCGCGCCGTCCTCAGAAAAGCCGCTCTATGGTTTTGTGGCGAGGATGATGGGAGACGGGCCGTGCGTGGGGATGGTGCGGGGATTGACGAAACCCGCTTCAAGCAGCCACGCGCTGATTTCCTCGAAGGAGAAGGTGTCGCCAACTTCAGTGTTGACGAGCATGTTGACGGCGAAGATGAGGCCCTGCACGGGGCCGGTGCGGTCGGGAGTGACGAGGAACTCCTGAATGGCGATGACGCCGCCGGAGGCCAGCGCGGCGAAGGTTTTGGCGAGCAGAGCCTTGCTGCGCCCGACGCCTTCGCTGTGGAGGATGTGGCCGAGGGTGGCGGCGTTGTGGCCGGAGCCGAAGTCGGCGCTGAGCAGGTCGCCTCCGCTGAAGGTGAAGCGGCCGGAGAGGCCGAAGCGCTCGACGATGGATTGGGTGACGGGCAGGACCTCGGGCCAGTCGACGGCGGTGACGCGGAGGGCGGGCGCGGCCTGAGCCAGCGCGATGCCCCACACGCCGGAGCCCGCAGCGAGATCGAGCGCGGAGCCTTCGGTCAGCTTCAGGTGCGCGGCAAGCTCCTGCGCGGCGGGGTAGCTCATGGGGAAGATTTCCGGCACAAGCTCCTGAAAGAAGGCGGCACCCTGCCCTTCCTGATTGACCGCGGCGGCGGGTTTGCCGGTCTTCACGACCTCATTGAGGTGCAGCCAGTTGGGGATGAGCTGCTTGCTGGTGTGCTTGATGAGGCCGCCCTGGAAGCTGGGCTTGGTGCTGACGAGGAATGCGGCGCTCTCCGGGGTGAGGGCGAAGTTGCCCTGCGCATCGCGGGAGAGGAAGTCCATGCCGACGAGGAAATTGACGATGGCCCTGAGGCCGCGCAGGGATGCGCCGGTGGCCTCGCTCAACTGCTGCAGGTTCATCGGACCCGCATCGAGCACATCGAAGACCTTGTTTTGAAGAGCCGCTTCGAGGATGAGCGGAGGTGCGTACCCCCAGGCAAACTGGAAGATGCGCTCAGGCGTAATGGGAGCAGACATGCGTGACCTCGCTGGGGAAAGATTGTCGTAGGGGATCGGCAGCGGAAGAATAGCAGACGCACACGACGGCAGCGGGGTCAATTTTCAGTGAAGGCTCGATGCGGGGAATCAGACGAGCAGACGGCGGCCCACCTGGATGTAGAGCTCGACGGCTTCGAGCAACTCCTTCTTCGACAGCTTTTCTCCAGGCGTGTGCGCCACGTGAATGGAGCCGGGGCCGAGCAGCACGGGCGTTCCCCAGTTGGTGAGCTCGGGGATGTCTGTGGCGAAGCGGGCGACCATGGTGGGCAGGCCTTCGACGGCCTGGAGACGCACGAATTTGAGGTCGAGGGTAAAGCTGACTTCGACGAGATCGCCGACGGCTTCAACGATGGCGGCGCGCACAGGCTCCGACGGACCGATGAGGCGGATGAGCACCTGAGCCTCGGCCTCGTCGGCAATGACGTTAGGGGCGTGGCCGCCGTGAATCTGGCCAATGTTGAGCGTGGTGTCGCCGATTTCGGCATCGACGGGCAGGGGGAGCGCGAGCAGACGGTCGAGAGCCTTGACGAGCTTGTGAATGGCACTGTCGCCAAGCTCGGGATAGGCCGAGTGGGCCATTTTGCCAGAGGCGCGAAGGCAGACGCGGAGAGCGCCTTTGGACGCGAGCGCGATGCGGTTGTCGGTGGGCTCGCCGTTGATGAGATACCGGCTGCCTTTGGGCGCGCGGTTCGCGGCCTTGGCACCGGCGGAGTCGCGCTCTTCTCCGGAGACATAGAGAACGCCGATGGAGAAGCCTTCCGCGCGCAGAGCTTCCGCCGCTGCGATCTGCGCCGCGATGATGCCCTTGGCATCGCAGACGCCGCGGCCATAGATGAACTCGTTGTCCTCGCTGAAGGGGACGTAAGGCGGCACGGTGTCCATGTGCGTGGAGAAGACGAGAGCGGGGGTCTGGCCAGCCCTGCCACCGTAGACGTTCCAACGCGGACCATTTGTGCCGCTGTTAGCGGGCTGGGACACTGGGGTCTTCTCCACGTCCCAGCCGCGGCCGGAGAGGAACCCGGCCAGAAAATCACCCACAGCGCCTTCATGGTAGGTGGTGGACTCGATCTCGACGAGCTGGCGGGTAAGCCTGATGGGATCAATAGGATCAATGGCCTGCGGCTGGGACATGATGCTGCCAGAATACCCTACCCGCACGCACGCAAAGGAATGAGGCGATGGCGGTTGCATGGCACTTGCATGCGCCGTGCCGCATGGTGAACTTGATCGATTTATTCGCATGAAATCGCGCGAAATTTCAGCGTTCGGCGCGCTCCGGCTGCGCGTACAATGGCCGAGGAATGATCTCCTCATCCGTACCCGTTGTCCCGGCGCAAAAAGCCGGTGCAACGCTGCGCAGTATCGATCTGAACGGCCCGGCGGGCCGGCTGGAAGCTCTCCTGAACGAGGGCTCCGCGGATGCTCCCTATACCGCGCTGATCTGCCATCCCCATCCCCAAGGCGGGGGCACCCTGCACAACAAGGTGGTGTACCACGCGATGAAGGCGCTGAACGCGCCGGAGTTCGGGCTGGGCTGGCCGGTGCTGCGATTCAACTTTCGCGGCACGGGCCTGAGCGAGGGCACGCACGATGGACGGGCGGAGACGGGAGACGTTCTGGCTGCGCTGCACTGGCTTGAAAACGAATATCAAAGGCCAGTTGTCGCAGCCGGTTTCAGCTTTGGCGCAGCCATGGCGCTGACGGCCTGTTGCGGCAGCGATGCCGCGAAGACCGATGTGCGCGCACTGGTTGCGCTTGGCCTGCCGCTGCAGGCGGAAGGCCATTCCTACCGTTATTCCTTTCTTTCCGGTTGTACGATTCCCAAACTTTTCCTGAGCGGTGACCGCGACGGCTTTGCGCCCGCGGACGACCTTGAACGTGTGGCCGCCACCACGGCCGAACCCAAAAAGTTGGTGCTCCTACCCGGCGCCGATCACTTTTTTGCCGGCCAGCTCGAGGCGATGCAGAACATAGTCGCCGGCTGGCTCATGGAGCAATTGAAATGACGCCCGTGAGCGATACCGCTCTCGATTCTCTCCACGCAGAAGCCACTGAAATCTTTACCGGAGCCCTGGAGGCATGCAATATCGAGTCGGCCTTCGACCGCCGTCTGCGTTTTGAAGGCAACACGATGCACCGCCTGCTGCCGGATGGCAGCGGCCCGGAGACGATCAACCTCGCCGAGTACAAGCGCGTGTTCGTGCTCGCGATCGGCAAGGCCGCCGCGTCCATGCTGGACGTGCTGATGAACCGCATGAAGCGGCGCAAGGGGCTGCGCGGCATCTGCTGCACCAGCCAGATGCCGAAGAAGCGCAACTGGCGGTTCCGCTACTTCGAGGGCGGACACCCGCTGCCCAACTCGGACTCGTTCGAGGCGGCGCGGGCGGCGCTGGCGCTGCTGCGGAAGGCGAAGAAGGACACGCTGGTGATCTTCCTGATCTCCGGCGGAGGCTCGGCGATGTTCGACCTGCCTCTGGACCCGGCCATCAGCCTGGAAGACACGGTGGAGTTTCACCGGGCGCTGCTGGCCAGCGGCGCGCCGATCAACGATATCAACACGCTGCGCAAGCATTTTTCCGCGGTGAAGGGCGGACGGCTGGCGATTGCGGCGGCCGAGGCCATGCAGGTCTCGGTTCTGCTGCCGGATGTGCCGCTGCGCTCGCTGGATGCGCTCGCCTCCGGGCCGTCTTCGCCGGATCATACTTCGGTTGCCGATGCGCGCGCGGTGGTGGAGAAGTACGCGCTGGCGGACAAGCTGCCGGCGAGCGTGCGGACCTTCTTCGAGCGCGACGACCTGCCGGAGTCTCCGGGGGCCAAGAGCAGCAAGCCGGGATTTCTGCCCAGGCTGCCGCTGCCGGCCAAGCTGCCACTGCCCTCGCTGTCGTGGCCGGGAGCACACCATGCGAATCATGCAAATCATGCGCGCACGGTGACCACGGCCGACGCGCTGAGCGGCGAGAACGAGGCCTTCCGCGATTCGGTGTACGAGGTGCTGCTCTCAAGCCACGACCTGGCGGAGAGCGCGCGGGCGCTGGCGGAGAAGGCTGGCTACGTGGTGGCGGTGGACAACTCCTGCGACGACTGGGATTATGCCGATGCAGCGCGGTATCTGCTGGCGCGGTTCCACGAACAGCGGGCGCGGCATCCGCGATTCTGCCTGATCTCGGTAGGCGAGGTGACGGTGACGATGGATCGCGCGCCGGGCGCGGGCGGACGCAACCAGCAGTTCGCGCTGGCCTGCGCGCTGGAGCTGGCGAAGCATCCGCACGAGCTGCTGACGGTGCTGAGCGCGGGCTCTGACGGCATTGACGGCAACACGAAGAGCGCGGGAGCCCTTGCCGACCCCACAACAGTGGAACGGGCTCATGCCTTCGGGTTCGACCCGGAGGAATCGCTGCATGCGTTCAATGCCTGCCCGCTGTTCACGGCGCTGGGCGACTCAGTGGTGAGCGGACCCACCGGACACAACCTGCGCGACCTGCGGCTGCTGATGGCGGACCGGTACTAAAGAAAGCGGCCGGGGCGGACTGCCGCAAACGCATGTCGCCCCGGCCGCAATCGATGTTGTACCCTGATGTGTACTTGATTCAGGTTCCTTCCCAGGACTGGCTCGTGGCACGAAAAAGCTCGCGCAAATCCACCGACAAAACGCCCGACATCCGCGCCGTGGCCGCGCTGGCCAAGGTTTCCATCGCCACGGTCTCGCGCACCATCAACGGCGCGCCGGTGGTGAGCGACCGGCTGTCGAAGCGGGTATGGCAGGCCATCGAGCAGCTCAACTACTTTCCCAACTCGCATGCGCGCAGCCTGGTCTCGGGGCGGAGCCGCATCCTGGGCATCATCGTCGAGAACATCACCAACCCCTTTTTCCCGGAGCTGATCCAGTGCTTCGAGGAGATCGCGGTGGCGCACGGGTACGAGATCCTGGTCAGCTCCTCGAACAGCGACCCGGCGATCCTGACCACCTGCGTGCGGCGCATGATCGAGCGCAAGGTGGAGGGCGTGGCGATGCTGACCTTCGGCGAGGAAGAGCCGGTGCTCGACCAGCTCGCCTTTCACGACATTCCGCTGGTACTAGCCGAGTTCAAGCTGGAAGACCCGAAGACGAGCACGATCCTGCTGGACTACTCCACGGGCATTCGCGCGGCGGTGGACCATCTTGCCAGCCTGGGACACCGCAAGATCGCATTCCTCGCCGGGCCGCACAAGATTCACTCCGCCATGACGCGCGAGAACGACTTTCGCGCGGTGATGGACACGGTGGGGCTGCCCCTGCAGAAGAAGTGGATTGTGGAGTGCGACCACACGCTGAAGGGCGGCATGGCGGGATTCGAGCGGCTGCAGGCGCTGGCTTCGCAGCCCACGGCAGTTCTGTGCTCGAATGACATGACCGCGATCGGCGTGCTGCGCGCGGCGTACCTGAAGGGGCTGCGCGTGCCGCAGGATCTCTCGGTGATCGGCCTCGACGACATCGACTTTGCCGAGTTCACGCTGCCGCCGCTGACGACGATCCGGCTTTCGCGGGCGGACCTGGCGCGGGCGGCCTTCGAGGCGCTGCGCCAGCAGGCGGAGGACGCGGCGAACCCGAATATGCAGCGGGAGTTCCTGGTTTCAACGAGCCTGGTGCTGCGCGGCTCGACGGCCGCGGCCCCCGCCGAGGCGTGAGCCTCTAGCAGGGCGGGCGAATCTCGCTCGAGGTTCCGCCGGCGGCCGGGATGTAGCACTTGGACGTGTAATCCATCACCATGCGATCGGCATTGAAGCGCCAGCCCAGGGTGCGGATGGTGCGCTTCATGCGCTTGATCCAGCCGCGGGGCAGGCCGTCGCTGTCGCGCTGGTAGTAAAGCGGAATCACTTCATCGCGCAGCGTGCGGTAGAGGTCCTCGCCATCGCGGCTGTCGTGCACATCCATGTCAGTGTGGGTGCGGCCGGCGCCGATGGCGAAGCCGTTAAGGCCGTCATAGGCCTCGGCCCACCAGCCATCGAGGACGGAGAGGTTGAGGCCGCCGTTGAGCACGACCTTCTGGCCGCTGGTTCCGGAGGCCTCTAGCGGGCGGCGCGGGTTGTTGAGCCACACATCGACGCCCTGCACCAGGAAGCGGCCCACGTTGATGTCGTAGTCCTCGATGAAGACGAACTTCTCGGAGAACTCGGCGTCGCGCATCATTTCGGCGATCTGCTGGAGCACGCGCTTGCCGGGCTCGTCGTGGGGATGGGCCTTGCCGGCGAAGACGAACTGGACGGGGCGCTTGGCGTCATTGACCATGCCGGCGAGCCGCTCAATATCCTTGAGGATGAGGTTGGCGCGCTTGTAGGTGGCGAAGCGGCGGGCGAAGCCGATGGTGAGCGCGTCGGGCGAGAGAATCTTGGCGAGCTTCTGCAGGGTCTCCTGCGGCTCGCCGCGGCGCTCGGCCTGCTCGCAGGCGCGGCGGCGCACGAACTCAAGCAGACGCGCCTTGAGCGCGAGATGCGTCTCCCAGAGCTCGCCGTCGTCGACGGTTTCGATGCCTTCCCATGTGCGCGCGGCGCCGCTGCGTCCCTGCCAGCCGACGCCGAGATGGCGGTCGTAGAGGCGGTACATCTGCGGCGCGAGCCACGAGGGCACATGCACGCCGTTGGTGATGTGGCCGATGGGCACGGCATCGACGGGCTTGCTGGGATAGAGGCCCCACCACATGGCGCGCGAGACATCGCCGTGCAGCGAGGAGACGGCATTAGCGCGGCGGGAGAGCTTGAGGCCAACAACCGTCATGCAGAACTGCTCCTGATAATCGTCGGTGCGGACGCGACCGAACCCCATCAGATCGTCCTGCGAAAGGCCGAGCTGATCGCGCAGGGGACCGAGGTGCTCTTCAATGAGCTCGGGATCGAAACGGTCGTGGCCCGCGGGCACGGGCGTATGCGTGGTGAAGATGACCTCGCGGGGAATCTGACTGGCTGCAGTCATGAAGTCCATGCCTTCTTCCTGCATGCGGCTGCGAATGGCCTCCAGCACGACGAAGCCGCTGTGGCCTTCATTCAGATGCAGCACGCCGGGCGAGATGCCCATGGCGCGCAACGCGCGATAGCCGCCGACGCCGAGCAGCAGCTCCTGGCGGATGCGGGTGCGGCCGTCGCCGCCGTAGAGGCGCGAGGTAAGCTCGCGATCCTCGGGGGCGTTGCCTTCCACGTTCGAGTCGAGGAGCAGCAGGTCGCACCGGCCAACCTTGACGCGCCAAACCTTAGCGCGGATGACGCCGCCGCGGGTCTGAATCTCCACGATGACCGGCTCGCCATTTTTGCCGATTGCAGGCTGCATGGGGCACTGATTCACGTCGGTCTGGACGTACTCCTCTTTCTGCCAGCCGGTCTTGTCGAGGCGCTGCAGAAAGTAGCCCTGGCCGTAGAAGAGGCCGATGCCGATGAGGGGAATGTCGAGGTCGGATGCGCTCTTGATGTGGTCACCGGCAAGCACGCCGAGACCGCCGGAGTAGATGGGCAGCGACTCGTGCAGGCCAAACTCGGCGGAGAAGTACGCGACGGGCCGGGGCCGCAGGACGCCTGCGTGCTCCGCGCCCCAGGTGTTGTCGGCGTGCAGATACTCCTGCTGGCGGCGATAGACGTAATTGATGCGGCTGTGCAGAGCCATCTCCGTGGCGCGGCGCTCGATTTCCGTGAGCGGCATCTCATTGAGCAGCGCGATGGGATTCTGATTCAGCTCGCGGAAGCGGGTGGGATTGAGGTCGTGGAAGAGCGCGACGCACTCGTGGTCCCAGCACCACCAGAGGTTGCGCGCCAGCGACCACAGGCGCTCCTGGGCGGGCGCGATGAAGCGGTCGAGGGTGCGGGCCTCGCTGACGACGGGCGCAACCTGATTGGCGGCCTCGGTGAGCATGCGAATCTCGCCGTCGCGGAAGATGCGGGCGTCTTTGGTCTGCACGACGAGGACGCCCTGGAGAATGCCGCGGTCGATGAGCGGCACACCGAGAAAGGAATGGTAGATCTCCTCGCCGGAGTCGGCGAAAAACTTGAAGCGGGGATGATTGGGCGCGTCGGCGACAGCGACGGGCATGACGCGCTCGGCGACGAGGCCGGCCAGCCCCTCGCTCAGCGGCATACGCAGCGTACCGATGCAACTGGGATGCAGGCCAAGCGTGGCCGCGAGCACGAGATGCGTGCGGTCCGGCTCGAGCAGATAGGCCGAACAGACCTCAGTGCGGAAGCGCGCGGCGATGAGGGCCACCACATTCAGCAGCGTATCCGCGGGCTTGCCGCCCTCCTGGGTCAGGCTCGTGATCTCTTCCAGGGTCAACACTCGGCTCGCCTCCGTCGCATCATCGAACTGGGTCATACGCTTCGCCTCGCAGTCGCTCGTGCACTACTCCATGAAGCTCTTCCCTGCCCCACACCAGAGATAGATCGGCAACCGGCCCGCGGCGGCGAGCCTGCACTCAAGAAAATTGTCTCTCTGTCTGCCCGGTTGGCTTTGCCGCGATCCGTCTGCGCTGGATGGATACGACGATACCACCGAGCCGCCCGCGGGAGCGAATCAAATCCGCGAGCGGCCCGGCATGCCTAACTGGCCGCGGGCTCAAGCTGGGCGGCGCGGCGGCGGCGACCACTGAGCAGATAGATTGCGGCGCGCAGCTCAAGCAGCGGATCGGCGGAGGCATCGATGCCCGCAGTGCGCGGGATGGGATCGAAGATGATGTGCTTCTGCTCGGCGGGATTGTCGGCCACGGGCGCTGTCAGCTCGAGAACGCCGAAGGGATGCAGCTCGCGGGTTTCCGGCCAGAGGCCGGTGGCATCGTCTACCACGTCTCCGGAATTGGCGATCTGGACGAGGATGTTGAAGCGCACCGGAGCCTTGGCGACACGCGCGACGATCTCATCGTAGTGATAGTCCGGCGCGAGGCTGGCGACAGCGCTGTCCGCGAAGTAGTCACTGCCTTCTTCCGGAACGATGCGATAGCGGCCGGCGGCTGTCTGTCCGGCGGCATTGGTGAAGATGAATGCAGTGGGGCTGTAGTAAATTTCGCGCGCCAGGCTTGTGGGGAATGGCTTGGGTGTCTGGACGAAGGCAAGCGCGGCCGGATGCGTGCCGAGGAACTGCTCGATGGGCTTGGGCGAAGGCACATCCGGACCGCTGGCGGCAATGGCTTTGAGCAGCTCAAGAAATTCATAGCCGTCACGCGCGGGAAAGCCGTTGGTGGAGTGGCAAACGATGTCGGTGTGCACGTGCTCGGCAAGATTGAAGCGGATAGCAAGGCCGCGCGGATTGGCGTCCGGAGAGTTGTCCGGCAAAGAGGGAATGCCCGTGGAGTTCGAGAAGCGAACCGTGACCGGGGTGGAGCTGCGCGCGACATGCGCGGCTGCCGTGAGCGACTGCGCCTCCGGCGCGGGCGTAAAGACGCCGGTGAACATCTGGCCCTTGGCATGGGCCGCGCGATAGCCCGCGTGCACGCCGAAGAGAGTGTCAAATTGCTGCAGAATATCGCTAGCAAGAGCAACGATGCGTTCGTCGGATGGCAGAGGCATGCGGGAATCTCCTTTGGTTGTTGCAAGTGTACTGCGCGCGCGTGAAGGCTCTATGAGGATTGCATTGCCGCGCCGCCGGCACGCAGATTGACGATTTCGGCGCGGGTTGCCGCCGCGGCCAGGCGGCGGTGTGTATAGATGCGCGGCTCACCGAATGCGACCTCGGCCGTGAAGCGGCCTCCGCCCAGCGTCTTCCAGAGATGAGGCAGAAAGGGATCGTCGCCAAACCAGCAGAGATCGCGCTCGGTGCGGCCGTCACCGGGGATATAGCGCACGGCGGCAGCGGTGACCGGAGCGCCTGCGCGCACGGCGGGCTCGAA
>DASZRQ010000009.1:0-7613 GCA_035549115.1 Occallatibacter sp. | reverse complement strand
TGCACGTGGGCAACGCGCGCACCGCGCTCTATAACTGGCTGTTCGCCCGGCGCACCGGCGGCGACTTCATCCTGCGCGTTGAAGATACGGAGGTGGAGCGCTCGCAGCCGCGCTACGAGGGCCAGCTTTTCCAGGATTTGCGCTGGCTTGGCCTGGAATGGGATGAGGGCCCCAGCGAGACCACCGACAAGAGCGACAAGGGCAAGGGCGCCTTTGGGCCGTATCGCCAGTCCGAGCGGCTGGTGATCTATGAAAAGCACGCCTACAAGCTGCTGGCCGAGGAGAAAGCCTACCGCTGCTTTTGCACGCCGGAGGAGCTGGAGTCCGAACGCACGAAGCAGGAAGAGGAGTATCGGCCGCAGGTATACAGCGGCAAGTGCCGCAACCTGCCGCTGAAGGTGGTGCGCAAGAACGCCGACGCAGGCAAGCCCTACACCGTTCGGCTGAAGATCGGCGAGCAGCCGCTGCGTTTCCATGACCTGGTGCGCGGCGACGTGGAGCTTCCGGCCGAGGCAGTGAGCGACCCGATCCTGATCCGCACAGGGCGCAAGAATGTGCCGGGCATGCCGGTCTACAACTACGTGGTGGCGATTGATGATGCGCTGATGGGCATCACGCATGTGATCCGCGGCGACGAGCCCCTCTCGGACACGCCGAAGCAGGTGGCCATCTATGAGGCTTTCGGGTGGAAGACGCCGCAGTTCGCGCATCTCTCCACGATTCTGGGCCCGGACCAGGAGCGGCTCTCCAGGCGCCACGGGGCTACCTCGATTGCCGCGCTGCGCGCCATGGGCTACCTGCCGGAGGCGGTGGTGAACGACATTGCGCTGCTGGGCTGGGGGCCGGAGGATGGCAAGGCCGAGACCTTCACGCTGCCGGAGCTGGTGCAGGCCTTCACGCTGGAGCGGGTGACGCCTTCGCCCGCGGTCTTCGACTTTGCCAGGTTGGACGGGCTGAACCGGCACTGGATCGGGAATGCGACGCCGGAGCGGCTGGCCTCACTGGCGTGGGAGTACTTTGGCGGGCTGTTGCCGGCAAAAGAGGATGCCTCGGACGCAATCATCATCTGGTTCGTGGAGCTGGTGCAGTTGTTCGTGTCCACGGTGGATCACCTGGACCAACTGACGCCGCGGGCGCTGTTCATCTTTGGCTTTAACCCCGAGGAGGCGCGCGCCAAGGAAGAGAACTCCGCTGTGCTGGCCGCGAACTCGGCGGGCGTGGTGCTGAGCGAGCTGGCCAACCGCGCGCGCGCGCACCAGGAAGCGGTGACGCCGGAGATCTTCCGGCAGTGGATGGAGGAGATCGGCGCGGCCACGGGCATCCAGGGCGAGGAGCTTTACTATCCGGCGCGCATCGCCCTCACCGGCACGCATGCGGGGCCGGAGTTCGACAGGCTAATCCCGTTGATTGAGGGCGGGGCCGCGCTGGACATTGGCGTGCCCGGCATCCGCGAGCGGGTAGAGAAGTTTGTCGGAGTATAGCGGCTTGTCTTCTTCCATCATCGATCTGAGTTTTCCGCACACCTGGCGGGCGGAGATGCTGGCGGCACGGCCGCTGATTCTGCCGGCGCGGCATTTCGTCTACCCGCGCGATGTGGAAGAGGTGGAACGCGGAGCGCTGGAGGTGCTGGTGCATCCCGAGGGCGACGCGCAGCCGTTTCTGGCCACATGCGCGCTGGGGTTTCGCGATCCGGCGGCGCCGACCGGGGTGTGGAGCTGTCCGCGGGCCGGGGAGATATGTGCGGTAGCGGGCGGCTACGCGTATGTGATCGATGCGGACGCGCCGGAGCGGTTCACGATGATGAGCTACCGGCCGGTGCTGCAGGTGCTGCCCGCGCCGGAGGCCGGGCTGCTGCTGTTCGTGGGGCATCGCGGCATTCTGGCGCGGGGCGCGCAGGGGCAGGCGTGGGAGGCGGCGAAGCTCTCCGACGAGGGCGTGACGGTGACAGGCATTGAGGGCACCCTGCTGCGCGGGCTGGGCTGGAGCCTGATGACGGACAAGGAGACGCCGTTTGCGCTGGACCTGCGGACGGGCGCGAAGATCGAAGCCTAGCTCGTGCGCGCGGCGGCCAGCACCGGCTCGTAGGCCGCGTAGACCCCTTCAAAGACGGAGTCCCAGCTTGCGGTGAGAGCGTAGGCGCGGGCGGCCGTGCTCATGGCGGCGTGGCGCGCGGGGTCGGCGAGGATTGCCGCGACGGCGGGAGCGAAGCCCTCATCGGGCACGATGCGGCCGGTGACGCCTTCCTCGACGATGGTGCGCGGACCGCCGTCGGGGGTGACGATGGCGGGGACGCCGCTGGCGAGGGCCTCAAGCACCACGTTGCCGAAGGTGTCAGTGTGCGAGGGAAAGACGAAGAGGTCCATGTCGGCGTAAGCCGCGGCCAGCTCTTCTCCGCGCAGGACGCCGGTGAACTCCGCGCGGCGGAGATGGTCGCGAAGCCAGGCCTCATCACCGCCATGGCCCACGATGAGGAAGCGGAAATCGGCGACGCCCATGCGCTCCAGCTCGTCCTGCACATGAACGAGGCCCGCGATGTTCTTTTCGACGGAGAGGCGGCCGACGAAGCCGAGGACGCGTTCGCGGTCGTGCAGCGGACGGCGGCGTTTGGCGGGGTGAAAAAGCCCGGCATCGACGCCGCGGGGCATGCGATGGCAGGGGCGGCCGGTCATCTGCTCGAGGGTGGCGCAGAGCTCGGGGTTGGGCGCGAAGAGCACCTGCGCGACGGCATAGAATTTGGCGGCGGCGGCAAGAGAGAGGTCTTCAATCTTCTGCTCGGTGGCGGCGGACTGGCGCGCGGGCAGGAGCTTGAGCAGCCACTCCGAGCGGCGGGCCGCATACTCATGCACGTTGGTGTGCCAGCTTGCCGCAAGCGGCAGGCCCATGTGGTGAGCGAGGCCCATGCCCAGCATGCCGACCTCGCTGGGGCCGGTGATGTGGATCAGATCGGGCTTGAAGCGCTCGAGCACTTCCTCGATGAGCGGGATGTGGCGCAGAAAGGCCGGGTCGAAGCGCAGGTCTTTCTCCAGCGCAAACGAGAGGAAGCCGCGTGGCAGCTCGAGGGTCCAGACGTTGCCGTCTTCGGTGAGAGCCTGGGGGCGGTCTCCGGCGCGGACGCAGAGAAAGGGCAGGTTGCGGCGGCGCGCGAAGGCCTCAAAGTGGCGGCTGGTATGCGCGACTCCGTTCACTTCGTGAAAGGAGTCGGGGAAATAGGCCACGCGCGGCACGGATGCACTCATGAGTCTGAACACGAAACTATCACGCACACCGGCGTGGCACTTCAGCCTTCAGTTTCACCCAGCGCCAGCCGGAGCTGATGCGACTCGCTCCAGGCAAGACGCAGGCCGCCGTAGACCGGGCCCTTGCCCAGCATGAGGACCGCTGCCACGCACCACTGAATAACCCAGGGCGCATGGCCATCGGGCCAGAGCTCGCTGAGGGGACGGACCACGCCGTTCGCATCGGGGTGGAAGACGCGCTCTTCCCAGGTGCGCGAGCCCTGCGGGAACTCGGGGTAGCTGCGGATGGCGTCGAGGGTGGAGCGGAGGATGCGGTGCTTCCAGGGCTCGGCGTACTGGGGCATGAAGAGCACGCTGCTGATCTTCTCGCGGCGCACTTCATGCACGAACTCGGTGAAGCTGGCGGCGTTGGTGAGGTTGATGTTGGCGTTGGGCTCCACGCCGTGGCGGTCGCCGCCGCTGATGAGCAGCATGTTCCACTGGGCGGCCAGCTTGCGCACGGCGCGATTCTCGTCCCAGGGGCGCAGGCCGTTCAGCTCCAACGCGTGCAGCCATGCGCCGTTCTTCTGCAGGAACTCATTGACCAGGAACTCATGCTTCTCTTTGCCGATGATGTAGAGGTCCCAGAGGGGGTGGTTGAAGACCACCAGCACATTGGGTTCGTCGTTGAGGGCAACGAGAATCTCCGTCAGGCGCTTGTCGCTGGGGTTGGCCGTGTAGTCGGCCAGCGTGTCCATCCACTCCTGGGCGCGGGCGCTGGGCAGGTTGTGCACGCCGAGGTGAAAGGACTGGATGCCGCCGTAAGGGGCGCTCCACTCGACGGAGACGGGAATCTGGCGGGCGCTGGGCACGGTGCGCAGCAGCATGGGTGCCTTGATGTTGTCGTGGTCGGAGATGGAGACCATGGACCCGATGTTGAGCTTCTCGATCTGCTTCGACTCGAGATCGAAGGCCAGCTTGGGAGTCATGGGCGGGGTCCAGTAGCTGGCGGCGTAGTCGACGCGGACGCCGTGATTGGCCTCCGAGCGGCGCTCCAGCCGCGAGAGCAGCGGACGCATGACGGGGTACTGGTTGCCGAAGTTGGCGAGGAAATCCAACGTCTCCTGCGACTGGTTGGTATGGCTGTGCAGGGAGACACCTGCGCGATAACCTTCTGCTGCATTGCGGTCGCGCCACAGGTAATTGATGGTCGAGTTGGCCACGGCCCCTCCTGATCCCGATCGTGCTGGATTTCTTCCTCCTTAGTATGGAAAGGCCCCATCAACACCGCGTGAATGCCACAAGAAAGGGCCTTCAATTCCCCGTTTGGAATCAGCGAAGTAACGTGACCATGACGGTGCGCTCTGCCCCGGAACTGGTGCAGCGGATGAACCGGCGAATGCGGGCTTTCCCGAGAATCAGGCAGGCGTGAACAGTATCGAACAGCGTGCGAAGCCCTCTGCTCAAACGTTTTACGTATGATACATCGCTGGTTTATAGTGGCTGGGCCGTGCGCAAACGATTTCGGTGAAAGGCTTTAGGGTTTTGAACCCCGGCTTGGTACCCGTCGAGCCTTCCGGCAGACGATTGCAGGCATAGAATTTCCGAGGTCTCTGAAGAGGGGAATCCATGAAGATATGTACGCGTGTGTTGCGGCAGCCGGGGGTGGCTGCCCTGGCCGGAGCAATGGCAATGGTTGCCTGCGGAATGCTGGCGGCCCAGACGCCGGCGCCCGCGGCCGACCGGCCCTGGATGAACGCGAGCCTGCCGCCCGAGCAGCGGGCCGAGCTGGCGCTGAAGGAGATGACGCTGGACGAGAAGATTGCCCTGCTGCACGGCAACGGCATGGCGCACGCCGCGCAGTGGCAGATGCCGCTGACGCATCTCTCGAACGGCGGCGCGGGCTACGTGGAAGGCGTGCCGCGGCTGGGGATTTCGCCGATCTGGATGTCGGACGCGGCCTATGGCGTGCGCGACAGCGGCGAGAACGGCCGCTACTCGACGGCGCTGCCCTCGGACCTGGGCGCAACCTCTAGCTGGGACACGCATGCGGCCTGCGCCTACGGCGGCGTGATTGGCCGCGAGCTGCGGGCGCAGGGCTACAACATGACGCTGGGCGGCGGCGTGGACATTACCCGCGAGCCGCGCAACGGACGCACCTTCGAGTACGCGGGCGAGGACCCGCTGCTGGCCGGAACCATGGTGGGCCACCTGATGAAGTGCGAGCAGGCCGAGCACGTGATCGGGGACATCAAGCACTATGCGATGAACGACCAGGAGACGGGCCGCAACATTGTGAACGCGATCATCTCCAAACGGGCGATGCAGGAGAGCGACCTGCTGGCCTTCCACATCGGCATCCAGATTGCGGACCCGGCAGCGGTGATGTGCTCGTACAACCGCGTGAACGGCGACTACGCCTGCGAGAACCAGTACCTGCTGAACGATGTGCTGAAGGGCGAGTGGGGCTTCAAGGGCTTTGTGCTGTCGGACTGGGGCGGCACGCACTCGACGGTGAAGGCCTCGGCGGCGGGGCTTGATAACGAAGAGCCGATGGCGGACTTCTTTGGGCCGAAGCTGAAAGAAGCCGTGGAGGCGGGCAAGGTGCCGATGAGCGAGATCGACGACCACGCGCGGCGCGTGCTCTACGGCGAGTTCCTTTCAGGCATCGTGGATCACCCGGTGGAGAAGAGCGTGGTGGATGTGCAGAGCGGCCTGGACATCGCGCAGAAGATCGAGGAGCAGAGCATTGTGCTGCTGAAGAACGAGCGCGGGATTCTGCCGCTGGAGGCGGCGAAGGCGCACCGGATCGTGCTGATTGGCGGGCATGCGGATGTGGGCATGATCTCCGGCGGCGGATCGGCGCAGGTGGACCCGCCGGGCGGCAACGCGATCATGCCTCCGGGACAGGGCGCGACGCACTGGCAGGAGCACATCTGGTTCCCGACTTCGCCGCTGAAGGCGCTGCGTGCGGCGATGCCGGGGGCGGAGATTGCGTACAACCCAGGCAAGGACCTGGCGGAGGCCGCGGCAGCAGCAAAGAACGCCGATGTGGCGATCGTCTTCGCCTACCAGTGGGAGGCCGAGGGCATGGACCTGCCGAGCCTGGCGCTGCCGGATAACCAGGATGCGCTGATCGAGGCAGTGGCGGAGGCGAATCCGCATACGATTGTGGTGCTGGAGACGGGCACCGCGGTGACGATGCCGTGGCTGAGCAAGGTGAGCGGCGTGGTGGAGGCCTGGTACGCGGGCAGCAGCGGACACAAGGCGCTGGCCAACGTGCTGACGGGCGCGGTGAACCCGGCGGCCAAGCTGCCGATGACCTTCCCGATGAGCGAGGCGGATCTGCCGCATCCCACGATTGCGCCGCTGAACCGCGAGGACGAGGGGCAGGGCGACGGCGCGGTGAACGACAAGGCGCATACATGGTCGAAGTACTCCGTGACCTACGACGAAGGCGTTCTGGTGGGCTACAAGTGGTACGAGGCCAAGCACAAGACGCCTCTGTTTCCCTTCGGCTTCGGGCTCTCGTACACGACGTACAGCTACTCCGGGCTCAAGGTGGATAACGCGAAGCGCGCGGTTAGCTTTGCGGTGAAGAACACGGGCAAACGCGCGGGCGTGGAGATTGCGGAGGTCTACGCGACTCTGCCGGCGGCCTCCGGCGAGCCTTTCAAGCGGCTGGTGGGCTGGGCGCGAGTGGAGCTGAAGCCGGGCGAGGCAAAGACCGTGACCGTGCCGCTCTCGACCGAGGCACTTTCGATCTTCGACGAGCAGAAGAATGGCTGGGAGCTGCTGCCGGGCGCGTATCGCGTGGCGGCGGGGCCTTCGTCGGCAGAGACTCCGCTGCACGGCGAGCTGCATATACCGTAGCGAAGCGCTGCAAAAACACAGCGGCCTGCCGGGAAGGATTCCGGCAGGCCGTTTTTCTGCGCCGCGTCCGGTGCGGCCTTACTTGGTCATGGCTTTGGAGAGCTCAGGGCCGAGGAAGTCTTCGAGCGTTGCCCCGTGCAGCAGCTCCATATGCGGGTGCTCGGCTTCGGCCGCGGCTTCGGGCACGAGGAAGTTCTGGGTGAGGCCGTCACGCAGCATGGCGAAGGCTTCCTCGGGCGTGCCGGCGAACTGGAAGAGCTCGATGTCCTTCGGCGAGATGGCTCCGGTGTCGACGAGCACCTCGAGGTTGAAGACTTTCTTCCAGTACTCCGGGCCGTAGATCACGATGGTGAGCTTCTTGGCGATCTTGCGGGTCTGCACCAAGGTGAGGAGCTCGAACATCTCGTCGAGGGTGCCGAAGCCGCCCGGAAAGACCACCAGCGCCTTGGCCAGATAGGCAAACCACAGCTTGCGCATGAAGAAGTAATGGAACTCGAAGTTGAGCGAAGGCGTGATGTAGGGGTT
>DASZRQ010000008.1:0-79165 GCA_035549115.1 Occallatibacter sp. | reverse complement strand
GAGCACTTCGCCTTCGATGACGTAGAACCATTCTTCTTGGTAGAGATGGAGATGCAGCCGAGGCCCGCCGTGGACGAGATGCTGGTGCTCGATGATGAATAGGCCGCCATTCGTCTCCGACGGAAGGACCTTGAAGAGGATAGTGCTGAATCCCAGCGAATGCGTCTCTCCAAGCCGGTCCTGCCCGGCGCCTACTAGGTGAGCTGGTCCTGCAGTGGGAGACGCGGCAGATTGACCAAGCGCGAGCGCCTGCAGCCCGGACGCGGGCAACAAGGCCGCCGCAGTTCTGAGGAACGAGCGACGCTGCATGGATTCTCCAATCGGGAGGAGGACGACGCAACAGTAGCGCTTGCAGCAGAGTTCCGCAAGCAGCGTTCTGATCGTGATGGGCGCACGGTCCTCAGCCCACTGGTACCAGCGCGATATCCGGCTTGGGTTGATCCCGGTTCTGCAGTTGCAGGATGGTGGGCAGCTCGTCGAGATGAAAGACCGTGTTTCGCGCGTCGAACCGTACCAGCCTGTGCGCCTGGTCAAAGGTGATGGCGAAGTTGGCCATGGGGCACGCGCCGAAATTCACCAGCGGGAACGCGGGATGAATCTCGACGATGGGTTCCTTGAAGGTGTAGCGGCCCACATGCACATCGGAGCCAAGCCGCCCGGCCTTGACCTGGAACCGCGTGGCAAGCGACTGCCCGTTGCCGAAGAGAACCGGATCGCTGGCAAAACGCAGGCGGTCGGCAAGGCTCTGCGGAAGAGTAAGGCCAATGCCGCCGGAGTCGATCTGTGCGTCGACATGCTTGCCGGCGATCTTCATCGATGCGATGGGAACGCCTTCCGGCATGCGGAAGGGCAGCACGGACTGTTCGCCATCCGGTTTGAGCGCACCCTGTGCCAGCGTGAGCTGGTGGTTGGGGTAGTCGAGGGTCAGCAGATAGCTGCGAAAGAGTGTGAAGCCAAGCAGACCCATGCAGGAGTCATCCTCGCCGTTCAACCTGTGGAGAATGGCCTTGACTCCGCTGAATTCCACACCGGCCACGCGGAGCGAGTCGACCAGCACGATGCCGGCTCGCTGCTCGCCCAGGCCGCTGGGATCCATCAGCCGGGCGTGGCCCACCTCGGGCAGTTGCAGTTCCTGGGCCAGCATGGGTGTCAGAATCGCGTCAGTTCCCGTGCCGGTATCCACGACAAAGCGGTATGGCCCGCGGCCGTTGATGAGCACCTGGACATAGGGCTTGCCGTGGACGACCTCCATCGAAGCGGAGTTGATGGCAATCTGCGCGGGGCACGCGGTGGTGCAGATCAGCAAGGCAACAGGGATGAGGAAGCGGAATCGTGCGAGGAAAGGCATAGTGCCCTCCTATCCCAGGCGCAGCGCAGGGCGGCGAGCGAGAGGCCGCGGCAGATTCGCGTGGGGATGCGCCTGACCTCTTCGACAGGGATTGTACGGTTGGGGTAGCTGTTCCGTCCCGGCTTTTATGCGGGGTGGACGGGCAGGGGTCAGAGCGGCCCGGCTCTACAATAGTCCGGTATGCCCACAGCCGTTCGTTCGCACGCCAAGATCAACCTGGGCCTCGCCATCGGCGCGCCCCGGCCGGACGGCTTCCACGCCCTGACCACCCTGTACCAGACGCTGGAAATGTATGACGTGGTGACGGTTAGCGCGTGTCGGGCCGCCGAGACGGCGATCCGGCTCAGCTCCAACGATGCCCGCGTGCCCACCGACGCCCGCAACACTGCCTGGAAGATGGTTTCTCTGGCGCTGGAGCAGCTCGGAGTCACAGCCGAGGTCTCTATCCATATAGAGAAGCGGCTGCCGGTGCAGGGTGGGCTTGGCGCGGGCTCGGCCAACGCCGTGGCGGCGCTGGCAGGACTGGAGGTTGAGCTAAACATTGGCAAAACAGAGGCTTGGCAGGCAAAAAAGCTGGAAATTGCCGCCCAGGTCGGCTCCGATGTCCCGCTCTTCCTCATCGGGGGCGCCGTGCTGGGCCTCGATCGCGGGCAGGAAGTCCATCCTTTGCCGGACTTCGAGCCGGTCTGGTGCGTGGTAGCCGTGCCGGAGGTGGGCGTTTCCACACCGCAGGCTTTTCGCGACTGGGACGCCCGGTGTGCCGCCGAGGGTTTGACCCCGGAGGCAAGTGCCGGTAAACTGAATGAGTTGAGCCGTGCCTATGCCAGCGCCTTTGCGGGAGCGATCCCTGGAGGACGGCAGGGAGCAGGCTCCTCCGGTGTCCCTGCCGCGGGCGGGGACCTGGCCGGACCTCAAGAGTCCGCGCTTGTCCGCACCGGGATCAGTAGCTGGATCGCCAACGACTTCGAGCGCGTTGTCTTTCCCCAGCATCCTTCCCTTTGCGCAATCAAGCGTCTTCTTGCGGCTTCGGACACACCGGAGGCAGCGCTCCATGCCTCGCTGTCTGGGTCCGGTTCGGCGCTCTTCGGGTTGTACCTGACCCGCGGAGCGGCGGAAGCAGCTCTTGCCCGGCTGGGAACTGAAGTGCAGGGAGTGGCGGTGCGGACGACTCTGACCCGGACTCTTCCCCGCGCAGCCTACTGGGAACAGATGCTTCAGCCTTAAGTTGACAGTGCGCCGGCGTATGAGTGAGACTCGCGGGCGGCTGCTGGGTTGCTGGGCGATCGTCTAATGGTAGGACAGTGCCCTTTGGAGGCACTTGTCTAGGTTCGAATCCTAGTCGCCCAGCCAGAGTTTGCAGTACGGATGAGCAGCCAAAGCCAACCAGCTTGGAGGTTCTGGAAGATGGAAGCGGAAGCAGTGACAGTGACGGCGGAAGACAAACAGGACAGCCCCGACGCATCGAAGGACGGCGCGGGCAAGGAGCCTTCGAAGGGCGCAAACCAGCCCGAAAGCCCGAAGGCCAAGGATGCCAAGCCTGCCGCGGAGCGCAAGCGCACGCGCAATCTGAGCGAGGACAAGCGCTTCAAGCTCTTTTCCGGCTCGGCCAACAAGGCCCTGGCGGAAGAGATTGCCGCGCACATCGGCGTGAAGGTGGGCGAGGCCAAGCTGCAGCGCTTCGCCGATGGCGAAGTCTACTTCCAGTTGCTCGAGAACGTGCGTGGCGTGGATGTGTTTGTGGTGCAGCCTACCTGCTATCCGGTGGACCAGCACTTGGTGGAGTTGTTCATTATGATCGATGCGCTCAAGCGGGCCTCGGCGGCCAGGATCACGGTGGTGGTGCCCTACTACGGGTACGCCCGCCAGGATCGCAAGGACCGTCCGCGCGTGGCCATCAGCGCTAAGCTCGTGGCGGACCTGCTGACCAGGGCCGGCGCTAACCGCGCGCTGTTTGTCGATCTGCACGCCGCCCAGATTCAGGGCTTCTTCGATATTCCCGTCGACCATCTCTTCGCCAGCCCGGTGCTGGTGAGCTACTTCCGCGAACTGAACCTGCCCAACCTCATCGTGGTTTCGCCCGATGCGGGCGGCGTGGAGCGGGCCCGGTTCTTCGCGCAGAAGATGGGCGCTCCGCTGGCCATCGTGGACAAGCGCCGCACCGACATGAATGTGGCCGAGGTGATGCACGTGGTCGGCGATGTGCACGGAAAGTCCTGTCTCATCATCGACGACATTATCGATACCGCCGGCACGCTGGTGAAAACCGTGGATGCGCTCTTCGCCAACGGCGCGACCAGCGTGTATGCCTGCGCCAGTCACGCCGTGCTTTCAGGCCCGGCCATCGACCGCATTGCCAGCTCGCGGCTCGAACAACTGGTGGTTACCAACACGGTGCCTCTGCGCGAAGCCGGGCAGAAGCTGCCCAAGATCAAAGTGCTGTCGATTGCCGGCCTGCTGGGCGCGGCCATCGAGAGCATCCACATGGAAACCAGCGTCAGTACGCTGTTTTCCTAGGTGTGCAGTTCATAGCTCTCAGTTCATAGTTTTTGTGTGCTGAGAAAGGACAATTCGCCGGAGCAGAAATAGTTCACTCGGAACAGCGAACTGTGAAAGATGAACCGGCCAAACAAAGGGAGTGGACCCGAACGGTCCGTGCCCGAGAAGGAACGAGAGACAGAATGCCTGAAGTTGTCGTAGCTGAGCCCCGCGAGGGCAGGTTCAACAAGAATGCCGCGCGCCGTGTGCGCGCCGCGGGCAGGATTCCCGCTGTGCTGTATGGCGGCGGACAGGAAGCCGTGGCCATTGAGCTCGATCCGAAGCAGATTACCCGGATCCTTTACTCCGAGAGCGGCCACAACACGATCTTCGACGTGGAAGTGAAGGGCCAGACCACGGCCAAGGCCATGATCGTCGACTGGCAGCAGGAGCCGATCAAGGATCAGATCATTCACGCCGACCTGAAGCGCATTGCGCTGGACAAGGTTCTGCGCGTGAGCGTGCGCGTCAAGCTCATCGGCGTGGCCACAGGCGTGAAGAACTTCGGCGGCATCCTCGACCAGGTGCTGCGCGAGGTCGAGGTTGAGTGCCTGCCCGCGGACATTCCCAGCCACATCGATGTGGATGTGACCGGCCTGGGGCTGAACGAGGCGATCCGCGTGAAGGATCTGCCCCACGGCGACAAGATCACGTTCCTTGATGATGAGGACGCGACCGTAGCCCACGTGGTCTCGATCCGCGAGGAAGCTGCTCCGGCGGCGGAAGGCGTAGTTGCGGCTGCTCCCGCGGAGCCAGAGGTGGCGAAGAAGGGCAAGACCGAGACGGCAGACAAGGCTGAGGCCGGGGCAAAGAAGTAAACCTTGGCCGAGGCAAGCGAGACCGGCAGCCGGAAGGGCCCCTTCCTTGTGGTGGGGCTCGGCAATCCCGGCCTCGAGTATCTGTGGACGCCGCACAACGCGGGGTTCATGGCCATTGACCGCATCGCCCTGCAGGAGGGCGTTACGGTGCAGAACCGGCGCTGCCGGGCCACTACAGCAACCTGCCGCATGGCAGGGCGCGACGTGGTTCTGGCCAAGCCGGAGACCTTTATGAACCTGAGCGGCATGGCAGTAGCCGCTCTGGTGGATGAGTTTGAGGCGGACCCGGCGCAGGACCTGCTCGTGATCTACGACGAGCTCGATCTGATGCTGGGGACCTTCAAGATCAGGGAGCGCGGATCGCCCGCGGGGCACAACGGAGCCCGCAGCGTGACCGGCGCTCTTGGCAGCCAGGAGTGGCTGCGGTTGCGGATCGGCGTGGGGCTGGATCTGCCTCCGGAGGCGAAAGCCGTCGGCGGCAGGCGGCCGGGCAGCGATTATCTGCTGTCGCCGTTGCGCAAGGCGGAGCTGACGGTGCTGGACGAGGTGCTGGATCGCGTGGCCGCGGCCACCCGGCGCATCATCCAGGAGGGACCGGGCCCCGCGATGAACGAGTTTAACCGCCGCGAGTAAAACAGCCCGGCGGAGCAGGACCGGCAGGCCTTCGGCAACGAGCCTGCCAGAAGTCAAGACAGAGGCCGCTATGGTTATGGCCGGCGGCAGCGGCTGGGTTCGAGCGATCCCGGCGGAAAAGGAAACCGGATGTCCCGTTTGTATGAAGTGATGTTTATTGTGCGGCCCGACGCGGCTGAGGAAGATGTCGACAAGCTGATCGCGGGCTTCACCACCTCCGTCACCAATGGCGGCGGCGTGGTCAAGAACGTCGAGAAGATGGGCCGGCGCAAGCTCGCCTATCTTGTGCGCAAGTTTGCCGACGGCAACTACATTCTGCTCACCGTCGAGGCCGACGGTGCGGTGGTGGCCGAGCTGGAGCGCCGTCTCCGCGTCTCCGAGCCGGTGATCAAGTTCATCACCGTGCGCATGGACGAGGAAGAGAAGCGCCTGGCGAAGATCAAGGCCCTGCGCGCCTCGCGCCGCAAGCTGAGCGCCGAGCCTGCACCCGCGCCTGTCGCTGCTGCCGCTCCCGCACCCGCCGAGGCAGCCGCTGCCGAGCCGGCACAGGTCACGGCCTGAGCCAGCCGCGTAAGTTTGCCGCAGCCGGCAGGTCCGGCCGCGGCTCGATTCCGCAGTGCCGTATCCGGTGACGGAGCGGCCCGAGCACAGAGAGTAAAAGAGGAAACACCATGCCTGAAGAGACCAAGGCGCCTGAGACGGGCGCAGCAGCAACTCCGGCCCCGGCAGCTCCGGCTTCTGCCGGCCCGGGCTCCGGCCCGGCGCCCCGCAGCGGCGGCCGTCCCGGCGGCCCCGGCGGCCGCGGCAAGTTCTTCCGCCGCAAGAAGGTGTGCAAGTTCTGCACCGAGAAGATTGACGCAATCCCTTACCGCGATGTGCGGCTGCTGCAAGGCTTTGTGGCCGAGCGCGGCAAGATTGTGCCCCGCAGGCTGACCGGCGTATGCACTACGCACCAGCGCCGCCTGACCCGCGCCATCAAGCAGGCCCGGAACATCGCCCTGCTGCCGTTTGCCACCCGGCACTAGGACGCTGCGGCTCCCTGTCAAGCCTCTGCGGTAATGTCCCAAAAGTTACACGGGGCACGCGCGGAAAAGGGCTTGAGCCGGGAGACAACGCTTCCGAGGCCGATATAGAATCCTGCGCGGCGCACACCAATGGGCCGATGCTCTTGTCCAAATCACAAGGGCGCCCAGGGTGCCGCCGTTCGTAGCACTGGAGAATTTCCGATGGAAGTCATTTTGAAAGAAGACGTAGCGAATCTTGGCCACCGCGGCGATGTCGTGAAGGTGGCGGATGGCTACGGCCGTAACTTCCTGCTGCCCCGCAAGCTGGCGCTGCAGGCTACTGAAGCCAACAAGGCCGTGATCGAGCAGATGAAGGCTGCCGCTGCCCGCCGCTCCGCCGTGGAAAAGGCGCAGGCGGAGGAGCTGGTGGTCAAGCTGGAGCCCGTGGTGCTGAGCTTTACCCGCAAGGCCGGCGAGAACGGGCAGCTTTTCGGTTCCGTCACCTCGGCCGACATTGCCGGCGACCTGGAGACCAAGGGCTTCAACGTCGATCGCCGCAAGGTCCAGCTCTCCGAGCCGCTGAAGAGCCTGGGCGACTACACCGTTGCCGTCAAGCTGCATCGCGAAGTCACCGCGCACATCAAGGTGCAGGTGCTGGCGGATGCGACCGAGCCGGTAGCGGAAGCCGCTGTCGCCGAGTAGCGTACATCTCAACCCTGTTCACCGCCTTCCGGTTTTCATCGGAGGGCGGTCGTGTGTTTGTTCTCAGAAGAGATCTTTTGCCGGCGTGCCGCCCGTGGCGGCGATCAGCTTTTGAAACGCTGTGACCATCCTGCTCTGGAAGTCTGGAATCTCATCGGCCTTGGGCTGCGAGAACAGGAACCGCGCGCGATTGGCCAGCATGGTCGCGTCAATGCGGCCCTGCCGGTCGTAGCAGGTGCGCGCATCCTTGCCGCTCACCGAGACCAGCGTGAGCCGCAGCAGCTTTTCCCGCGTGCGGTCGCTGTCGCTCGGGTCATACACATCCCACACCGTGTCGTTGGCATTCAGTGAGGGGATCGAGAAATCGCAGTGGCCGTAGGGCCCGGTCACGGTAAGGATGCCGGTCTCGGTGTTGAACGTGGCATCGAGGTTGTCGTTGAGGCCGTCGCTCGGGCTCAGCGAAAGCAGCGCGCCGCGAATGTACTCGACCAGCTCGGACTCCGTCGGCTCCGGCTTGGGCTCCGGCGCAGCCTTGTGCCGCGATGCCTGCGCATACAGCGCGAGCGGAGCCACAAGCAGCGCCACGGCGGCCGCGCATGCAAAGCATTTCATCCTGTGCATTCCGCGCATCCTCTCAACGGTGTTGAGTATAGCGTTTACCGGCGCGCATTCCCGATCATGGCGAGCGGCAGGTCACGGTCCGTTTGTAACGTGGGCACGGCGGCCAGCAGGCTGCGTGTGTACTCGTGCCGCGGCTTCAGCAGCACATCGTGCACCGGGCCGCTCTCGACAATCTCGCCGGATTTCATCACCGCCACGCGGCTCGCAATCTCGCCCACCACGGCAAGATCGTGCGAGATGAAGAGCATGGCCAGCCTGTGCTCCCGTTGCAGCCGCGCCAGCAGGGCCAGAATCTGCGCCTGCACCGTGACATCGAGCGCGGTTGTCGGCTCGTCGGCAATCAGCAGCCGCGGCCGGTTGATAAGCGCCATGGCGATGAGAATGCGCTGCCGCTGGCCGCCGGAGAACTGATGCGGATAGTCGCCGTAGCGCCGCGCGGCGTCGGGAATCGCAACTTCCTCCAGCGCGGCGATAGCCCGCCGCTTCACTTCGCGGCCGGTCAGCGCGGCGTTATGTGCGGCGGCGCACTCCGCCACCTGGTGGCCGATGGACATGACGGGATTGAGCGCGGTCATCGGCTCCTGAAAGATCATCGCGATGGCACGCCCGCGCAGCCTGCGCAAGGCGGATGCAGGCTCGTGAAGAAGATCGGCCGCATCCTCGCCGGCGCCGCGCCACAGGATCGATCCCGTGATCCGTGCAATAGGCGGCAACAGTCTCGGAATCGCAAGCGCCGTTGCGCTCTTGCCCGACCCCGACTCGCCAACCAGGCCGAGCACTTCGCCCTCGTCGAGCGCGAAGCTCACGCCACGCACGGCTTCGGTCGTGCCGAAGCGGATGTGCAGGTCGCGAAGCTCAAGGAGAGGCGGCATGCAGCCATCCTAGTGCATCGGAGTGCGAAGCGCGGCATCTTCGCACAGGCCGGTATTGCTAGAGCGCGATCCATCCCGCGCGGATGAGCGCCAGCGAGCCTGCAGCCACCACGATCCACAGCAGCACGGCCTGCACCAGCGGACGCACACCCACGCGCTTGAGCGTAGGCCAGGAGAGGCCCGTGCCGATGAGAAAGAGCGTGACGGTCAGGCCGAGGATACCCAGCCGCTTGAGCTGCGGATAGGCCGCGTGAAAGACCGGCAGATACGTGTTGGCTACGGCTGCAAGGCAGAAGAAGAGGATGAACCACGGCCAATGGATGCGCGTCCGCTGGCCGCGCGCGAGCGAAGTTCCCAGGGAAAGCGGCACGATCCAGAGCGCGCGTGCCAGCTTGACCGTGGTGCCCACGGCCAGCGCGACAGCCCCGTATTTGGCGGCGGCTCCGACAACCGAGCTGGTGTCATGAATGGCCAGCGCGGCCCACAGGCCGAACTGCGTTTGCGTCATGTGCAGCGCGGAGCCGATAGCGGGGAAGGCGAGCAGCGCAACCGAATTGAGCACGAACACCGCACCCAGTGAGACGGCAATCTCCTCGTCGTTGGCGTTGGCGATTGGCGCGACCGCTGCGATGGCGCTGCCGCCGCAGATCGCGGTGCCGGCGGAGATGAGGAAGGCAATGCGCTTGCGCACCGCCAGCAGCTTGCCGAGACCCCAGCCCAGAAGCATGGCGAAGCTGATGCTCAGCGCGGTATAGAAAAAGCCCGAGCGGCCCGCGCGCAGCACCTGATGCAGGTCCATGCCGAAGCCGAGCCCGACAACGGAAACCTGCAGCAGCAGTTTGGAAAGTTTTCCGGCGTCGAGATGATACGGATGCACGAAACAGAATCCGTAGATGAGGCCGGCGACAAGTGCCAGCGGCGGTGAGAGAAGGCCGCTTGCTGCGAGAATCAATCCGATAAAAAACACATTCTTGGACACACATCCACCATCGGATGAAACGCGGTGCGCCGTCCAAGCAGAAATATTGATGGGCTATTTGCGATTCTTATGAGCAGCCGGCGCTGAGCCATTTCTCTGCGCGGCGAGAGGCTGCGGCGCGCCCGCGCGGGCAAAGAGAAAGCCTCGAAATTCGGCGGCGAGACCCACGGGGCTGGGCCCTGAGGCAGAGGCCAGCAGAAAATTGCGGCGCATGATGACGCCTTCGATCTCGACCACTCTGAAGTTGCGGCCCGTGCGCTGGGCCTTGGCCAGGGCCCAGCGCGAAACAAAGCCTGAACCCAGCCCGGCCTCCACCGCCGATTTAATGGCTTCGGTCGAATCCAGCTCCATTGCCACCTGCAGCGCCGTGCGCCGCACGCGCTGCTTTTCGAGAGCCGCTTCCACTACGCGGCGCGTTCCGGAGCCGCGCTCGCGCATCAGCAGCGGAGTTGTTGCAATCTCCGCGCAGGTCACGGAGGAGCGTTCGGCCCACTCGTGCGCCGCGGGCACAATCAGCACGATCTCGTCCACCAGAAAGGGCTCGGTCTTCACCTCGCGGCTGTGCGCGGGTCCTTCAATGAGGCCCAGCGCAATCTGCTGCTGCACCACGGCGCTCACAATGTGCTCGGTATTGCCGCTGATCAGCGTGGTGTGCACGCGGGGATGCGCGGCATGAAAACCGGCAATCAGCCGGGGCAGCACATACTGCGCAATGGTGGTGGATGCGCCGAGGGCGAGATGTCCGGCATGCTCGCCGCTCAGCGCGGCGACCTCCTGCTCGGCATGGCGCAGCAGGTCAGCCGCGCGGCGGGCATAGTTGAGCAGCGTGTGCCCGGCAGGCGTCAGCGCCACGCGCGAGCCCGTGCGATCGAAAAGCTGCACGTCGAGGTCTTCCTCGAGAGCCTTGATCTGCAGGCTGACTGCGGGCTGCGTAAGATACAGCTCTTCGGCGGCGCGGCGAAAACTGAGCCGCGCCGCCACCGCACGGAAGACCACCAGGCGGAAGTTTTCGAGACTCGCCATGCCTTCAATTAGAGCATTTGAGCCGATGCGTGGTTAAGGGTGAGGCACAATCGGCGAGGCGCCGTGCAGGAACGCGGGGTCCATGGATGCGAGATCGACGCGATAGCTCACGGTATTGGCCGTCGGAAAATCCGCCGGCACCTTCTGCGTCACGCGCCCGGTAGCGGCCCACTCCGTGCCGCGCTGGAAGATGGTCATGAAGCCGACGCAGCTCATGGCGTAGACATCGTGCCCAAGCGTGGTGTGGAAGACGCGGCCTTTGCCGTAGCGCAGCACCATCAGCATCGGCTCGTCGTGGCCGGTGCCTTTGTTTGCCGGGTCGGAGTGCGCGGTGGCCAGCACGGTCATGTTTTCTCCAGGTCCGCGCAGCGAGTCATAGAGTTCATCGGCTGCATGCATCCACACATGCGGCAGCCCGCGCAGAATAGGATGATCCGGCACGCGCGCAGTGATCTGGAAGGGCAGCCGGTTGCCGTGATTGCCCGCGGAGCCCGGCGTGGTGTCGCGGACCAGCTTGCCATCGGAGTAGTACCAGTGCGGCCCGGCCTGCTCGTTGCGTCCGCGCCATCCACCCACGCCAATCATCCTGTTGTACTCGGCCCAGTGCGGAAAGGCATTATCCGCGGCGTGCACCACCACCAGCCCGCCGCCGTCGCGCAGATACTGCTCGAGCTGCGCGCGCAGATCCTCTGGCCAGTCCGGCGCGTCGTAGTTCGAGACAATGACTTTGTAGCGGCTGAACTCGGGATGAAAGTTGCTGAAGTCGCCATCGTGCGGCGGTGCGGTTACGACCGTGACGGAGAACAGCCCCGTCTCTTCCAGCTCCTCGCGCAGCACAGGCGTGGTCAGTTTCCAGTTGTGCCAGGGACCGCCGCTTTCGCCATCCAGCAGCAGGACGGAAATGCGCGCGTGCGCGGCAGAGCCGGATTGCGCCGCAGCTAGAGACGCTAGAACCAAGAGAAAAGCAAGCAAACGAATCGATCGCATCGGGAGCCACCTGTCAACCCGACACGAGTATATAGATCTCTGCCTAGGCTGGCACCGATGAGGTTGCATCCTTCCGCGAGGGCTTGTGGCGAAGCGTAAATTGATAAAGTAGAGCGCGCAGCGGCGCGGGAAGAAGCCGCACAGGCGTGCGCAACCCGATATTCCGCAGGCACTCAAACAGGTTCAGAAAACCGAGACGATGCAGTTCGAGCTGCATTCTGGCTTCGTGCCACACATATCTGACGCCGCCTCGCCTAGTCTGCATGCCATTGCCACAACGCACGTGTACGAGGACTTCGTCGAGATTGTGCAATGCGCTGCCAGCCATCAACATACGAGTCCACAGATGGTAATCTTCAAAACCTATCCATGGCCGATAGTTGCCAGCAGATAGGACAGCAGAACGCCGGAACATTACCGACATGTGGTTGAGCGGGTTTCTCCACCGGGCAAAACGCGCCAGCTCGGCATTTGAGGAAGGCAGGCGGCGTACTGCATATGGCTTGTTGCTGTCGTTATCAAACTCTGCGATAGCAGTTCCGGTGACATCAACCTCAGGGTTCGCTTCCAGGAAGGCCAACTGCTTTTCTAAGCGACGAGAGAGGGAGACATCATCTGTATCCATGCGGGCAACGAACTCGCCTCGGCAGATGTCCAATCCCTGCCGAAGAGCTTCGCCCAGGCCCACATTTGCGGACAGACGGAGTGGGACAATGGGCAGTACTTCCCGGAATTCAGCAAGAACGGCATATAGTACATCGCTGAGCAGGCCATCCTCCACCAGCACAACTTCATCGGCGGGCCGTGTCTGTATCGCCAAGCTCTTAAGGCTTTCTCGAAGAAAGCCCGGCGTCTCTTTTGCGTACACCGACATCAGAACGGAGAGTTTCACGCCGCACCTCCAGCTCTTTCGAGAGGGCCCGCCGGAGTCGCATAACCGAGATAGATAAATCTCATTGCAGTGACGGCACTAATGAGTACCCATGTCGCGACGCAGAGCGACGGAATTCGCTCGTAGACATAGCTGAGATCGTTCCGCGGTGCAAAGAGTGCCCTTGTCAGGCATTCGGCCCAGATGCCTGCGAAAAGTGAAGGCCTTGCCAACCACACCCAGAACCGGCTGCAACTGAAGCCGAAGAATAGAGAACCCAGGAGCAGAGCAGGCAGGCCGCCGAAGAGGAAGAGCTCGAGGAGGAAATTTGATCCAGTGCCGCCTGTTGTGCCGTCGAAACTTGCAGGATCGTTTACCGTCAGAATTCGGTCAAGTGTAGCCGGCATATGCTGCAGTCCGGCGTAGTCATCGAGCACACAAGCGCCAATCAGATTCCAAGGAATAAGCTTCGCAGTCAATGAAACAAGCAGTGGGTCGCAATAATCAGACAAATCGAGATTCTGATTGTCTTGAAAAAGCCGCAAAGAACTGCCTGCCGCGAAGAAGCGCACCATGTCGCCCTGCCCGAAGATGGCATCGCCGCGCGTGAGCGGCGGGACAAAGACAATCGCCAGAACCAATGCTGTGAGCTGCGCTGTTCGCTTGATTGAAAATCGTATCCATCCACGTGCGATTGCGATAAGAAGAGCTGGAATGATAGCCTGGGCCAGAAAAAATCTGCCGCCATGCAGTGAGACGATGAGACGTGGGAGTGTCACCATTGCAGTAGTCCACGCTACTTTCTGCCACCCATCGCGGCGTGGCTCTGCCGCGCCAAAATAGGCGAATCCAAAAAACAGATGCGTATAAAACAAAGCCTGGCAGGGCCTGGGGATCGGGCTGGCAGAGCCGTATATGGTCTGCGATTGCGTGTGCATAACGTAAAGGGCGGCCATGAGCGCTGCTGGAAATAAAAAGACAGTCGCCTTGTACGCCACGTCTCCGCATGCGCGAGTGATTGTTGGAGTATCTTCAAGAACCGTGCGGTAAGGCATAGGCAGATGAAAGCCGGCAATGAAGAGAGCCAATCCTGCAATGCTGAGAACAATAGTCGCGTTATTTACCGGATCGGGAATGTGCACGATGAACCGGAAAAGGACGCTCGGGAGCCACCAGAACAGAAAACACGAGAACAAAAATGCCATCAGAAAAAAAAGGCGGCCGTAAGTTTTACTTCCCTGCGCTATCGAAAGCGCACGTCGATAGCGTGGAAGTGCCGGTTCACAATTTCTTCGGGCATTTGCTGAAGGCTTCATAAGGCGCACCTCAGTTTTGTGAGCGGCCAACCGCCAAGGCATGAGGAGATCGGTCTCCCACGTAGTTGTTCATTCCTGAGAGCCTGCGTGCGTCAAGAGACAGATATGCCACGGCAACAGCTCGTGCCCGATACGGGCCCATTTCTATGGGTGAGATTTCGATCTGGAGGCATTTTTTTAGAACATCGAAAACCGCGCCGCGCTCCAGCGATATAGGTAGCAATTGAACGTTTGATCCGATCCGGTCGAGCGCAAGTTCGATTCCTCCTCCGCTCGCAGGCATGGCCACGATACAACCCTGGCTCAACGCTTCCAGATAGGTCACGCCAAGACCTTCAACCGCGTTGCCCGATACAAATATCTTTGTCTTGCGAAGCCAGTCACGAACTTCAAGGTCGTTTGGAGATCCCAGGAATTGGACGCGCTCATTCTTCTTGACAGATTCCTGCAGCGATTTTCGCAAGACTCCATCCCCAATGATGCAGGCGCATAATTCTCTGTCCTGTTCGAGCAGATCGCAGATGGCGGGCAGCAGTCGATGCAGATTTTTGGCGGGATTGAGGCGTCCAACAAAGGTGATATACCGCCGCTGTTCTGGCGCATTGCCAGCCGTTTCGAGATAGATGGGCTTCAATGGGTTCCGAATCACCGCATCCACGCGAATATTGAAGAGCGCACGCAGATGAATCGCGGTATATTCCGATACTGCTGCAAGCTGTGCGCCGGATGCGTTTGCAATCTTGAAAGAGCTAATGATCCCGATCAGCTTTCGCCAGCCCTGGACATCGGCACATGGAATGCCGTGTGCGATGCAGATAGCGCGACGCGTGAGCGGCGCGGCAAAGACCGCGGTCGTGCTTAAAAGTTTGAGAATGCGCTGATCGCGCAGCTCACGACGGCGGCTCAGAAGATTCGAGGGAGAAATGACCTCTGCTGGAATGCCCAACTCCAGAAATCCGCGTTGCAGCGCATCGGCAACGCTGCCTACGCCGCCGAGCTCATGCCCGCCAGTGATCAAAACCTTTTCCGGATTTGCGGAAGCCATTATGCACTCCTCAGTTAGTTTTCAAATTGATTTATCAGATCTGCGGTTGAACCTCTTCAGGCGTAAGGAAGGGAGCTGTCTCGCTCTCCCAATCAATCGGCAAAGCATGCGGATATTGGTTCGCCTTACCGGTTGCCGCAATGCGCGCAAGGTACGAGCGGCGTTCGCGGCGAAGAATCGTCCACGCCGAGGGGAGCGCTACGCCGCCCATCGCGGTCAGATAGCTGAATACGGCGCCGGCGGTACCCCACCTAGTGGCGGCCAGAGAGCCCAGGGACAGCGTGACGGCTGCCGCTGCCAGAGAAAGCACAAGAAACGGCTCGCGCTTGAACGAGCGCAGCAGCGTGGCCATGCACTGCACGGCGCAGTTGGCGCCAGCACCCAGAGCCAGCACGGCAAGCAGATGCGCGGGCAGCATGCGCGCTGCAAGATGCGGAGCAAAGGCGGGCAGCGCGGCTGCACCAAGACAGACCGTGCATGCCAGTGCGGCAAAGGCGCCGAGAGACTGGCGCATGGAGCGCTGGAAGAGCTGGTCGAGAGCGTGCAGCTCGCCGCGCGCAATTAAGTTGCCGAAGGGGGTCGCCTTGGTCGAGGTCCAGGAGAGCGCCAGCACGGTCATGTAGCCGGTAATGCTGAGCGACATGCCCATCTGTCCCGCCTCCACGGCGCCGCGCAGAGCGAAGAGGATGGGCACGAAGACCTGCATGGTGAAGTAGGTGCACATCCAACTGATGGCGATGCGCCACTGAAAGGGCCAGACATCGGCGCGCCAGCGCACCGCATTGTCCTGCAACGGCACGCGCAGCAGCGCCAGCAGCAGACGGCGATTGCCGAAGAGGAACAGCAGGCCCACCGCGATCTGCGCCGCGATGACCAGCGCCGGCGCATACAATCCGTGATGCAGGAGCAGCGCGGTCCACGCAAGCGCGGTGGAGGCCAGCGCCTGGCGCAGGCGAAGCGCGGCCACCGCCCGCACCTGGCCGCAGCCCTCGAGGAAGGCATAGAACGGCATGCACCACAGGCTGAAGGCCGAGGCGCAGATAGCGCAGAGCCACGGTCCGCGCCAGTCCACCTGCACATGCTCCGCCGCGTGATGGGCAAAGAACAGCGAGCCGAGCGGCGCGATCAGCACCACCATGCCCACGGCCGCCACGGTGTACCAGCGCATGCTGAGCCGCAGCACCGAGGCAAGGCGTGCCTGCGCCGATGTGGTTCCATCCATCGCGCCGTGCTTGCCGAATCGCAGGTGGACGGACTCATGCGCGGCAAGCTGCTGGATGACGAACGAGAAGCCAAGCTCAAAGACGATCTGCAGGGCAACCAGGCTCAGCAGCGTGTAATAGTAGCCCTGCTCGACGGGCGTGAGCGTGCGCGCAATGAGCAGCACCGTTCCCGTGCTGCCCACGATGTTCGCAATGCGGCCGAGAAAAACGTAGGCCACGGGCGCATCGATGCCCAGCTTGTGCCGCAGGCTCATCGCGCGCTGCCTCCCCACACGGCATCCAGGGCCGCGCTCCATGAGCCGGCGCTGCGGCGCCAACTGCGTGCCGCGGCAACGGCTTCCGCAAGCCACGCAAGAACCAGCCCGATTGGAAACGCGAGGACCACACCGCCGATGCCGGTCAGCCACTTGGAAAGATTGTTGGGGCGGTCGGGAATCTGCGCTGGGTCCACAACCTGAATCAGCGATCCCTGCTTTGCCTCGTCCACGCGGGCAATCTCATACTGCTTGCTCAGGACCTCGACGATGGTCTCGCGAAACTTGAGCTCGCGCTCGGCGCGAATGTAGGCCAGCCCTGCGTCGGATAACCGGCCGCGCGGCGCGGCAAGGTTGCCCACGCGGCGGTCGTCGGCCACATCCATGGCGGCAAGCTGCGCCTGCATGGTGGCGAGCTCTTGCTCTGCGCGCATCAGATCGGGATTCTGCGGCGCGGCGAATTCGCGCATCGCGCGCACTTCCACCTGCTTGGCTGCCACTTGGCTGCGCAGCAGCTCGGCCTGCGCAATCATGGCATGCGCCTGGCCCTCAATCTCGATCACGCCGGTACGCAACTGTGTCTGCCGCATGTTGTCCTCGGCGCGCTCCAGGTCCGCGCGTGCCTGCGTAAGCTCATGCTCGTAGAACAGGCGCCGCTGCGCGGCTTCCGTGACTGCGAGCGTCGAGGAAAAGCGCTGATACTCCTCCACCCAGCCATTGGCCATCTCCGCCGCGCGGCGCGGGTCGCGGTCCGTGACGGAGAGGCGCAGCAGGCCATCCTTGAGTCCGTTCTCCACGCGCGTATGGCGCTCCCAGCTATGGCGCGCAGCGGAGAGATAGCGGCGATGATAAAGCGCTTCGAGCTGAAAGCGCGCGATCATCGCGTCTTCCACTGAGCGGCTCTTGATCAGCGCGACCTGAAGGTCGTTGGGATTCTTGAGGCCCAGAGCACCTGCCGCTCCGCCACCGCTCAAGGAAGCCATGGCCCCAAGCGTTCCAAGCTGTCCCAGCAGGGCTGCCCCGGCAGAGCTCTCTTGCTGCGGCGGAAGCAAAACGGTAGTCGAGGTATAGCTTGCGGGAAGCAGCAGAGCAACAAGCACGGCAATGACAGCGATGACTGCCGCAGAGAGATAAACCAGCCTGCGCCGCCGCCAGGCCGTGCGGATCAACATCTCCGGAGTGGACGGTGCGTGCGCCGGCGTCGCGGCCGGCGGCTCCTGTACATCGGCGAACACGAATCCCTTTCCCGGCTGGAAACCAGCGCGCTGCGCCGTGAATGGCGTGTGCAGAGGTAGAGGCACAGATGTGTGCGCCCAACTGGGCTCAGATTACCGGTGGCCAGCAGCGGAGGCCGGGAGGAAATGACGCGGATACAAGAGGGTGCGGCGATTATGGGAAGAACTTAAGGTGCTGTCCAGATTTGGGAATCATGCGGCAATGCAGCGAAGGTTCTCACGCGAATCCACACATGGCCGTTCAACAATCGGCGATGGAATGAGAATCCTTTTATTTCGCGGCCGCAGTCTGCGGCATGGCCTGTTTTCTGTCCTTGGTACCGTGTGTCTGCTTGCGGCGTTTGGAGCCTCTGCCTCTGCGCAATGCTCGGAGGATGACCCCGCAGATGCGGTGAACTGCCAGGTGCAGAACCCTGCCTCTGCTCAGGAACAGCAAGGTGCTCCGGAGACGATGCCGCCGCAGTCCGCGCAGCCGCAGGAACCTACTCCGAACGGCTCGCCCATCGATGCCATGACGACGGGCCGGCTCACCGCGACACGGCCTTACACGGAGCAGCGCCTGCCAAACGGCATGCAGATGCAGCAGCAGCTCCCGCGCAAGCCGCGCCGGCCGCTCACGGAGTTTCAGCGCTTTGTCGCTTCCAGCACGGGGCAGATTCTTCCTATCTACGGCGAAAATCTGTTCGCAGTGCCCACATCGTTTGCGCCCGTCGAGCATGCGCCTGCGCCCGCGCCGGAGAACATGATCGTCGGGCCAGACGATGAGCTGCGCGTGCGCATCTGGGGCCAGGTCAACTTCAGCGCCAATCTGCGCGTCAGCCGCGAGGGCGATATCTACCTCCCCAAAGTAGGCGCTGTGCACGTGGCGGGCCTGCCTTTTTCTGGCGTCGCCGCGCATGTGCGCGCGGAGATGTCCCGCGTCTTTCGCAACTTCGATCTGAGCGTCGATCTGGGCGAGATTCATTCGATTCAGATTTATGTCACCGGGCAGGCGCAGCGGCCCGGCGAGTACACCGTAAGCGCGCTGAGCACACTGGTGGATGCATTCTTTGCCACGGGCGGGCCTTCGCCTGCCGGGTCTATGCGGCATCTGGAGCTGAAGCGCGGCGGCAAGGTTGTGGCCGACTTCGATCTGTACGCGCTGCTGATCGAGGGCGACAAGAGCGGCGACCAGCAGTTGCAGGCCGGCGATGTGCTCTATGTGCCTGCCGCGGGGCCGCAGGTGGCTGTGCTGGGCAGCGTGCGCCAGCCCGGCATCTACGAGCTGCGCGGCGAAGAGCCTGTGAGCCGGTTGATGCAGGCCGCAGGCGGCATGACGGCGCTGGCCGCCACCACGCATCTTTCCATTGAGCGCGTCGCGCAGGGACGCGAGCGCAGAGCCTTCACGGTGAGCTTCGATGCCGCCGGCATGGCCACGCCGCTGAGGGACGGCGATATTGTGCGGATCGATCCCGTGGTCTCGAACTACGCCGATACGGTAACTCTGCGTGGTTCTGTCGCAAGCCCCGGCCATTTTCGCTGGTATCCGGGCATGAAGCTCAGTGATCTGCTGCCGGATCGCGATGCGTTGCTGACACGCAATTACTGGTGGCAGCGCTCGCGCCTGGGGCTGCCCGCGCCGGAGTTTCTTCCGGAGATGGAGACGCTCAGGAACAAGCCCGGCCCCGTGTCGCAGAGCCTGCCGGAGATGCCCGCGCAGCGTGCAATGCAACCGGGCGCGCCGGGCGCGGCAAACGATGCGCAGAGCCTGAATCAGGATCAGGACCTCGTAGCCGGAGACACGAGCCGCGACTTCGGCTCGCAGGCGAATACGGGCCTGAATCCCATCAATGCCGAGGACAGCATGCCCGCCTCGCAGGGCAATCAGCGCAACCCGGCTTCCGCCAGAAGCGCGGTGCGCAGTCCGCGCGACGAAACCAACTGGAATTATGCGGTGGTCGAGCGTCTCGATCCGAACACCATGATGACGACGCTCATTCCCTTCGACCTCGGCAAGCTGGTGCTGCGGCATGACAGCTCGGAAGACCATGAGCTGCGCCCCGGCGACATTGTCACCATCTTCTCGCAGGAGGATATTCATCCGCCCTCGCAGCAGCAGACGATCTATGTGCGGCTCGAAGGGGAGTTCGTCCACCCCGGCGTATACAGCGCCGCGCCTGGCGAGACCCTGCGCTCGCTGGTGCAGCGCGCCGGCGGCCTTACAGACAAGGCCTATCTCTTTGGCGCGGAGTTCACCCGCCACAGCACGCAGCTCATCGAGCAGAAGCGGCTGAGCGAGTATGCCGATCAGTTGGAGCACCAGTGGGCGCGCAGCTCCATCTCGCTGGGCGCGGCGGCAGTTGAGACGCAGGGAGCCGGACAGGGGCAGGTGGATTCGGTTGCGCACGAGCTGCTGGCCCAGTTGCGCCGCACACGGCCCAGCGGGCGCATCGTGCTGCATATCGATCCCGACGCGAAGGCCGCCACGGCGCTGCCCGATATTCCCATGGAGGACGGAGACCGCCTGATGGTGCCGCAGATGCCCGCGACGGTGCAGGTGATTGGCGCGGTGGCCAACCAGAGCGCGTATTTCTATCGCGCTCATGCCACCGCCGGGCGCTATCTGCGCATGGCCGGCGGACCGAACCGCGACGCCGACCGCGGCCAGATGTTCATCCTGCGCGCGGATGGCTCGGTGGTACGCCGCGAGGGGGCGCAACTGTTTTCCGGCGGGCTGGACAAGCTGCGCATGTATCCGGGCGACACCATCGTGGTGCCGGAGAAGAAGGTGAGCGCGGGCGGCCTGCGTGAGCTTCTTGCGTGGGTTCAGGTGGCCTCGCAGCTCTCTTTGGGGGCCGCGGCTATCAATGCAATTCATTGATTTGCCGCAGTAACCAGGCATGCACGAGTTCGCTTCTGGAACAGGGTTCCAAAAGCGATTTTGCGTATGACGATTTTGCGCGTGCTTCACTGCGGCAGAGTCGCGCCCATCCGAAGATTTTCTCAGGGCAGCACCTTCTTGCCGCTCGAGTCGCAGTCATCCTACCGCGCGGCCCGCACGCTTGCTTCGCAAACCTTGACCAACAGAGGAAATTGTTCATGTCTCTTGCTGTCTTCATGCAGAAGAAACGCACCCCCATCGTTCCGGTTGCATCGTCAGCAGCAGTGCATCTGCATGCGGTCCGCGCCGCACGCACCAACACGCCGGCGGCCAGCCGCTGGAGCACCTCCCGCGCCAAGCGGGCCTTCGATGTACTCGTCGCGGGCGCGGTGTTGAGCGTCTTCGCTCTGCCCATGCTTGTCATCGCCCTGTGCGTGCGCCTCACCTCGCGCGGGCCAGCCATCTTTGTGCAGCAGCGCGTGGGCCGCCATGGGCGGCTCTTCTCGATCTATAAATTCCGCAGCATGTACTGTGCTCCGCGTGGCAATGCGGGCATCGGGCTTACGGGCTCGGGCGATCAGCGCGTCACTCCGCTGGGGCGGTGGCTGCGCCGGCTCAAGCTGGACGAGCTGCCGCAGTTCTACAACGTTTTGCGCGGCGACATGAGCCTGGTCGGCCCGCGGCCCAAGCTGCCACAGTATTTTGCCGGTGCCTCGATGTACTGCCGGCCGGGCATCACCGGCGCGGCCACGCTGGCCTTCCGCTGCGAGGAGGAACTGCTGGGCAATATGCCGCCGAGCCAGATCGAGGTTTTCTATCACCGCGCTATCAAGCCGCTCAAGGCGCGCCTGGACTCGAGCTACATGCGCCGGGCTACTTTTTGGTCCGACCTGCGTCTGATCGGCGCAACCTTTGCGGCCTGCGTGGTCCCCGCGCGGACCCCGGTTAGCCTGCGCAAGGCATCGTCAGTGGTAACGGTTTTGATGCCCGAAAGCAGGGACACTGGTCTGTGTGGCGAGCAACTGGAGACCGTGGGCTGACCGCCGGAATGCTCCTTTGCATGGACCGGAAGAGCAATACAGAACACCCAAAACTGCAGATTTGACTCCAGGCCGATCAATTTACCCGTAAATCCATGGCCCTCTTAGGCCGATTTACGGGTAATTTTCTGGGGAAAATGGCCCTTCTGATGGTGGAGAAGGCACTCTATTCCATTTTTCACGGCTAGTAATTGGAGTGCACTTCTTGGAGTGACTCAAAGACGATTTTGACTCTGGCTTGGTCGCTTGATGAAAACTCTCGCCTCCGCGCCAGCGCTCTGGTTTCGAGTCCTGCAGCACAGCAACCCTATCGATAATTCGTTTAAGTAGCAGGCACGCGCCGCTCATGAACCTGCGGCCGGGTCGGCTTGCCGAGCACGGCCCGGTATCAACGGATGAGGCATGGATACGGCTCTCCCTGGCAGCAGTTTTACAGTGTGAGACCGTACTGGCGAGGCTCTCAAACAGCGATACAGGATGCTCGTTCCGAGATGCACTTCGGGGGTGCAGGCTACCAGTAAATTTATCCTGTCCTTACGTATTCAGTTCTACGACCCCGCGTATTCAATACCGAGAGTTCAGCGAAGCCGATGCGAACGTCGTTCTAAAGACGCGTCCGGCACCGACAGGCCGCTTTCTCAAAGCGCGCCCTTGAAGCAGGACAGGAAACGGCAAATGAGCCGCCCGGAGAGGCGGTTCAGGGGGCCGGCTGTGTTGTTGCGGGGTGCAAACCGAAACGGCTCGCCAGGACAAGCGATGGGGTCTGCCGCGCGGGAGAATGTTTCGCGCAGTGGCTGGCGCAAACCAGCAGCTTCGTCGTCGAGGGAAGCAATCAGGAGGCTTTATGCGCACGCTTTGGAAGGTGCTTGTTCTCTTTGTCTGTACATCCGTGCTCGCATGGGCGCAGGTGGATCGCGGGTCCATTACTGGTACGGTGACGGACTCGACAGGTGCAGTAATCCCCGGTGTCAGCGTCACCATTGTTGAGACCGAGACAGGTGTTCATTATCCGGGGGATGCAACGAACGAACTTGGCGTCTACCGCGTGTTGAATTTGCCGGTGGGCAAGTACGCGCTGGTCTTCACCAGAGACGGCTTCAAAACGTATACGCGCTCCGGCGTGACTGTCGCGATGTCGCAGAATGTAACCCTGAACGTGAAGCTCGAAGTGGGCAGCAAGGACGAGAGCGTTACAGTCACGGCCGATGCCCAACTGCTGGATACAGAAGATGCCACGCTGGGCAGCACAGTCTCCGGCGATGTGCTCACCGAGCTTCCTCTGACCGCCGATGGCGGCCGCGACGCGCGCAACTTTGCCCGCTCCGTGGTGGCCACCTACAGCACGGTGCAGGGGCCGCAGCTTGGCTATAACAACAGTGTGGCCGGTTCGCAGATCGTATCGCAGGCCACCTCGGTGGATGGCACCAGCTCCGATGCCGGCATCATGGGCATTGTGAACGCGCCGGGCATGGATGCAATCAGCCAGTTCCAGGTGCAGACCAGCGGTATCACAGCGTCTTCTGCCCAGACGGGCGGCGGCGAGCTGATGTACGAGCTCAAGTCCGGCACCAACACCTTCCATGGCAGCGCTTTTGGCTTCCTGGCGAATGAATTTCTGAATGCCAACACGTGGGACAACAAATACTGGCTGGCGGATTGTGCTTCAGGCGACACGTCCGGCCAGTGCCCTGACGGCTACAAGCAGGATTACAAGCGGCCAATCAACCGCTTCAACGACTGGGGCTTCAGCGCGGGTGGTCCGATCTGGAAGAATCACACCTTTGTTTTCGGGTCCTATGAGAAGTTCCACAAACTGAATCTGACTTACAGCGCGAACCAGGTCACCGTCCCGACGCAGAAGATGCTGAACGGCGACTTCAGCGAACTGCTCTACGCGGTAACCACCAACCCGCTGACGGGCCAGCCCTGCACGGCGCCGTGCCCCACAGGCTACAACGACGTTTCAGGCAATCCTATTTATTACGGCGCGATCTTCAATCCGCTCGATCCGGGCAATGTCTTTCCCGGCAACGTGATTCCTTCGGGCGACATCAGCTCGGAATCGAAGAAGGTCATGCAGATCTTCCAGCAGGACTATGCGCCGCAGAATGACAACCTCATCAACAACTATTGGGGTTTTGCCACCTTTGGCGATTATCCGATCGACGACAACTACCATCTCGATCTGAAGATCGACCACAACTTCTCCGAGCGCAATCATGCCAACGTCTCCTACAACCGCTACCAGGAGACACCGATCGAGACCAACGGTCCCCTCTGGCAGCACGGTACCTCGGACGGCGGCCCGTTCTCGCAGAACTATGTGCAGGGAACTCTCGGCTGGGAAGTGCGCGTCCAAGACTACCACACCATTACTTCGAACCTGGTTAACTTCGCCTCGGCGGATTTCAACTACTGGCTGCGCTGGGATGTGACCTCGCATCCGGTGGACAACAGCACGCTGGGCTTCCCTTCGACCGGCACGGGCGCGAACAACTTCCCGGTGATGAACTTTGCTGGCAACAACAACTACGGTGAGCCTTCCATCGGCAACGACAAGGCCGACCACCTGCCCTATTACCAGGGCCACTACAAAGATGAGCTCTCCTGGGTGCACGGCCGCAACGTATTCAAGTTCGGCGGTGAGTTCATTGGCTACGGCGCCAACAGCACTGAAGCTGACGGCTATCTGAATTACACCTTCAACTCCAACACGGGTGAAACTCTGCCGATCTCGACATCAACCATCGGGCCGTACATCGGCTACGGCTTTGCCAATTTTGAATTGGGCGAAGTTGGTTCGGCGTCCAAGACCGTGGGCGGCCATCTGCGCGGCCGGCGCAAGGGCCTGAACTTCTATGGTGAGGACACCATCAAGCTCACGCCGAAGCTCACTCTCGACGCAAGCCTGCGCTGGGACTTCAACACATCGTGGAAGGAAGTCAACGGCGAGTGGTCCAACTTCAATATCGACGGAACAAACTCGAGCTGGCCAGGACTGCAGGGAGCCTATGAGTTCCTGTCGAACGGCAGCCAGTCGTTCGAGAAGAACCAGGACTACCGGCTGTTCTCTCCGCACGTAGGCGCGTCCTACCAGATCACCAAGAACCTGGTGGCTCGCGGTTCCTACGGTCTGTTCTATGTGCCGCTTGGTATCAATCAGTGGGGCGGCGCTCCGTTTGCGGGCGAGGCCTCCTTCGGCTATGCCGGCCAGGACATCATGCCCGCGCCCGCATCGCCCGTCGATGCCATCTACCAGTGGGACGGCGGTTCGACGTATCCGGGCAACCCAACGCCTGCGACGCACGATCCGAACGCCAACATCATCTGCCCGTGGTGCACCATCTACGTCGATGCCAACAAGCTAGACCTAGGACACACCAACAACTGGAACGTTGGCGTGGAGTACGAAGTGGCCAAGAATACGGTGATCGATGTGAACTACATCGGAAACCGTGGCGGCAACCTGCACGATGGCGCCGACGATCCGCGTAATTCGCCCACCTGGGCGGCCTACCAGCCGCTGCTGGCAAAGAACTGCGCAACGGATGGCTATTCCTCGTGCGCTGGCCAGTGGATTGCAAGCCAGGGCGATGCAACCACGGCAGGCGTGTCGTGGTATCCATTCCTCACCACAACGGTCAACGGTCCCGGCGGTTATAGCGCGACGGATGCCATCAGGCCCTATCCGCAGACGGGCTCCAACGGCGGCATCATGTTTACCGATTCGCCGATTGGCAGCAGCCGCTACGATGCACTGGTGGCCGAGCTGAAGCGCCGGACCGACAAGGGGCTGAGCGCCGACCTGAGCTACACCTTCTCGCATGAAGCCGGCAACGTAAACCGCGGCAACGGCAACTTTGCCGAGAACTGGGGCGGCGGCGATCCCTATCAGGATCCCTATGCCATGGACTCGCTAAAGGACCTGATCTCGCCCAACGACGTGCGGCACGAGGTGAAGGGATATGTCTCCTACGCGTTGCCGCTCGGCAGAGGGCGCAGGTGGCTGGCCGGCAGCAACCAGACCGTGAACCAGATTGTGAGCGGATGGAACCTGGCGACGCAGGTGGACTACCACGCAGGACAGCCGATGGGCGCTGTGCGGCCCAGCTTCTGGAGCTATCCGAACTGGGGCAACACGTTTGCCAACCTCAACCACACCTCCGGCGCGCTGAGCAACCACTTCAAGCGCCTTGACTTGAAGGACCCCACCGATCCGAGCAACGAGTTCGTGAGCATGGATGCCTTCAGCGATCTGGTCTCGCCAAGCGGTGATGGTTCCTATCTGAACACGCTCGGAAACCAGCAGGCCTTCTACTCCGACTGGAGAGGCTGGGCCTACTACAACGAAGACCTCAGCATCCTCAAGAAGTTTTCCTTCCACGATGGACGCTACCGTGCGACTCTGCGCGCAGAGTTCTTCGATGTATTCAACCGTCACCACTGGGGTCTGCCGAATACGGGCAACTACGACGCACAGTACTTCGGCGACGTAACCAGCGTAAGCGGAAGCCGCCAGGGCCAGCTTGGCGCGCGCTTCGAGTGGTAACGCAGGCAGACTGAATGCCAACAACCCGGCGCGGGCAGCCTCACTGAGGCTGTCCGCTGCTGGTATAGAGGCGTAGTTGCGTACTATCCTACGGCCCATCTGCGGAGATTCGGATGATTTGCAGCATATGGCGGCACATCGATGACTGGAGTCGTCGTGAAAGCCGTATTGCGTCCGGTCTTGCCGCAGCATTGATTTTGAGCGGCGTCTTCGCCGCATCCTCTTTTACCGCGTTTCCTCAGACCACGGCCAGAAATACGAAATCTACCGCGAACGAGCTTGAGCACGCGCGCCGTCTGCTGGATACCGCGCAGTGGCGCGATGCCGAGGGCCTGGTGAAAACCTATCTCGATACGCATTCCGAATCCGCCGACGGGCATGCGCTGATGGGGCTGATCCTGTATCGCGAGCACCAGCCGCGCGCCTCGATGGCGGAGTATCTGCGCGCTTCGGAGTCGGCCGATCTGACGGCCTTCGATCTGCGCATCTTCGCGCTGGACTGCGCGGCGATCCCCGACCTGCCGGAGGCGGAGCGCTGGTTGGAGCGCTCGCTCCAGAAGGATGAGCGCGACCCGGCGACATGGGAAGCTCTGGGCCATGTCCGCTTTGCCGCGCAGAAATATGAGGGCGCAATCGACGCTCTGCATCATGCGCTGCAGCTTGCGCCGCATACCATCTCGTCCGAGACGCTGATCGGCGTTGCCAATGAGCGGCTGGCGAAGCCGGACGCGGCGGAGGCCGCCTACAAGACCGCGATTGCGTGGCAGGCAGGGCTGAAAATCAAAGACCCGGTGCCGTACATCGGCATGGGGCGCGTGCTGCTGGCCAACAATCAGACTGCCGATGCGATTCCGTATCTGCAGCAGGCGGTCAAGGCTCCGCAGGCTCCGTCCGAGGCACATGAATTGCTGGGGCTCGCGTATTCGAGAACCAGCCGCAACGCGGAGGCGGCCGCGGAAATCGAGAAGGCGATACAGCTTGACCCGCAGACCGCGCGGCTGCACCTGATGCTGGCGCGCGTGTATCGCTCGCTGGGTGAAAAAGACAAAGCGGACGCGGAACAGACGCAGTATGCGGCCCTGAAAGCGAGCACTGCGCAATGATGGCTTGTTCCGGCTCGCGAGAGGGTGTGAAAGTTAGCGTCGCACGGCCTGCAGCGGCGCTCTTGTGCGCGGCACTCGCGTCTCATGGGGTGCCGCCCCTTTTTGCGCAGAGCTGCGATGCGCATCTCGGTATCCGTTTCAGCGAAGAGGCCGCGTCTTATGGCATCGATTTTCACCACGAGGCGCATCACTCGTCGATGAGCTATCCGCTGGAGGTGATGGGTTCCGGCGTGGCGCTGTTCGACTACGACAACGACGGGCGGCTGGACATCTTCTTTGCGAACGGTGCGGCATTCCCCGATCCCAATACCAGCAAGGAAGCTCCGCACAAGGCGGGTCCGCAGGACTGGAACCGGCTCTACCACCAGAAGGCCGACGGCACCTTTGAGGATGTGACGGCAAAGGCCGGCCTCGCTGGCGACGATTACGCGATGGGCGTGGCCGTGGGCGACTACGACAACGATGGGTATGATGATCTGTTTGTGGCGGGCTTTCCGCACAACCACCTCTACCACAACAACGGCAACGGGACCTTTACCGATGTGACGGCGCAGGCCGGGCTCGCGGGCGATGTGGGCTGGTCAACCAGCGCGGCATGGGTGGACCTCGATCAGGACGGACGTCTCGACCTCGTTGTGCTGCGCTATTTCCAGTGGAACTTCGACGACCGCGACTGCCCCACGCCTGACGGCAAGCGCAGCTATTGCGACCCGAAGATATTTCCCGCGATTGCGCCGCTGGTCTATCACAACGACGGCAACGGCCACTTTACTGAAGTGGCCGCGAAGATCGGCATGGGCCGTCCGGGCAAAGGCCTGGGGCTGGCCATCGGCGATTACAACCGCGACGGCAAGATCGATCTGTTCATCGCCAACGACGGCATGGACGAATTTCTCTACCGCAACAAGGGCAACGGCACTTTTGAGGAGACGGGCGTAAGTGCGAACGTTGCCACCGACGACAACGGCCGCGACTTCGCGGGTATGGGCGTAGTCTTCGACGACCTGAACAACGACGGCCTGCCGGACATCGTGGTCGATGATCTGGCGTTGCAAACCTACTCCTATTACATGAATCGCGGCGACGGCACGTTCGACTACGCCAGCCCGCAGGCGGGCCTGTCACGGCTCACCATGGGCCACTCCGGCTGGGGCATTCACACCATGGACGCGGGCAATAGCGGCGTGAAGGACCTGATCGCCGTGCGTGGCCATGTGAATGTCGATATCAAGAAGGACAACCCGCAGCTCAACTACCTGGAGCCGCCGGCGCTGCTGCACAACACGAGCCGCGGGTTCGACGACATCTCCGGTTGCCTGGGTCCGATTGCGACAGAACCCTTTGCGGGGCGCGGCCTTGCCACGGGCGACCTTGATAACGATGGTCGTATCGATGCCGTGATGACCGCGAATAACGGGCGTGCCTATGTGCTGCACAACGAGTCGAGCACCGGGCACCACTGGATCACGCTGACGCTGGTGGGTACCGCGAGCAATCGCGACGGTATCGGCGCCGAGGTTCATGTGACCACGGCGAAGACTTCGCAGTGGACCACGGTTTCCACCACGGGAAGCTATCAGTCCGCGAGCGACAAGCGTGTGCACTTCGGCCTCGGCGGCGACAGCACGATTCGCTCCATCGAAATTCTCTGGCCCAGCGGCGCAAAGCAGACTGTTGTGCCGCCGGCCGTTGACCGCTTTTACACCGTGACGGAGGGCAAGGGCATTACCGCGGTCTCGTGCGGCAATGCCGTGTGCCCTGCAACCGTCGTGGCTACCCCGCAACAGGCACAGTGAGATGCCGAAAACCTTGGAGAGGATGCAGATCATGAAGGAACCAGAACAGAGCCCGTTTGAATTTCCCTCCGCGCTTGCGCAGCCCACGCGCCGTGCCGTGCTGGGTGGCCTGAGCGCCGCCATGTTGGGCATGGCGCTGCCGAAAGCCGCAACCGCGCAGACGCCGCAGATGGACCGCAGCCAGATCGAACAACTGCTGAAGCCGCTGTTTGTGACCAAGGATCCCGATCTATGGCGGTTCGCGGTGGATGTGTATGAGCACTGCATCTTCGGGCGCATGCAGGCCGCCGAGCCGCCGCTCAAACATCCGTGGCTCATTCCCGGCGGCATTTATGTGGGGCAATGGATCTGGGATACGACCTTCCTCACCGATCTGCTGGCAATCCTGCCGAACCAGCGCGACTTCATCCGCGGCATCTATCAAAACTACTGGGATTTCCAGGTGCGCTGGGACAACGCGACACCGGCGTATGCGCACGGTATGGTGGCGAACTTCATCGCGCCCTTCCGCCAGCCGGATGGAACTATCTACAAAGAATGGCTCACCTTTCCGGCATACTCGCAGGCGCCGCTGCTGGGCTGGGGCGTGGAGCGCGTGTACAAGCGCAATCACGATCTGGAGCTGGTACGTGCGGCGCTGCCGAATCTGGAAGCGTTTCACGACTGGTACTGGCGCGAGCGCGACCTGGACGGCGTGGGCCTGGTGACAGTGGGCGCGTACAACGGCAAGCTGCAGCACGCGCGTTACGAGACTTACGACAACGAAGTGGACCTCGACACACTGCATCTGATTCCGCACCCCAAACGCAAGCCCGGCCCGGACAATGGCCCGTGGTACGGCGACATCTACATTCCGGCGAACACGGGCTATCTGCTGCTCTCCGAGCAGAGCCTGATTCACATGGCGGAGGCTGCGGGTGACGAAGCGCTGGCGGCGCGGCGCAGGCCGATTCTGGCCAAGGGCATTGCAGCCATGCGCAAGCACATGTGGGATGAGGAGCAGGGATGCTTCCTCGCCGTGCAGCGCGATGAGTTGAAGAAGGTGAATCCTGCCACGGTGGGCGGAATGGTTCCGTTGCAGGGCCACATCCCCACGGCAGCGCAGGCCGCGCTCATGGCCAAGTCGCTGGCGGGTCCGCACTGGAACACGCCGGTTCCGATTCCTTCAGTCGATGCGAAGGACGCGCAATATCGCAGCGACGGCTTCTGGCGCGGCGATGTATGGCCCTCCTCGGTGTACCAGACGCTCGAAGGTCTCGCTGGCTACGGACACTACGATGTGGTGGGCGAGATGGCAGGGCGCATTCTCGACAACGCGCTCAAGGTGGGCATTAACGAGCACTACGACTCGCAGACCGGCGCGCCGCTGGGCGTGAAAAACCTCGGCATGTCGGCCGTGCTGCTCACAATTGCGCTTGAAGGGCTAAGCCCGCGGCATGTAATCCGCGTGGCGTAACGAGAAAGACGGGGCGGCACGGCTGTCGCGCCGCCCGCATTGCCAGACTTTTGAGGAGCTGTTGTTTTGAAGGAGAGTTGCACGATGCGTTCATCCCGGTGGGCCGCCCTGCTCACGTCGTTTGTCCTTGCCGTTTCCGGCGCGATGGCGCGCGCCCAGGCCCCGGTGCCCGACAGTCCCGCGATTGAGCAGCGCGTGGACGCGATGATCAGAAAGCTCACGCTTAAGCAGAAGATCGATCTGCTCGCAGGTCAGGATAGCGTGTTTTCGCGCGCCGAGCCTTCGGTGGGCTTTCCCCGGCTCAAGATGTCCGATGGGCCGATTGGCGCGCGCTTCTGGGGTCCGATCACCGCATACACGGCGGGCATCGGCATGGCGGCCACGTGGGACACGGACCTGGCGCATCGCGTTGGCGTGGCCATCGGAGACGACGCGCGCTCGCGCGGCGTGCACATTCTTCTTGGCCCTGCGGTGAACATCTATCGCGCACCCATGACGGGCCGCAACTTCGAGTACTACGGCGAAGACCCGCTGCTCTCAGGGAGCATGGCCGTGGGCTTCATTCGCGGGCTGCAGAGCCGCGGCGTAATGGCCACAGTAAAGCACTTTGTGGCCAACAATCAGGAGTATGACCGGCACAACGTAAGCTCCGATGTGGATGAGCGCACGCTGCGCGAGATTTATCTGCCTGCCTTCGAGATGGCTGTGAAGCAAGGCGGCACCGGCGCGGTGATGGACTCTTACAACCTGATCAACGGTGTGCACGCCACACAGAATGCGCACCTGAACATCGACATTCTGAAGCATGAGTGGGGCTTCAACGGAATTCTGATGTCGGACTGGTGGTCGACCTACGACGGCGTGGCGGCCGCCAACGGCGGGCTCGATCTCGAGATGCCTGACCCCAACTTCATGAACGAGAAGACGCTGCTGCCGGCGGTGAAGTCGGGCAAGGTGCCTGAGTCGGTGATCGACGACAAGGTGCGGCGGCTCTTCCGCACAGCTATCCGCTTCGGCTTCCTCGATCGCGATCAGCAGGACTACTCGATTCCCACCTACAGCCAGGCCAACCGCGAGGTGGCGCTGGATGAGGCGCGCGAGAGCATTGTGCTGCTCAAGAACGAGCACAACCTGCTGCCGCTGGATGCGAAGACGGTGAAGACGATTGCCGTATTTGGACCCGATGCCTGGCCCGCAGTGACGGGCGGCGGCGGCAGCTCGCAGGTGACGCCGTATGCGGCGGCCAGCATGATGACCGGCCTGAGCGACTACTACCGCGGCAAGGCGAAGGTGCTGTACGCGCGTGGCATTCCGCCCATCGACGAGATGCTTTCGAAGACGGAGTTCCGCCTGCCTGCCGCGATTGCCGAGGCGCATCTGGATGGCGCGCAGGGTCATGCCGTGATGGTGGAGCAGTTCGACAATACGGACTTCCATGGCGACCCTGTGACGACGCGGTTCGTCGATCACGTGGACACGCTGCTCAATCCCGAGCCGGTGCAGTTTCCCCAGCCCAAGGCGCTGCGCTACACCTCGGAGATTGTTCCGGAGAAGAATGGCACATTCATCTTCCTCACACATGCGGGTGGCGGCGGGTCGTACAAGCTGTATGTCGATGGCAAGCTCGAAATCGATCAGCCCGCGCGTGAGGGCATCGAGCCGCAGTGGGTGGAGCTGCCGCTTAAGGCGAATCAGCCCGTCGCGGTGAGGCTCGACTATCTGCCCAACGGCAACAATCCGCAGGCGGCGCTTGCGGTTCGCCCAGTGGAAGAGCTGGTGACGAAGGAAGCGCGGGAGATTGCGAAGCTGGCGGACGTGATCGTCGTTGATGCGGGCTTTGATGGCTCGACGGAGAGCGAGGGTTTCGACCGCACCTATGCGCTGCCGTGGGGCCAGGACGAGCTGATTGAAGCAGCGCTGGCCATCAACCCAAAGACCATCGTGGTGCTGACCGCGGGCGGCGATGTGGATACGCATCGCTGGATCAATCAGGTGCCGGTGCTGCTGCATCAGTGGTATCCGGGGCAGGAGGGCGCGACCGCTCTCGCGGAAATTCTCTCCGGCGCGCGCTCGCCCGAGGGACGGCTGCCCATTACCTTCCCGCATAGCTGGGAGGAGAACCCCACCCACGACAGCTACTATGCGCCGCCGGTGCCCGCGGGCCAAACGCCGTATGTGCGCTACACCGAAGGAGTGTTTGTCGGTTATCGCTCGTTCGTGACCACGGGCAAAAAGCCGCTGTTCCCCTTCGGCTTCGGACTCACATACACCACGTTTGCATTTTCTGATCTGAAGGTGACGCCGGTAGTGAAAGACGGCCAGCCGTCGGCCGAGGTCTCCTTTGACCTGAAGAATACGGGCAAGATGGCCAGCGCGGATGTGGCGCAGGTCTATGTCGGCGATCCCTCCGCGAAGGTGGAGCGGCCGCGGATCGAGTTGAAGGGCTTTAAGAAAGTACGGCTCGCGCCGGGAGAAAAGCAGCACGTCACGATTGCGCTCAACGGGCGGTCGTTCTGCTACTGGGATACGGCCGAGAACAATTGGCACTGGGATCCGGGCAAGTTTGTGATCGCGGTGGGCGACTCGTCGGAGAACACGCCGCTGACGGAGAGTATCGAGCTCAGGAAATAGTCGCACAGCAGCGCGGGGTGTAACGCCCCGCCCGCACAGATGCCGGCGAAGCAGTCTCTGCTTCGTTGATGAGGATTTTTGTCTTCAAAAACGCCGCGCGGCACATGTGCGGCAGGGAACGGCAGCGCACGCCGTTCAGGAAAAGAAGGAGATTGTTCGATGTTGCAGATCAGGCCCCGCCGCACGGCTCTCATGCTCACGATTGCGGCATTCCTGCTGATGCCGGCGGCTGCAAGGCTCGCAGGCGCGCAAACACAGCCCGCCGCGGAGATTCCCGGCTGGGTGCTGGTGTGGAACGACGAGTTCAACGGACCCGACGGCAGCGGTCCCGACCCTGCAAAATGGACCATTGTGACCGGCGGTGACGGCTTCGGCAACAACGAGCTCGAGTACTACACGGCGCGCACGGAAAACATTCATCAGGAAGATGGCAACCTGATCATTACCGCGCGCAAGGAAGACTACACGGGGCCGGATGGAGTCGCACGCAACTACACCTCCGCGCGCATTGAAACGAAGGGGCACTTTGAAACCAGGTATGGCCGCTTGGAAGCGCGGATGAAAATTCCTCGCGGCCAGGGCATGTGGCCGGCGTTCTGGGCCATGGGCACCAACTTCGACCGCGTGGGCTGGCCCGACTGCGGCGAGATGGACATCATGGAGAACATTGGCCGCGAACCCAATGTGGTGCACGGTTCCCTGCATGGGCCGGGCTACAGCGGCGAAGAGCCGCTGACAGGCGCCTACACGCTTCCCCATGGCGCGCCGGTCGCGGATGACTTCCATATTTTCGCCGTGGAATGGGACCCCAATACAGTCCGGTTCTATGTGGATGGCGTTCTGACTGAGACCAAGTCGGCGAGCGATGTGCCGGGTAAGCCGTGGGCCTTCAACCACCCGTTTTTCATCCTCTTCAACCTTGCTGTGGGCGGCAACTGGCCGGGCAATCCCGATGCACACACGGAGTTTCCCGCACGGATGGTGGTGGACTACGTTCGCGTCTACAAGCGCACGGAAGGGGCCACGAGCACGGCTGCCCGCTGAGCGGCACCTATGCTTGCGATGCTATGATGCGAACATTGATTTCATGGCGAACGTGAGCAACGTCAGCGTCGTGACCTGCGCAATTTTTCCGGTCTGATTACAAGCCGTTGTGTTCGTGTCGCCGCATTGGCGCGGTAGACGAAGATGCATCCTGAGGTATGGGGCGAGGAGCAGCAGGATCCCGAAACCGCTGTCTCTCCGGAGCGGCGAGAGGCGGATCGGCTCTCCCATAATTTTGCCGAGGAGAAGGCTGAACTCGACTGGGTGCTGGCGCATCCCGAGATCAGCCGCTCAACCAACCTCGTTCGCTTTCTGACCTTCATCTGCGCCAAATACTTCGACGGCGCAACCAGAGATATTCGCGAACAGACCATTGCAACTGAAGCTCTGGGACGCAAGCAGGCGAACTTCGATTCGCATGCGGACCCGATCGTTCGCGTCACGGCGCGTACCCTGCGCAAAAAGCTCGAGACCCTCTACAAGACCGACGGTCGCTCGCATCGGCTGCAGATTGTGCTCCCCGTGGGGCATTACGTGCCGGAGTTCGTGTCTCATCCGGAGGCGGCTGGCGCGCCGCTGGACGAGAACGCGGCTGCGGCTGCAATAGAACCGAAGATTCTGGAGTCCACTGCCGAAGAAAGCGCCTACGCCATCCAGGTACCGGCCGCGCCATTGCGCAAGGCATTCTGGGTGAGAACCTGGAAACCTGCGGCAATCGCCCTTGCCGTGCCTCTGATCTTTCTCGCGGGCTTTTTGATTGGCCGCCAGCAAACACCATCCGCGCGGACTCCGGGCGATGGCCCTAAGTGGGGCGAACCGGTTTGGAGCGACGAGTTCGACGGCGCTGCACAGCAACTGCCCGATCCCTCCAGATGGGCTTACGACCTGGAAGACCAGGTCAGCCCCACGGCAAAGGACCGGCAGATCTATTGCTCACCGCAGGTCGGCGGTCCGCACGCGTGCGATCCGCACCACCCCAGCGCGTTTCTCGATGGCATGGGCCATCTTGTGCTGCGCGCGCAGAAAAACGCGAGCGGCGCATGGATGCTGGTGCGCATCACCACCAAGGACCGGAAGACGTTCCAGTACGGCCGAATAGAAGCGCGTATCAAGATGCCGGTGGGCAAAGGACTCTGGCCGTCCTTCATCATGGTGGGCTCCAACAAGGACACAGTGGGCTGGCCCGCATCGGGGTCCATCGACATTGCGGAAAACGTTTCGATGGATGCGAGCTCCAACGGCCTCGGGCCCACAATGATCCGCTCTACTTTGCACGGCCCGCGCTACTTCGGCTCGAACGGACTGTGGCACGACTTCCGTCTGCCCAACGGTGGGCGCGTCGATGACGGCAACTTTCACACCTATGGCATCATCTGGTCGCCCGGTATGGTGCAGTTTTATGTGGATGATCCGACTAATGTCTACGTGGTGCACGACGCAACCGATGTGCCTGAGGGCGGTGCATGGGTCTTCGATCATCCCTTCTATCTGCAGATGAGTCTGGGCGTGGGCGGCGACTGGGCCGGCGACTCCGATGCAACCACGCCAAACCCCGCAGACATGCTGGTCGATTATGTGCGCGTCTACAAGATTCCCGCGGTGCATGCGCCTGCCATCCACTGGCAGTCCGTGCAGGTGAAGGCCGGTTCGGCTGCCGCCAGCACAGTGTCTCTGCGCGCTCCCTCTTATGCAGGCCGCGTGCGCATGGCCTGCACCACGGATTCGCCAGCCGTACCCTGCTCGCTGGCAACCGCGGTCCTCGACTTTACCGATACCCTTTCGCAGGAAGACACGCTTACGCTCTCCACAGACACCTTCTCGGAGAAGGGTCATGTGATTGCGCCTCCCGGTCACTACAAGGTGACCATCACGGCCACCAGTATCAGTGGCGACCGCTCAGAGCTGACGATGCCTTTCGATGTGCGCAGCGAGTAGCCGCGGCGTTTACGCGGGTGTGGCTGCCGCCTGTTTGCGGCGGCGCGTGCGCTTCGCCGGTGTGCTCGGGCCAGTGGCAATTTCCGGCGGGCTGGCCACCGAGTCACGCAGATGGAGCGAAGTCTCCAGCACCACATGCCTGGCTGGGCTCGTGTCTCCCTGGATGCGGTCGATGAGAATACGCGCCGCGGTTGTGCCCAGTTGATAGCCCGACTGCGAGACGGACGAGAGCGAAGGGTTCGTGGTCTCGGCAAGATCGAGATCGTCAAAACCCATGAGAGAAATGTCCCTGGGGCAGTGCAGACCCGCTTCACGGATCGCCAGCAGCGCGCCGAGCGCGATCATGTCGTTGCCGGCAAAGATCGCTGTAGGCCGCGGAATGAGGCGCAGCAGAAGATTGGTCTTCAGGTAGCCGCCCTGCTTGTCGAAGGTGGTCTCCTGAATGTACTCCGGTCCCAGATGCACTCGTGCTTCGCGCACCGCGCGCTTGAACCCGTCCAGCCGCTCTTTGGCATTGGTCAGGTGCAGCGGTCCGGCGATGGTCGCAAGCCGCGTGTGCCCCAGCCGGATGAGCTGCTGCGTCGCGTGATACGCGCCATCTTCGTTGTCCGCGGTCACGCTATCGCCCTTCCAGTTGCGCGGCAGGCGGTCGATACAGACCACGCCTGTGCCGACCTTGCGATAAGACTCCGCCTGTGTCGTCAGATCGCTGAAGTTTGAGGGGATCACGATCAGTCCGGCGGGAAGATAGGAGCGCAGCTCGTTCAGGTGTACCAACTCCTTGGAGTGGTCGTTGTCGGTGTTGCAGAGGATGAGCCGGTAGCCGTTGGAGAACGCAACATCCTCGGCGCCGCGGACCACGGCAGGGAAGAAAGGGTTGGTGATGTCCGGCATGATCATGCCGATCATGTTGGTTTTGTCGCGGCGCAGGCCGCGCGCCAGCTCGCTGGGCTGGTAACCCGCCTGCTGCACCGCGGCCAGCACCCGCTGGCGCATGGGCTCGCGTACCCTGGCGGAGTTGTTGAGCACATGCGACACCGTGCCGAGGGAGACTCCGGCCAGCTTGGCGATCTCTTTCATGTTGGCCATGTTGTCTCCTTGTATCGATTGAGATGCCGGGAAATCAAAGGCAACCTAGCATCCTAGGCGATGTTACTCAGTATACGGAAAAATGAAACGTTTCAGAAAAACAGAGGCTTACTCAAGCTCTCTAATGCCGCAGGTGAATCGATTGATCTCAGTGAAATAGCGTACCCGATGGGACTGCTCTCGAGCTCGGAGATTGGCCGGGTGGAGAGCACTGGAAATGGGGTGGGAACGTCCGCTATGTCCACCCCAGGAGGGTGGAATGTGTTAGGGGAAACACCTGTTTCGTTTTCTACTTGACAAGAATTTCATGGCGGCAGTAGGCTTCTCCCGATCCGATTTTGAAAGCTTTCAAAACTTTGGGAGGTACCATGACGAACAGAACCATCACAACCAGGTCTGCCAGAGCCCTGCTCGCGCTGCTCTGCATTCTGGCTGCATGGACGTTGCACGCGCAGGTCGTGATTACAAGCACGATCGTCGGCACCGTCGCTGATCAGCAGCAGGCCATCATTCCCGGTGCCCAGGTTGTACTCAGGAATATGGACACGGGTGTGGAGGCCACGCAGCAGACAGACTCAGCCGGAAACTATCAGTTTCCGAACCTCATTGCCGGCCACTATCAGGTGACAGTCTCACACGTGGGCTTCGCCAAGGCTATTTCCACCGCCGTTGCGCTCGAGAACGGCACAGTACAGCGCATCAATATCACGCTCAAGGTGGGCACCACGGAGGAAGTGGTGCAGGTAAGCACCGCTGCTCCGCTGATGGACACGGAAACCGCCGACATCTCCGGCGTGATCGAGAACAAGTTTGCGCAGGACCTGCCTATCGAGGGCCGGAATTACCTCAACTACGCGCAGATTTTGCCCGACTTCAACAGCGGCACGGGCGACACCTCGCGCATGCAGTGGGGCCTTGCTTCGGCCACCATGCCCGGCGCCATGCAACTCAACGTAGGCGGCACGGAGTATGGCGTGGGGTACTACGTCGACGGTCTCAATAACAATGACAATTGGGTCGAGGGTCCGGTGATGAACGTGAACCAGGACACGATTCAGGAAGTCAAGGCCGAGGTTTCCAACTACTCCGCCGAGTATGGCCGCGATGTAGGTCAGATGGACGTGACCACCAAGTCGGGCACCAATGAGTTTCATGGCACGGTGTTCAATTCTTTTCAGAATGCCGGCCTGAACGCGATCGACCCATACAGCAAGCTTCAACAAATCGCGCGCAGCGCCTACCACCAGAATCAGTATGGCTTCACAGCCGGCGGTCCGGTCTGGATTCCCAAGGTCTTCAACGGCAAGAACAAGCTCTTCTTCTTCGGCTCGTTTGAGCAACTGCGCAACCGCGGCGAGGCTCAGTTCACCACCTACGTACCTACGGACGCGGAGAAGACGGGCGATTTCAGTAACTGGCTCGTGCAGCATCCTGTCGATCCGACAGCGTGTACCGGTATGTCGGATGCGCCTGACAACTGCAGATTTGTGATCTACGATCCGACGACCTATGATCCAAACACGCAGCTCCGCCAGCCTTACGCGAATAACGTCATCACCAATCCCTCCGCCACGGCGCTTGCTTATCTGTCGCACTTCCCCGAGCCGAACGGCTACTCCTCGCCTCTGCCGAACGACTTCGACAACTACTCCGGCACGACCACTTCGGGCCTGAACAACAACAACTACACAGTGCGTGCAGATTACACGCTCTCCAGCCGCGACAGCGTGTACTTCCGCTGGCTGCGCGACGATGGATCGGTTATCAACGAGGGTGGTTTGATTCCCGAGCTCTCTATGGGCGACGGGCCGCTGCACCGTGTGAATACATATCAGGCACACTACGTCCACGCCTTCAGTCCCACGTTCAACAACGAGTTCAACGTGAGCTGGACCCGCGGCTACAACTTCAGCGACAATCCTGCACAGGCCAACACCTTCTCGAAGACGGCCTGGATTCACAGCCTCTTTCAGAATTCATCGACGAATATGGCCGGTTTTACTTCCTACGACAAGAGCCTGTTCGGCATTGACAACGATGCCACGTTCAGCGTGAACATCGGCGACGGCGGTAGCTTTGTTGGGAACGGTCTGAGCACGGGTTCCACGGAATTCTGGTATCAGTTCGTACCCATCTTCCAGCTTACGGACAACGTCGAGAAGATCATCGGCCGCCACTCGCTCAAGATCGGCTACTACATGGCACGCCGCCAGGAACGCGACAACGACGTGGTTCGTTCGGTGACGTTCGACGGCGACTATACCAGCAAGGGCCCGAACATCGGTGACGGCTCGGGTGGCAACGCCGTTGCAGAGTTCGAGACCGGCTTTGTTTCGGATATGGGACAGAGAACGCCGGTTTCCAGCGGTGATGCCAGCCTGTGGTTTGGCATGCCGGAGTTCGCGGCCTTCATCAACGATTCATGGCAGGCCGCGCCCAAGCTTACGATCAGTTATGGAGTGCGCTACGATCTGCCCATTCCGGCATTTGCCGAGAATCACTACTGGGGTGTACTGGACCAGACCTATCCCGGCTGGCGCATGGTTATGCCGGGACTGACGCCAGGCACGAACGGACATCCTTTCTCCGCCACCAAGAAAGACATTGCTCCACGCCTGGGCATTGCCTACAGATTGAATGACAAAACCACCATACGCACCGGCTACGGGATCTTCTACGAGACCGGGCGCTTCAAATATCTGGATCAGATGTTCTGGAACTCGCCGGGTTACGGCGGCGCCGACTACAACTCGACGTACATGGTGGACGACCCGGCCGAGACCTACTACACCATGGATGACGTGTGGCCCGCTGCTCAGACTGTCGATCGCGGAGCCTGGCCGCTGCCGCTGGGAACAGACGGAGGCACTCTTTGCCCGCGCTGCGATACAGCGACGACGGATGCCAAGAGCTGGACTTCAACCTACATGCAGCGCTGGAGTCTGGATGTGGAGCACGACCTCGGCAACTCGATCGTGGCCACGCTCGGCTATGTCGGTTCCAAGGGCACGCACCTGCCCATCCAGTACGATCTCAATCTGCCTGCGCAGGGAACGTTCCTGAACAGCAATGACTTCTACAATGCGAGACCGCTTACCTCGGTGGCGCCAGATCGCTGGGGCGCCATCAACACAGTGCGGACGATTCGAGATAACAACTACCACGCGATGAATGCAGAATTGCGCATCCGCGAGTGGCATTCACTCACGGGGCAGATTTCCTACACGTGGTCCAAGCAGATGGACGACCTGTTCGGCTCGAATGGCGAGAGCGGCACGCACGCGATCGGTGGCCAGTGGCATCCGGAGTGGTCCTATGGGCCCTCGGATGCGAACCACACCAACCGTCTGGCCATGGGTCTGACGTACATGCTGCCGGGCTCGCATATTCCCAACCGCCTGGCACGCACTGCTCTGGGATGGTGGCAGTTGAGCACGGTCAATACCTTTGAGTCTGGCTCGCCAGTCACAATCTGGAACGGCTACACCAGCTCTTATGACTACATGGGCGACGTGCCCGACCGCACCTGCAACGGCAATCTCGCACGTGGCAAACGAAGCTTTGCACGCTACTTCAACACCGACTGCTATGTTGAACCGGCAGCCAGCGACGATCCGACGCTGACCAGCCAGAATATTACGAACTTTGCTGTCCACCGTGGCGATGAACGGCGCAACAATCTGACCGGCCCCGGAACCGAAAACTGGGACCTGGGTCTGCAGAAGACAATTCCCGTGATTGGAGAGCATCGCACGCTGGTCATCCGCGCCAATGCCTTCAACGCCTTCAATCACTCGCAGTGGTCTTCGATCAATACATATGACGATCGTGAGATCAACGATGCCAGCCAGTTCGGGTACGTAACCGGAGCCCGGCCGGGACGGCGCATGCAGATTGATATGCGTTTCGTCTTCTAACCTTGGCCGCGGCCGTGGGCGGCGCGAAGCGATGCGCCGCCTGCGGTCTTTGTTTTCCGCTGCAGCACTTTTCTGATTAAGGACCGAGGATCATGTACCAGCCGCAGACCTATGCCATCGCGCTCGTATTCATGCTGGTCAGCATGTTCTGCTGGGGTTCATGGGCCAACACGCTCAAGATGTGCTCCGGTTACCGTTTTCAGCTCTTTTACTGGGACTACGTTGGCGGCCTGATTCTCGGCGCTCTGGCGTGGGGTTTGACCTTCGGCAGTCTGGGCAGCACAGGGCTTCCTTTTCTGCGGGATCTGGCGCAGAGCGATCTGCGGCATATTCTGCTTGCTGTGTTCGGCGGCGTGATTTTTAACGCCGCCAATCTTCTTCTTGTGGCCGCCATCGATATTGCCGGGCTGGCCGTGGCTTTTCCCATCGGCATCGGACTCGCGCTCGTCATCGGCGCGGTCAGCAGCTACATTCTCACCCCTGCGGGCAATCCGCTGTTGCTCTTTGGCGGCATCGCGCTGGTCACCGCCGCAATCGTGCTGGACGCGATTGCCTACCGGTTGCGCGAAGCCAGCCGCCCGGCAATGAGCAAACGCGGCATCGTCATCAGCCTTGTGGCGGGTGTGCTCATGGGCTGTTTCTATCCCTTTGTCTCGCGCTCCATGAGCGGCGAACATGCGCCTGGACCCTATGCGGCGGTGTTGTTCTTCGCGCTCGGTGTTGCGCTTTGCTCCGTCCCCTTGAATTACGCGCTCATGCGCATGCCTCTCGACAAGAGCGCGCCTATCGCCATGCCGGGCTACTGGAAGGCAAAGGCGGGCTGGCATCTCTGGGGCCTCATCGGCGGAGCCATCTGGTGCACGGGCGCGCTGGCCAACTTCGTCGCCTCGCGCGCGAATATCGTCGGGCCGGCAGTTTCGTATTCCATTGGGCAGGGCGCGACCATGGTCTCGGCCTGCTGGGGCGTTTTTATTTGGAAGGAGTTCGCGCAGGCGCCGCCGCGCTCCCGGCTTTCTTTGGTGTGGATGTTCATTTTCTTTGTATCGGGCCTGACGGCGATTGCCGTTGCGCCACTGTTTTCATAACCCATTTCATATCCCTTCATTGATCGAAGGAGGAGCACAGTGTCCGTCCAGAAGCCTATCGTTGTGGTGGGCAGCATCAACACCGATCTCGTCGCCGTGGCGCAGCATATTCCGGCCGTGGGCGAGACGGTCATCGGTACCGATTTTCAAATTCATCCCGGCGGCAAGGGCGCAAACCAGGCCGTCGCCGTCGCGCGCCTGGGCTATCCTGTCCGGCTCATCGGGCGGCTCGGCAGTGACGCATTCGGTGCGCAGCTTCGCACCCATCTCGAGTCGGCTGGCGTCGACGTAACCGGCGTCGCCACCAGTGAAGGCACTTCTGGCGTTGCCGTTATCGTGCTCTCCAGCGAGGGGGACAACAGCATTGTGGTCACGCCCGGCGCCAACGCCCAGGTGACTCCGGAAGATATCGCCAAAAACGCGGAGATGATTCGCAGCGCGGGCATCGTTCTGGCGCAGCTTGAGATTCCGCTCGAAACCATCGAGTTCCTCGCCGCGCTTTGCGCGCGGGAAGGCATTCCTCTCATTCTCGATCCGGCTCCGGCGCAGGAGCTGCCCGCAAATGTTTTTCGCAACGTGGCATGGTTTACGCCTAATCAGATAGAGGCGGGCTTCTTCACCGGTATTGACGGTGCATCGGCCAACGGCGACGCGCCCGCACGGATGGCCGAGGCCATCCTTGCCCGCGGCTGCGGCGCGGCGCTGCTCAAGCTTGGCTCCCACGGCGCGTATCTTGCCTCGCGCACGCATGCGGGCACATTTGTTCCGGCGTTCACGGTCAGGGCTGTCGATACAACCGCAGCCGGAGACGCCTTCAATGGCGGCTTTGCCACGGGCCTGATGCTGGGCAAGTCGCCCGTAGAGAGCGCGACTTTCGCCGCGGCTGTAGCGGCGGTCTCGGTTACGCGCGCCGGCGCGCAACCTTCCATGCCCAGCATGGACGAGGCTCAGGATCTGCTTGCCCGCGGGCTGGCGCTGCGGAGCGGCCAGCACTAGACAAAGCGGCGAAAATGGTTTCGGCACGAAGATGGCATGGGCCTGCGGCGGAAAGGCGCGGCCCGGAAAGATGAAGATGCAGCAACCACGAAAGGATCAGGAAACGCGATGACTCAAATCAATCGATGGGCTGCAGCCCTTTCACTCTGCGCCCTTGGCGCTGCCCTGGGCGCCGCGGCGCAGGACTCGCAATACCGCCCCAAGAACCAGCAGATTCCCCCGCCTTCCTGCTTCACGCTGCGCGGCGCGTGGGAGGGCGGCTACGTTCCCTGTACGGCGTTCACCCATCAGCAATGGCTCAACGACATTACCCACTGGCGCAACGAGCGGCGCATCCGCATCGGGTTTGATCCCAGTCGCTACGAGCTGCCCACGCTCAAGTGGGCCCAGTCCTCCTTCATTCAGCCGCAGATGATGGTGCAGGATCGCTACTTCTACGATCCGGTGGCCGGCAAGTACACGGTAGACAAGTATCTCGACGACCTGGAGAAGCGCTATGGCGGCATCGATGCCGTGCTCATCTGGGCCACCTATCCGAACATGGGCATCGACGACCGCAACCAGCACGACATGGTGCGCTCCATGCCCGGCGGCGTTGAGGGCGTGAAGCAGATGATCGCCGATTTCCATCGCCGCGGCGTGCGCGTGCTGTTCCCGATGATGATGTGGGATCAGGGAACCCACGACCCCGGCCAAAGCTGGCCGGACGCCATCGCCTCGTTCATGAAAGAGATCGGAGCTGACGGCATCAACGGCGATACGCAGGACGGCGTGCCGCTGGCCTTCTCGGAGGCCGCGGAGAAAGTGGGACATCCCCTTGCGTTTGAGCCCGAGGGCGGCCCCGCCGATGAGGCCGTCTCCTGGGATGTGCTCACCTGGGGTCAGTATCAGTTTGAGTTTGTGCCCACGGTGGACAGATACCGCTGGCTCGAGCCGCGCCATCAGGTCAATATCCAGGGCCGTTGGATGCGCGACAAGACCGACGATCTGCAGTATGCCTTCTTCAACGGCGAGGGTTGGGAGAGCTGGGAGAACGTGTGGGGCATCTGGAACGGCATAACCCCGCGCGACGGCGAAGCCACGCGCCGCATGGCGACCATCGAGCGCGGCGTCGCGCCCTTCCTGGTCAGCCAGGGGTGGGAGCCTTTCTATCCCATGCACCGCTACGGCATCTACGCCAGCCGCTGGCCGCTCAATGAGCAGACCGTCTGGACCATCGTGAACCGCAACGAGTACAACGTGGATGGCCGCCAGATGTCCGTGCCTTACAAAGAGGGCATGCACTACTTCGACCTCTACCACGGCGTGGAGTTGACGCCGGCGCATGAGGGCGATGAGTCCGTGCTCTCCTTCGCAATGGAGGCGCACGGCTACGGCGCAGTTCTCGCCACGCTTGGCGAGCCCGATGCCCATTTCCGTGACCTGATGAGCAAGATGAAGGCGATGACGGCCAAACCCCTCGCCGACTACTCGCATGAGTGGAAGGCGCTGCCGCAGCAGATCGTGCCCATTGAGGCCACGGAGAAGGCCAGCAGCACGCCTCCGGGCATGGTGCGGGTCGAGGGCGGCGACTACCTGTTCAAGGTGCAGGGCATTGAGATCGAGGGCTTCGACGACATTGGCGTGGACGTGCAGTATCCGTGGGAAGACAGCGCGCGGCGCTTCCACGAGCACCCCATGCACATCGACACCTTCTATATGGACAAGTACCCGGTGACCAATGAGGAATTCAAGAAATTCCTCGACGCGAGCCACTACCACCCCAAGGACGATCTGAACTTCCTGAAGGACTGGAAGAATGGCACCTATCCCGAGGGCTGGGCCAAGAAGCCCGTCACTTGGGTCTCGCTTGAGGACGCGCGCGCCTACGCCAAGTGGGCAGGCAAGCGGCTGCCCCACGAGTGGGAGTGGCAGTACGCAGCGCAGGGCACCGATGGCCGCATCTATCCCTGGGGCAACTGCGAGTTTGCCGCAGGCAAGGAGACCCCCGGAACACCCTGCCCAACCCATCCCGATCCGGAGAACGCCACCATGCCCACACCGGATAAGGGCCGTGTGATGCAGCCCGCGAGCGACGTGGATGCGAATCCGGCCGGCGCCAGCCCCTTCGGCGTGATGGATATGGTGGGCAACGTGTGGCAGTGGACCGACGAGTATGTGGATGAGCACACCCGCGCGGCCATTCTGCGCGGCGGCGAGCACTACCAGCCGCAGGGCTCCATCTGGTACTTCCCGCAGGCCTACAAGAACGACCAGCACGGCAAGCTGCTGCTCATGGCTCCGAGCTATGACCGCTCCGCCGGCCTCGGCTTCCGCTGTGTCAAGGACGCGCAGTAAAGCGGCAATCGAACCGGCATTAACTTCGGGCGTCGCGATTTTCTATCGTGACGCCCGCTTTATTTGGCAGCCATGCACTTGAATAGCAGGCTGTGGATTGAATCAGCGCATTCCCGAAAAGGAATTGTTGGCCACAGAAGGAAACCGTATTACTATGCCTTTCTAAGGTTCCTTCTCCAGAGAGCCAGTTCTGATTGATCGGCGCCCAAATGCGCGCTAGACTTCACCCCGCTGCCGTTTACCTTCATCGTTCAGATCAGGTGTAGCGTTCCTTGTTGCACAGCCGACGCACGCGCCGGGGTTTTGCGCCGTGTAGTGCGTGCTGTTTTCAGGTCGTGCATGGACTCGGTGAGGAGGGCGTCATGTTCTGGTTTGCCTCACGCAAAAAGTCTGCCGAGCCGGAGCCGTCCGGCCCCGAGCCATATGTGCATCGTCTCTATCTGCGTTCTCGCGCCATGTTGCTTGAGATTTTTCTTGGCGGGAAGAGGGCTGATCCGGACACGCTCAAGAAGATAGCAGCAATCATCCACAACGATGAGCATTTTGAAAGCCATCGAGAGGAGATTGGCAATCGTTTTCCGGGGCAGTTGGCCGTCCTGTTTAATCTGGCGCGTGACAACGATCGGCTCCATCCACCTGAAGAACTGCGCAAGGCGATCCTTGGACATATCGAGCGGCACGAGACGTCGCCTTTCGGGCAGCATCTTGGGCTGGACGATCTGAAAGCGATTGAGAAACTTAAACAGTCTTCGCGATTACAGCAACAGCTTGCCTATCTCGCCCAATACACGCCGGGCAAGTGGCTCCTCGAGCAGGAAATTCCTCATGTGCTTGAGTCGCGGGCTTGCAGGCTCGGTCCCGGAAATCTTTGCACCGCCGAGGATGATTCCGCTGGGCCTCCGGCGATCTATCACAAGAGTGAAGATCCATATGTCTGGAGCCGTGATCATGGAAGACTGCGCGGCCTGTGTTTTTCCGGGGGAGGCATTCGCAGCGCGACCTTCAATCTGGGCATTCTGCAAGGCCTGGCCGCCAAGAATAAGCTGCGGTGCTTCGACTATCTTTCGTCTGTCTCCGGCGGCGGATACATCCATCAGTGGCTGGCGGCTTGGATCAAGCGCGAGACGCCCGATCCGCCCCTTTCCGCGGCTAGCCCAGGACTCGATGCGGTCTGCAAACGCCTGATCCCGCTGCCGGAGAACGGTTGTTTCCAGCAGCATCCGGAGCCGATTCGCTGGTTGCGCCGGTACAGCAACTATCTGACACCACAAAAAGGATTGCTCTCGGGCGATCTCTGGGTCACGGTTGCCATCTGGATGAGAAATACCATCCTGAACCAGATTGTTCTCATTTCGGCGCTGTTCTCTGTGCTGCTGTTGCCACACCTGTTTCAATTGCATCCCCAGGTGGTGCAACTCACTCCCCTCGGAGTTGCAAAAGCAACAGCTCCCCATGAGCTGAACAACTGGACCACCAGTATCCTCTTTGTTGTTCTCCTGTCCTTCATCTATCTGCTGCCGGTGCACAATCTGGCCGCTGGGCTGCGAGCCGCATGCCAGGGAACACCCCAGGATCGCCTGAGCAACAGCGGACTGCTGCTCACGGTGGTGTTGCCGTTTCTCTTTGCTTCCATGGCCCTCAGCGACTTTGGATTCTACTTTGCATTGCCGGGTATTACTCCGCATGCACAGATCGTAGGCCTGCTCATCTTCACCTTTCTGGGCGTGCTGATTCTGAATCTCGCCCTTACCTGGGCTGGCGGAGCCTATCGAAGTGGCGCTGCGAGTGAGCGCTCAACTCTTTTTCGCGTGCTTGGTTTTTCTCTTGCCGCAATATTGGCGTCCACCGTTTGCGCAGGCTGCATGCTTGTTGCGCACCGGGCCTTTCTCAGCGAATCTGTGCATACCTTTGCTGAGCATGCTGCTCGCTCTGCAGTGAGCCACCCTGCCCTCACGGTCCTGTCTCCGCCGTCCAGAGACTCCGCTGAGCCGCACCTCTTTCAGGAAACAGATATCCGTTGGCGGCTGGTCATCACCTTCGGGCCGCTGGTAGTCATTAGCATCTCGTTCATCGGCGTCATTCTGCACTCCGGGCTGGTGGGCAATTGCCTTGAGGATTGGGTGCTCGAGTGGCTGGGCCGTGCGCGCGGCTGGATTACCCTCTACAGCCTCCTCTATACGGGTTTCGTCGGCATATCGCTCTTCGGTCACCAGATCATGCACTACCTGTTCCGGCCGGAGACCTATGACTGGATCAAATGGTCCGCGCTTGGCAGTTGGGTGCTGACGACGATTGGCGGTGTGCTCTCGGGCAAAAGCAACTCCACGAGTGGCGACGCGCACACATCCAACTCTCCATTCATTCTGCGTCTCTTTGTCATTCTCGGGCCTGCGGTCTACATCTTTGGTCTGTTGCTCATCCTTTCCTGGCTTGTGAGCGAGATACTTTTCACGGCGCAGCAATTCGATCCTGCCTATGGAGTGCTGATCGTTGCTGTCCTCGCGGTCGCTGTGTTTCTGCTCTTTGGCTGGCGTGTCGACATCAATGAGTTCTCCATGCACAGTTACTATCGCAATCGGCTGGCACGCTGCTATCTCGGCGCGAGCAACACGGCCCGCAATGCCGATCCGCTCACCGGTTTTGATCCGCGCGATATCGACGGCATGCGCATCAGCAAATTTCAGCCGCGCGAGGGATATACCGGGCCGCTTCCCATCTTTTGCGCCGCGCTCAATATCTCTACCGGCGAGGATCTGGCCTGGCAGGAGCGCAAGGCGGCCTCCTTTGCCTTCTCGCCGATTCTCTCTGGCTACTATGTGCCCTGGACGGGAAGCCGCTACCGCGGCCAACTCTCCTATAACGGGTTTGTTCCTACGGAGCATTTTGCCGATCCCGAAGGCGGCATTCATATCTCTACGGCGGCAGCCGTCTCCGGAGCGGCGATCAGTCCCAACTGGGGATACCACACAAACCCGACAATGGCATTTCTGCTGACCATGTTCAATGTGCGTCTCGGCTGGTGGGTTGAAAACCCCCGCCGCTCCAGTCTCGCCTTCGATCCATCGGGCCGCGATCCACGCCGCTCGGTGGCGGCGCCGCGCTTTGCGCCTCTGCAGTTGGCCTGCGAGCTCTTCGGCCAGGTGGGGGACGACAGCAACTTCGTCTATCTCACCGATGGTGGCCATTTCGACAACATGGGCCTCTACGAATTAGTGCGCCGGCGCTGCTATGAGATTGTCATCTGTGATGCCGAGCAGGATCAGGGCCCGGTCTTTGAAGGGATTGGCATGGCAATTCGCAAATGCCGCATCGATTTCGGTGTTGAGATCGATCTCGACCTCACAAAGCTCGCTCTCGACGACAAGACCGGACTCTCCACTGTGCACTGGGTCGTTGGCTCGATCCGTTATCCGGAAACGGACGACGCTAAACCGGGTACAATCCTCTACATCAAGTCGTCAATCACTGGCAATGAGCCGGGTGATGTCTACAATTACCGGCTGCAGCATAAGGCCTTTCCTCAGGACTCGACCGCCAATCAGTGGTTTACTGAATCTCAGTTTGAGAGCTATCGCCGTCTTGGGCAGAGGGTCGTGAATCAGTGCCCCTATCTCTGAGCAATAGTTGAAACGCCGTTCCCGGCTTTCCACCGCTTCCACACCGGCGCTGCCGGGCGGGCCGTATCGTAGTAGATAGACCCGCCCGTGAGCGACTTTGCCCAAAGCGTCAAACAGCAGGCCGACATCGTCAAGGTGATCGAGAGCTACATCCGCCTGCGCAAATCCGGCGCGCAGAACTACTCCGGCCTCTGCCCCTTCCACAAGGAGAAGTCGCCCTCGTTCAGCGTCCACGCCGTGCGCCAGTTCTACCACTGCTTCGGTTGCGGCGTCTCCGGCGATGTCTTCTCCTTCGTCGGCAAGATTGAGAACGTCGGCTTTCCCGAGGCGGTGCGCATCGTTGCGCAAAAGTGCGGCATCCCGCTGCCCAAGCGGGAATATTCGTCGCCGGAGGAGGCCGCCGAAGCCCGCCTGCGTGGCCGCCTGCTGGAGCTGCACGAGGCCGCGACCGCGTGGTTTGAGGAGCAGCTTGCCGGTCCCGAGGGTGCGATAGCCCGCGAATACCTTGCGGGCCGCGGACTGACCCCCGAAGGCATCAAAACCTTCCGCATTGGCTACGCGCCGGACAGCTTCAACGGCCTGCGCGACCGGCTCAGCGGCATGGCGGATGCGGAGACGCTGCGCGCCTCCGGCCTGCTCAGCGCCAAGGAGCAGGGCGACGGCACCTTTGGCCCGCTCTACGACCGCTTCCGCAAGCGCGTCACATTTCCCATCGCCAATGAGAGCGGCCGCGTCATCGCCTTTACCGCGCGCACGCTCGATACCGGCGAAAAAGCTGGCCCCAAGTATATGAACTCGCCGGAGACCGCGCTCTATACCAAGAGCCTGGTGCTCTTCAATCTCGATAAGGCCAAGGCCGCCATCCGCAAAATGGAGTTTGCGCTGCTCGTCGAAGGGCAGATGGACTGCATCAGCCTCTATCTGCGCGGCATTCAGAACGTCATCGCCACCAGCGGCACGGCCTTCACTGAGCAGCAGGTCGCAATCCTCAAGCGCCACACGTCCAATGTGGCCGTCAACTTCGACCCCGATGCGGCGGGCGCCAACGCGGCGGAAAAGTCCATCGCGCTGCTCACCGAAGAAGGTTTCTCCATCAAGATCGTCACCCTCGACGGCGGTCTCGACCCCGACCGCTATATCCGCGAGCGGGGCGTGGAGGCCTATGTCGCGGCGGTACGCGCTGCCCGCCGCCAGTCGGATTATCTGATCGAGCGGGCGCGGCAAATGTTTCCCGGCGCCAGCGGAGAGCAGAAGGTAAAGGCTATGAACTACCTGCTGCCGCACATCCGCCGCATGCCGGAGAAGCTGGCCCGAGACCAGTTCGCCGCCGACGCTGCGCAAAAGCTGGGCATCGACTCCGCGGTGCTCCGCGAGGAGTTGCGCCAGGCCGCGCTCAAGCGCCGCGACCATATCGAGGTCAGGGCCGCGGGCCTCACAGAGGTGGAACGGGTGCTGCTGCGCGCGCTGGCCATCACCGATCCGGAGTTTGAGGGCTCTCGCCGCGCTGCGGCCGACGCCATCACCCGCCAGCCCCAGTGGTTTGAGGGACTGGACAGCCTGCCTGCCCTGAAGCTGCTGGCCAGCCGTGGAGCCGGCGACCCCATGGAGGCTGTGGAAGACGCGGCCCAGCGCGCGCTGCTGGCCGAGGCACTCCTGGGCGAAACCGAGCCTCCCCCGGAGCACACCGTCATCGGGTCCATCCAGAGCCTCCGTAAGCGGCAGATAGAAAATGAGATACGCGCAATCCGCGCGCAGATTGCCGAAGCCGAGCGCCGCGGCGACCACGCCGAGGTTGCTGTCCTCAGCCAGCGCAAGCTGGAGCTGGACAGAGAGCTGCGGCGGCTGCACAGCCTATAACGGCAATCCGCTTCCGTACTCGAACGTCTGACCCCTGATCCTGAGCACTGACCTCTGATAACTGCCTTCTTGCGCCGTTTGCCCCGTTTTTTGCGTCTAATTGATTGAGAACAGAGCGGGTGGGGACAGAGTTCCACTTGGCCCGGTTCCAGCCCCGGCGGCAGGCAGCTATCCAGGTGGGTGCCTTCGCCGATAAAGTCTGCAGAGAAACAGGGCGGACTGTGGTAATCTATTGATCTCTGTGAGGATGCGCGCCCCTCTGCCCCACATATGAGCTGCGGCTCGCGGGCGACCAGGCGAAACCTGAAGCGCATGCATCCTGTTCCGAGCGACGAAATGATACCGCTCTTTGTTGCGGGTAACCGCAGGTGCGCCGGTACGCGCCAGAAGATTTCCTCGGGTGGAAATCTTTTTTCTGGTGTGTACGCTGCGCGCCGCACCGTTGCGCGGCACGGTGCAGAAAATGTGCTGCGCTGGAGACGACTTTGGCAACTGACGAAAAGTTTGAAGACGACATTCAGAACCTGATCGATACAGGCAAGGAGAAGGGCTACCTCACCTACGGCGATGTGAACGACATGATGCCGGAGGACATGAGCACCTCGCCTGACGACCTTGACGATCTGATCACCACCATCGGCACTCAGGGCATCGACCTGCTCGACGCTCCGAAGTTCGGCAGCGACAAGGATTTCGAGCTCGAAGAGGGCGAGGACGTTGAGCTCGACCTGACGCCGGGCACGCTCGAGAAAACCAACGACCCCGTCCGCATGTACCTGCGCGAGATGGGCACTGTGCCGCTGCTCACACGCGAGGGCGAAGTCGAAATCGCCAAGCGCATTGAGCGCGGGCAGATGCGCGTGCTCAAGGCCATTTCGCGCTCGCCCATCGTCATCCGCGAGATCGTGGCCCTCGGTGAAGACCTGAAGCGCGGCGTGCGCAACGTGAAAGAGGTCGTGGTCTTCGACGAGGAAGAGCTGACCGAGGATGTGGTGCAGGCGCGTGTGCGCGCCACCGTCACGCGCATTGATGCACTGGTCAAGCACCAGAAGAAGATTGCGGCTCTTGAGGAGAAACAGGCCGCGGCCAACAGCAAGACGAGCCAGCGCGAGCTGCGCCGCCTGCGCTGGTCTATCGCGCGCGAGAAGGTCTACGTCTCGCGCATCGTCCGCGAGCTCAAGTACACGGGGCTCGAGCGCAAGCGCCTGCTCGACAAGGTCAACAAGACCGTCGACACCATGCGCACGCTGGAGCGCCAGATTCGTTCGCTCGACCAGAAGTACGAGGCCTCCAAGAGCGAAGAGCTGAAGAAGGAGTACCGCCGCCAGCAGAAGAACTGCAAGGTGGACCTCGAGAAGATCGAGGCCGACGCGGGCGTATCCATCGCCGAGCTCAAGCGCACCCAGCGCGAGATGATCCAGGGCGACATGGACGCCGAGCAGGCCAAGCGCGAGCTGATCGAAGCCAACCTGCGCCTCGTTGTTTCGATCGCCAAGAAATACACCAACCGCGGCCTGCAGTTCCTCGACCTGATTCAGGAAGGCAACATCGGCCTGATGAAGGCGGTGGATAAGTTCGAGTACCGCCGCGGCTATAAATTCTCGACCTACGCCACGTGGTGGATTCGCCAGGCGATCACACGCGCCATTGCCGACCAGGCCCGCACCATCCGCATCCCGGTGCACATGATCGAGACGATTAACAAGCTCATCCGCACCAGCCGCCAGCTTGTACAGGAGCTCGGCCGTGAGCCCAGCAGCGAAGAGATTGCGCGCCGCATGGACATCCCCGTGGCCAAAGTCCGCAAGGTGCTCAAGATCGCGCAGGAGCCCATCTCGCTCGAAACGCCCATCGGCGAGGAAGAGGACTCGCACCTTGGCGACTTCATTGAAGACCGCCAGGCCGTGTCGCCTTCCGAGGCCGTCATCAGCGTGAACCTGAAGGAGTACACCTCACAGGTGCTGCGCACGCTCACGCCCCGCGAGGAGCGCGTCATCAAGATGCGCTTCGGCCTCGAAGACGGTTCCGAGCACACGCTCGAAGAAGTGGGCCAGAGCTTCCAGGTCACGCGCGAGCGCATCCGGCAGATCGAAGCCAAGGCCCTGCGCAAGCTGCGCCACCCCAGCCGCAGCCGCAAGCTCAAGGCCTTCGTGGATGGCGTGAAGGAGATGTAACTTCAGCGAGCTGAAGTTAATCAGGGCTGCAACTTTATAAGTTGCGGCCCTTTCGTTTGCTTTAAGGCGATTGGTCGTTTAGAAGCCGTAGTTCTTCTTGCGTAGCGCATTCTTATACGCATCGCGGGCTTTCTTCGCGGCAAGCTCCGCATCGTGGAGCCGGAATCCCGCGTCGTCCCACAGTTCCATCTGCGTCATCGAGTGGTCCGGAGTAGCGAGGGCCTCTTCGGCGCGAATCGCGTCTACCCATGCATCCACTGCCTGCTTATACACGCTGTGCAGCTGATCGAAATCCGGTGCGTCCATACACGCGAACGTAAGCCCGTCCACGCCGCGCGTCAATCGCCGCGAGCGTATTTTCACCGGAGACTGACGGAACCACGCCAGGCATGCTGGGTTTGCCGCAGATGCACATTGGTTAAAGCGCGGCTTGCCACGCCTTTGCATGCTCTGCTAAAACGTTTTGGCTGGGCTCAAGCCCCGCTCTTCCGCACGAAAGGAATCCACCGCCATGAAGAACCTGACCCGCCGCCAGTTCGGCAAGGCTGTGGCTGCCACTGCCGCGGCCGCCACTACCGGAGCGCTGCTGCCGAAGTTTGCCTTTGGTGAGCCCATGCCCGAGCCGATCGCATACCCCAGTGGCTTTCTGTGGGGCTGCGCCACGGCGGCTTATCAGATTGAAGGCGGCGCAACGGCGGATGGGCGCGGCCCTTCGCTGTGGGATGTCTTCTCGCACACGCCGGGTAAGACCTACCACGGCGAGACGGGCGATGTGGCCGACGACAGCTACCACCTCTACAAGACTGATGTGCAGTTGCTCAAGGCCCTCGGCGTGAAGACCTATCGCTTCTCCATCTCGTGGTCGCGCATCTACCCCGATGGAACGGGGCAAGTGAATCCGAAGGGTCTCGACTACTACAACCGCGTGGTCGATGAGCTGCTCGCCAACGGCATCACGCCTTACGTCACGCTTTTCCACTGGGACACGCCCGCGGCCCTCGACGGCGGCTGGCAGAACCGCGCCACGGCAAAGGCCTTCGCGGACTATGCGGGCTTCGTGACCAGGCGGCTGAGCGACCGCGTGCACCACTTCATGACGACCAACGAACTCGTCTGCTTTACCGATCTCGGATACCGCTACGGCCAGTTTGCACCGGGCCTCAAGCTCTCTGACGCCGCGTGCAACCAGATTCGTCACCATGCCATCCTCGCGCACGGGCTCGCCGTGCAGGCCATCCGCGCCAATACGCCCAGCGGCACAGAAGTTGGCCTGGCGGAGAATGCGACGGTGTTTGTGCCGGTGATCGAGACGCCCGAGCACGTCGAAGCCGCGCACAAGGCCACGCGCCTCGGCAATGCGCCCTTCCTCACCACGATCATGGAAGGCAAATATCCCGAGGAGTATCTGCAGCGCGAAGGCGCGAATGCGCCCAAGGTCGAACCGGGCGACATGGAAGCCATTGGCAGCCCGCTCGACTTCGTCGGTCTCAACATCTACACGCCAACCTACGTGCGCGCCGCGGACAACCCCGCCGGTTTTGCCGTCGAACCGGCGCCGTCCTCCTATCCGCACATGTTTTCGCCCTGGCTCGCCATAGGGCCGGAGTGCATCTACTGGGGCGTGCGCAACGTGTGCGACCTCTGGAAGCCGAAGGGCATTTACATCACGGAGAACGGCACCTCGTCCGACGATGTGCTCACGCCGGAGGGCCGCGTGGAGGATGTAGACCGCGTGATGTACCTGCGCAACCACCTCACGCAGCTCCACCGCGCAGTCAAAGAGGATTATCCCGTCAAGGGCTACTTCCTCTGGAGCCTGATGGATAATTTCGAGTGGGCCGACGGCTACTCCAAACGCTTCGGCATTCATTACGTGGACTTCAAAACCCTGAAGCGCACGCCCAAGCTCAGTGCGGAGTGGTACAGGACAACGATTGCGAAGAACGTGGTCGAATAGCCGCGCACAATGCGGATCGGCCGGCGGCAGGGCTAGACAGGCTCTGCCGCGTTTTGCAGTGAGGCAATCTCGTCCGCGCTCAACCGGAGCGCGGCAGCGGCAACATTCTCTTCCAGGTGCGCGATCTTCGACGTGCCGGGAATCGGCAGCAGCACCGGCGAGCGCTGCAGCAGCCACGCCAGCGAAACCTGCGCCGGTGTCGCGCCGTGCGCCTCTGCCGCGCGCCTCAGTGCGAGCTGCAGCGGATGGTCCTGCTTGAACATCTTCCCCGCGGCCATGGGATACCACGGCAGAAATGCAATCCCTCGCTTCTCGCACCAGCGCAGCGTCTCCTCATGCCGCCGGTCGGCGAGCGAGTAGCGGTTCTGCACGCTCACAATGGGCACAATCTTCTGCGCCTCCTCAATCTGCGCGGGCGTCACTTCGCTGAGCCCGATGTGCCGGATCTTTCCCTGCTCCTGCATCTGCTTCAGCGCGCCCAGTTGCTCTTCCAGCGGCGTGCGCGGATCGATCCGATGCAGTTGATACAGCTCGATGCGTTCCAGCTTCAGCCGCCGCAGGCTCATCTCCACACATTGGATCAGGTATCCCGCGCGGCCGACATACTCGGTCTTCGCCGGACCCTGGCGCGTGATGCCGCCTTTGGTGGCGATCACCACACCCGCCGGATACGGATGCAGCGCCTCGGCAATCAGCCGCTCGGCAATCTCCGGGCCATAGGCGTCGGCCGTGTCGATGAGTGTCACGCCGAGTTCCACGGCCCGGCGCAGCACGCGGCGGGCCGCTTCTGCGTCGGCGGGCTCGCCCCACGCGCCCTCGCCCACCAGGCGCATGGTGCCGTAGCCCAGGCGATGCACGGCGATTTCTCCACCGATGCGGAATGTGCCGCTCGCGGCGGCGGACGCGGAATTCATCCTGCTTTTGATGCTATAAGAGTAGGGCTCTCAGGCCCCGCAGGGAACTCGTAACCTGCCCGCCGCGTATGGTCTAATGCAGGCACGCAAGGAGCGACGGCCATGAGCACAGCCTATTCCAACCCGAATGCACAGGCAATTTTCTACCAGCAGTATGAGGCGGTGCGCCGCGACGAGGTCGTCGGTATCCTTCTGGCGCTGTTTCTCGGCACCTTCGGCGTGCACCACTTCTACCTGCGGCGCACGGCCCTGGGTATTCTCTACTGCTGCTTCTTCTGGACGGGCATTCCGTCCTTTCTCGGCTTTATCGAGTGCTTCTTCATGCCGGGCCGCGTGCGCGAGTTCAACGCCATCCAGGCTGCAGGCATCGCCGCCGCGCTGGGCATGGCCGCGCCACCCATGGGCTGGCCGGTCAATGTGACGGTCAATATGCCACCCACACAGTATGCGGCGCCAGCGCAGCCTCAGCCGGGCACGCTCATCGCCTGCCCGCGCTGCCAATCCACCAATGTGCCGGGCGCGCGCTTCTGCGCCTCCTGCGGACAGGCCCTCTGAGCCAAAGCAAAATGCCTTTCCGGTCATCCGGAAAGGCATTTGTGTTTCTCCGGCCTGACAAAACCGAAACTACATATTCGCTTCGCCGGCGCGCATCGACTCATTGAACTGCGGCTTGGTAAAGTTCAGCGCTGCCTCAAGGGCTGCCTGATACTCTGCGGCGCGGGCCATCAGCGCCGGTGTCGGCGCGGCATACTCGCCATCCAGAGTTAGCAATCCTTCGGCGGCTTCATGCCCGGCCATCCGGAGCAGATCGGCCTCTGTCGTGTTCAGGTACTGCGCATCCATCGGGTCGGCAATCCACACCGGCTTGCCCTCGCCCAGCACGCCGCTCAGCCAGTAGACCTTGCGCAGCAGGTAGGCCAGCCGCTCCTCGTCGTTCGTGTCCGTAAACACAAACTTTTTCTGCCAGCGGCTATAGAACCGCGTGGTCACCGGCACGGGCTGCCGGTTGCCCGATTTCACAAACTCGAGCTGCCCCAGGTCCACCGTCTTGCGGATGGCATTGTAGACAAAAGCCTCCGCGTAAGGCTGCTCCATGGCGGGCACAATCTCGGCAAAGGTCACAGTCACCGAGGCCGCAACCTTCGCGTGCAGATTGCTGGCATTTCCATCGGCCAGGTGCATCTCGCCGTGCACAATGTAGGTGTCCGCGCCGGAGGTGGAGCGATGGAAGGGCCACTGGAATTTGCCGAAGGCCACCGGCAGGCCGGCCAGCGTCACGGCGCACTCTGGCCGGGGATTGCGCAGCCGCTTGGCCTGTGCGGCCAGGTGCGCGGTCATCTGCGGCAGCAGCTCCGGCTTGTCGAAGTCGAACCCCGCGCTCAGCTCCAGTTGCAGCGAGCGGTCTGCCGCGCCGGGCAGCCCAAGCTGGAAGATCGTCGTCGGGTCGCCATTAAAGTCGGTGCCCGGTGTGGTGGAGATGAGCGTGAGGCCTGCCTGGGCCGCGGCTGCCCCGATTGAGGCGGCAAGAGAGGTCTTGGTAGCAAAGGTCATACGAAGATTCCTGCGTGGATTCTGTGCTCCTTTATTTTAGTGCATCGCGGGGACGGCAAGCGCTGCTAGACTGGGCGCACTTCGGAGGACAGACACACGATGAAATGCAGCTTAACCGCAGCAGCTTTCTTGATTTGCGCTGTCACGGCAGTGTGGACACAGACGCCCGCGGCTGACGCGGCGAACCCGATCGGTGTGCCTGAAGCGGCGGAGAACGCAGCGCTGGTAAAGCTGGGCGGGCAGATGATGCTGGCGGGCAAGGCTTATGAGTATGACCGCGTGCTGGCTGACGATATCGGTCCACGTCTTACTGGTTCCGCGAACTACGTGAAGGCGGCGGAGTGGGCATCTGACGAGTTTAAGCAGATGGGGTTAAGCCATGTGCACCGCGAACCATGGGAGATTACTGCGACGTGGGAGCCGGCGATCTACGCGACCGCGTCGATCATTGCGCCGCACGAGCAGCGGCTGCACCTGGAGAGTGATGGATGGAGTCCTTCGACTCCCCCCGGCGGTGTGCGCGGAAATGTCTACCATCTGACCGCGCTGACCGAAGAGGGCGTGAAGGCGCAGACCGCGCAGATCAAAGGCGCGATTGTTCTGATCGATCGCGATTCTCTCGTTGCGGCCCTGCCGCTCGAATTTGGCAAGCTTCTCGATGCGCTTGCCTTGGTTGAAAGCGAAGGCGCGCAGGGCATCCTGCTGGGGTTAGGCGCCACCAACAACGCGTCGAGCGAGTTGGGCGTAACCTGCTGCAACGGCGCGCCTGCGCATGTGCCCATTGCCGACGTGGGACTGGAGGACACGCTGCTGCTGCGCAGGCTACTTGCGCGGGAACCAGTCCAAGTGGAATTCAGTTTTACCAACCGCATCCACGAGCATGTGAAAGTCGATAACGTGGTGGCGGAGATTCCTGGTACGGATGCGAATGGGGAATACGTCCTGATTGGGGCACATCTGGATTCGTGGCACTTGGGCACCGGCGCTGAGGATAACGGCACAGGTGCGGCCAGCGTGCTGGCCATTGCACAGGCCATGATGGCTAGCGGCATCCAGCCGAAACGGACCATGCGCTTTGTGCTCTTTGGCGGAGAGGAAGAGGGGCTGCTGGGATCGGTCCATTATGTGCGGGAGCACCTGGCGGATCTGGACAAGTGCGCTGGCGTCTTTGTCTCGGATTCAGGATCGGAGCCGCCGAAAGGCTGGTATGTCTTTGGCCGTGAGGATGAGCAGAAGGCGCTTGTGCCCATCGAGCCGCTGCTGAATGGGCTCGGAGCTGGCGGCACCACCGATGATTCCGAACACATCTTCTCCACGGACAACGGGCCGTTTCTGATTCACGGTGTGCCAGCTTTTGTGTTGTGGACCGGCTTCGAGAAATATATGCAGCTGCACCATAAGCCAAGTGACACGTTTGACAAAGTGGATCAGCGCGACCTGAACTTGGGAGCGGCCGTGATGGGTGTAACGGCGCTGGCCTTTGCTGACGCAGCCCAGTCGCTGCCGCATCTGGACAAGACGGCAATGGAAGAGCAACTCAAGAAGATCAAGGCCTTTGACTCGTACAAGGACATGACCGACCACAACATGTTTTAACGCAGAGCCGGGCGGCCATTTACAATTAAGGCTGTGCCGCCCGCCTCGTCGCCCATCATTGTTGCCGATCAGCTCAGCAAGACCTATTCGACGGGAAGCATTCAGGTTTCCGCGGTGCAAGATGTCTCCTTCGAGGTGGAGCCGGGCGAGTTTGTCGCCATCATCGGCCCTTCAGGCTCCGGCAAATCCACACTCTTTTATCTGCTCGGCGGCCTCACCCGCGCCAGCAGCGGCCGCGTCATTATTGACGGCATAGATTTTGCCACGCTGAACGACGCCGAGCGCACCCGCCTGCGCAAGCACCGCATCGGCTTCGTCTTCCAGAAGTTCAATCTGCTGCCCACGCTCTCCGCCATGGCCAACATCGAAATTGCCTACACCATCAGCGGTCGTACAGAGCCCATGGACCGCGCTTATCTCGACCACCTCAGCGACCTGCTCTCCATTCGCGGCCGCCTCAAGCACCGGCCCAGCGAGTTGAGCGGCGGCGAGCAGCAGCGCGTGGCCATCGCCCGCGCCCTCGTCACGCGCCCGGCCATTGTGTTGGCCGATGAGCCCACCGGCAACCTCGATACGAAGAACTCCGATGCCGTGCTCGAGATGCTGCAGCGTTCCAACCGCGAGCTGGGACAGACCACTCTGATGATCACCCACAACCCCGAAGCGGCAGCCGTCGCCGGGCGCATCCTGCATATGCGCGACGGGCAGCTCGTCAAGCAGGAAACCGGCAGCCGCGCGGCGTCCAAATAGCCTCTTTCAAGCAGTTTGACCAGCCTTCGGCGGGCCGGATATACTTGTCCTTGTAGTTAAGCGGGAGTAGCTCAGTGGTAGAGCATCGCCTTGCCAAGGCGAGGGTCGCGAGTTCAAATCTCGTCTCCCGCTCCAATCCGCCCTCCGGCGCCAGCCGGGTTGGCTACGGCGGTCTGGAGCGCACCTCAGGAAAAAGACAGCCCTGCCAAGGCGCGGTACCCAAGTGGTAAGGGAGAGGTCTGCAAAACCTTTATGCGTCGGTTCGATCCCGACCCGCGCCTCCAATCCCCTCTGATAACCAGATGGCTTCTTCGCGGTTTCAGCAGGCGTGTTGCCCGCGTTCAGTCCACGGTCAGCAGTTGCTCATAGAAGCCGCCAATCTGCCGCGCCCGGTCTACCAGGTGAATCTCGAGAATCCAGTGGCGCTTCTGCCCGGTCTCATCCAGTGAGCGCATGACCAGATTGCTCTTTGGATGCACATAAAGCGTCACCTTGTCGTCGGCGATGCGCTCGTGCGGAAACTGCCCGATCAGGTGCCCGGCGATCGGCCCGCCCCACTCCCAGCCGAACGTGCCCGCAAGCTGCTCCACATGCGCGAAAAGCTCGCACGCGGTCACTCCCGGAGTCTGCTGAAAGTATCGTTTTCCGGCGTCGAATGCCTTGCCCACATCGTCGCGCAGTTTCAGTTTCATCGGGTCTGAGCCGATCACAAACGTGCGGCCAAAGTCGGCCTCCCAGTCCTCAAACACCGGACCCAGATCGAGGAACAGGATGTCGTCTTCTCCGATCATGAGGTCTGGCGGATTCTCCGCATAAGGCAGCAGCGTGTTGCGCCCGGTCCGCACAATGCGCTTGTGCCAGTAGGTGGTGATGCCGTACATCTCCTTCGCCAGCGCGTAGATCTCGTCATTCAACTGACTCTCGAAAATGCCAGAGCGCACAAGCCCCCGCGTTTCCACCTCCTCGAACAGCCGCTCGGCCTTGCGCTGCGCATTGCGCAGCTCTGTAACTCTTTTCTCCTCGAGCGCGTCTACTGCTGTGGCTTCGTTGGACATGGATCAGGCACCTCAACTTAGTTATAGTGCTTGGCAAAGGGAGCTGGATTCAAGATGCGTTCTGCATTTCAGGGATGGAAAACAAGATTTGCGCTGCGCTTCGTCAAATTTGCCTGATGCCGATCGTGGAAAATAGAGGCATGGCAAACCCTGTCTTCCAGCAAATCTTGGCGGAGATGCGGCAGTTTGCGGCCACGGCGAAAGACGCTCGCGCACTGCAGGAGTTCACCGTCGGCCTCATCGCCGGCCGGCTGCCCGCTTACAACTGGGTGGGTTTTTACATGCTCGACCCCGCCGATGAAACCGTACTCGTGCTGGGCCCGTTTCATGGTGCGCCCACGGAGCACATGCGCATTCCGGTCACGGAGGGCATCTGCGGCGCTGCCGTGGCACAGGGTGAAACCGTCATCGTCGATGATGTTTCCGCGGACCCTCGCTATCTGGCCTGCTCCATTGAAACCAGATCGGAGATCGTCGTCCCTATCCGCGTGCATGGCAAGGTTGCCGGCGAGATCGACATCGACAGCCACGCGCTGAATGCCTTCGGAGCAGACGATCGCGTCTTTCTGGAGGAGTGCGCCGAAGTGATCGCCGCGTTTCTCGAAAGATAGCTGGACGCTGAAAGCAGGACAGCCATGCAGCGATCAGGCTGCATCCGTCGAATCAAAATAGTAGGCGTAGTGCTTGCGGCAGCCGGGGTTGAACGCGGCTTGGCATGCGGGGCAGGCATCCCCGCTGTCCATATACTGTGCGATGCTCATCTCGTGTCCGCAGGCTCCGCATAGCACAGCGAGCTGGTTCCACTCCGCGCGCGGCCATACCGCGATGGGGTGTCCCGCCAGCGCCTCGTGGCAGTCCTTGCACGCATAGTAGACGCCGCAGCACTTCATCCGGATGGCGATGATGTCGAGCCCGCTTCTGTAGTGGGCGCAGCGCGTCTGCCCATCCAGATCGACTCCGCGGACCTCGGGGCGCGTATGCATGCACCTCAGATTAACGGAATCCCCCTCCACGGGAGGAGTGGCGCTGCCTGGCATCCTTTCAAGTAATCTGGAGAGCAGGCAGGTCAACGCGGAGAAGGCGTTCGATGGATCACGTGGACTACATGGTCGTGCTGCTCTCCGGGCTGCTGTGCGTGGTGGCCGCGGTGGCCGGGTTGGCCCGCCGTTTTGCCATCTCGTATCCCATCGCGCTGGTCATCTTTGGCCTGCTGTGCTCGCTGCTTCCCCATGTGCCGCGCATTCCGCTGCCACCGTCGGTCGTGTTCATTGCCTTCCTGCCGCCTCTTCTGTACATCGCGGCGTGGCAAACCTCGTGGCGCGACTTTCGCTATAACCTCGTCTCCATTTCGAGCCTCGCCGTTCTGCTGGTCTTCTTCACGGCCATCGGCGTCGCCTTTGCCGCGCAGTGGTGGCTCCCCGGTTTCGACTGGCGGCTCGGCTTCCTGCTCGGCGCGGTTGTCTCACCCACGGATGCCGTTGCCGCCACGTCCATCGCCCGCAAGGTCGGCATGCCCCAGCGCATCGTCGATCTGCTGGAAGGCGAAAGCCTGCTCAACGACGCCACCGGCCTGCTCGCGCTGCAGTTCGGCGTGGACATGGTCGTCAACGGCATGCGGCCGAGCATCACGCAGGGCGCGCTCCAGTTTGTCTGGCTCGTCGTGGGTGGCGCGGCGGTGGGTCTGCTCATCGGGCTTGCCGTCATCTGGCTTGAGCGCTGGGTCGACGATGGTCCGGTCGAGATCGCGCTCTCCCTCGTCGTGCCCTATGCCGCTTATCTCGCCGGTGAGGCGATTCACGCTTCGGGCATCATCGCCGTGGTTGCCTGCGGGCTTCTCATCGCCCGCCAGAGTTCGGTCTTCTTTTCGCCCGGCGTGCGGCTGCAGGCCATTGCCGTGTGGGACGCGCTCGAATTTCTGCTCAACGGGCTGGTATTCGTGCTTATCGGCCTGCAGCTTCCTTATGTTCTCGCCGGCATTCGCGGAGAGAGCAAGCTGGAACTGCTGGTCTATGGCCTGGCATTCTCGGCAATCCTCATCGTTCTGCGCCTGCTCTGGATGTATCCGGCATCGCGCGCGGCTTGGTGGGTGCGCACCCGCGTCTTTCATCAGCAGTACGATCCGCCGGAGTCAAGCCAGATATTTGTCGTCGGCTGGACCGGCATGCGCGGCGTGGTCGCCCTTGCCGCGGCCAGCTCGCTGCCGCTTGAGCTCAGCGATGGCCGTCCGTTCCCGCAGCGAAACTTCATCATCTTTCTCACCTTTTGCCTGATTCTGGTCACGCTCGTTCTGCAGGGGCTCTCGCTGCCGTGGCTGGTGCGCGTGCTCGGGCTGGCAAAACGCGATGCCGGCTTCTGCGAAGAGAGCGAGGCCCGCCGCCTGCTGCTGAAGGCTGCCATCGATTTTCTGGGCGAGCGGAGCAAGTCCGCACGCGGAGACGCGGAGGCGCATCTATATGAAGATCTGCTGCATCAGTATGAGCACAAGATTGAGGAGATCGATGAGTGCGGCCCGGAAGGGAACCTGCCGGGTCAGACTCCAGCGCGGCTGACCATGGGCCAGGCGCTTCTTGAGACCATCCGGCGCGAGCGCGAGGAACTCAACCTGTTGCGCGCCAACGGCAGAATCCGCGACAACCTGCACCGCGTGCTGGAGCGCGAGCTGGACCTGAGCGAGAGCCGGCTGAGCTAGCCGTCTTAGTTGTGCTGGCGCTCGGCATGCACCGCGGTCTGCTTGGCTGCCTGCACGGACTTTGCCTGGTAGCTGTTCACTAGGAACTGCCCGCCCAGAATCAGCAGCCACACCCACAGCGCCAGCCGCAGCGGCCGCTTGGGAATATGCGTGCTGAGCATTGTGCCAGCAATCGCGCCCAACACGCCGCCGGCAATCAGGTGCAGCAACAGAGTGTTATCCGCCGCGTGAGAAGACCAGTGCGCGCCGCTGCCGATGAGCGAAACCAGAAAGCCGAAGGCGATGTCCGTGCCCACTACCTGCGCGGGCAGCAGCGGCGTCAGGCTCAGCAGCGCGGCGCTGCCCAGCGCGCCTGCTCCCGCTGAGGAGAAGCCGACCTCCGCGCCCACCGGCAGCATGAGCCACGCCAGCAGCGGGCTGCGGTCCGGCCGCGTCGTGTCTTCCTTCATCGGCCGGAAAGAGAACAGCAACTGCCAGCTCGCTGTGCCCACCAGGATCGCGCCAAGAATGGCGTTGAGCGTGGTCTGCGAACCCGCTGTCACCAGGTGCTTCAAAAAGAGCGAGCCGATCAGCACGCCCGGCAGGCCGCCCAGCAGCATAAAGCCCAGGGTGCGCCAGGCAATCGTGCGGCGCGCAATCTGCGCCGGCACAAGAATCAGCTTGACCGCCGCCGAGAACATCAACCCGATGCCCACGGCGATGGCCGCCGGCACATTCAGGAACAGCACCAGGATCGGCACCGTGACGGTGCCCGCTCCCACGCCGGTGAGCGCGATGAACAGCGCGATCAAAAAGCCTACGAGATAATCCATGCCTGCCCTGATTTCCGGTGAAGCCTACTTCGCTTCGATGTGAATGCCGCATTCCACCTTGCGCCCGGCCCACCGGCCCGAGCGCGGATCGTTGGGATCGAGAGGCAGCGTGGTACAGGGCTCGCAGCCAATGGAGGAGTAGCCCCGCTCATAGAGCGGCAGCAGCGGAATCGAAAGCTGCTCGCAGGCGTACCACACATCGCGTGTGCTCCAGGCGGCCAGCGGAGCCAGTTTGAGAACCTGCTTGCCGCCGGGCAGCGTAAAGGGCGCGGACTCTTCGAGCGCCGTGCGGCTGCGTGCCTGCTCGCGGCGCAGCCCGGTGAGCCACACGCTGTAGTTGGCCACGGCCTTGAACAGCGGCTCCACCTTGCGCAGCTTGCAGCACTGGTCCGGTGCGGACTGATAGAGGATGCCGAAGGCCGCTTCCTGCTGCGCCACTGTCTGCTCCGGAAGCAGGTTGATGAGGTTCAGCTTCCACTCGCGTGCAATGCGGTCGCGATATTCGTAGGTCTCCTTGAAGTGGTAGCCGGTATCCAGAAACAGCACTGGAATCTCTGGGTCCAGTTCGATGGCGAGCCTCGTCAGCAGCACATCTTCGGCCTGAAAACTGCATGTCATGCACACATCGCCCTTGCCGGTCACGGCATCGGCCAGTGTGGCGCGCAGTTGGTCCAGCTTCGCGGTGGTTTCCGTTGCAATCTGTTCGATGCTCATCAGAGATTCGCCTTTTCCGCGGAGATGAAGATGCCCGCGCGCTGCAAAAGCTGGTGTACGGCTCCCACCGCATGCATAAAGTTGCCCGGCTGCACTTCCACGGATGTGTCTTCGGCCGTCGCCGTCAACGGCGCATCCTCGGCAACCCGCGTCACCAGGGTCAGCAGGCCGCTGCGCGTCTGCACAGCCGCGATCTGCGCCAGCATCTCCGGCTTTTCCGCGAACTCCGCCGCGTCGATGCGCGCCGTGACCGCGCCCACGCCAAAGAGTGAGCGTTCCACCGCGTCAATCAATGCAACCGGTCCGGTCAGCTCCACCACGCCGCCGCGATGGCCCCAGCGCGCCTCGCGCTCGCCCACCGTCACCGGCCCCCACGGATCCTCCGCGGCGCTCTCGTCGTCGGCTGCGGCGGTAATCATGCCCGCGGCCACGGTCGCATTCGTCGCCGGATCGATCAGGATGAACGAGCCCGTCGCGCGGTTATCCGCATAGCGGTCGAAGGCGATGGGCCGCAGCAGGTTCAGCGTCACCGTGCCGATGCTGTTCATCTCCAGCGTCTCGGCAGGCTCGTGCGTCAGCGTCTCCACGCGGGTGCGGTACTCAATCGACGAGACAAACGCCGGAACCTCGTGGCTGGCATGCTTTAGCAGGTAGCGCCGCGAGCGCTCCAGCGGCTGCTGATTCATCCATACCAGTGCGGCGTTCACGCGATGCGCAATCGTCGCCTGCGCGCCGGCCGTGGCAATCAGGTCGCCGCGGCTGATGTCCAGCTCGCGGTCCAGCACCAGCGTCACGGAGAGCGGCGCGGTGGCTTCGTTCAGGTCGCCGTCCCAGGTCACAATGCGCTCCACCTTGGCCGCGCGGCCCGAGGGCAGCGCAACTACAGAATCGCCGGGACGCACCGTGCCTGAAGCAATCTGTCCCGCAAAGCCGCGGAAGGTGTGGTCCGGCCGCAGCACGCGCTGCACCGGCAGGCGGAAGGGCGCGGTGCGCGTGTCGCGTGCCGGCGGTAGCGCCTCCAGCAACTCCAGCAGCGAAGGGCCGGTATACCACGGCATCGCATCAGAGCGGTGCACGATGTTGTCGCCTGCCAGCGCGCTCACCGGCACATACACGGCTTCGATGTCCGAGCCCGTGTCCGCCGCGATCTGCGCCAGCACGCCGCGAAAATCCTGCTCGATGGCGCGGAACGTGGCTTCGTCGTAGCCGATCAAGTCCATCTTGTTCACCGCGACGAGCACGTGCTTCACGCGCAGCAGTGCGGCGATATACGCGTGCCGACGCGACTGCACCAGCACGCCCTTGCTCGCGTCAATCAGCACCACCGCGGCGTCGGCCGTCGAAGCGCCTGTGGCCATGTTGCGCGTGTACTGCTCGTGGCCCGGCGTGTCCGCGATGATGAACTTGCGCTTCGCCGTCGAAAAGTAGCGGTAGGCCACGTCGATGGTGATGCCCTGCTCGCGCTCGGCGCGCAGGCCGTCGGTCAGCAACGCAAAGTCCAGTTGCCCCGGCGCGGTGGTGCCCTTGCCCTCAATCGAGCGCACCTGGTCGTCGTAGACCGACTGCGTGTCGTACAGCAGCCGTCCGATGAGCGTCGACTTGCCGTCGTCGACGCTGCCCGCGGTGGAGAAGCGCAGCAGATCCTTCGCGGACTCCTGCCGGAGAAAATCGTGAATCGAGAAGACGGGTGTTTCCACGGCAGCCATTAGAAGTAGCCCTCCCGCTTCTTGATCTCCATCGAGCCTTCCTGGTCGTGATCGATCACGCGGTTCGCGCGTTCCGACGATCGGAACGAGATCAGCTCGGCGATGATGTCCGGAATTGTCTCCGCATCCGAGCGGATAGCGCCCGTGCACGGGCTGCAGCCCAGCGAGCGCAGCCGCGACTTGACCATCTGCGGCTTCTCGCCCGGCCACGCCACGAACTCCTGCTCGATGGGCAGCAGAGCGTCGCCGCGTACATACATGGGCCGCTCCTTGGCAAAGTAGAGATCGACCACCGGGATGTTTTCCTGGTGGATGTACTGCCACACATCCATCTCGGTCCAGTTTGAGAGCGGAAACACGCGGATGCTTTCGCCCGGATGAATGTGCGCGTTGTAGACGTTCCACAGCTCGGGCCGCTGATTCTTCGGGTCCCACTGTCCCGCGTGGTCGCGGAAGGAGTAAACGCGCTCCTTGGCACGGGATTTCTCCTCGTCGCGCCGCGCGCCGCCAAAGGCCGCGTCAAAGTTGTAGTGCCGCAGCGCGTCCAGCAGCGCCTGGGTCTTCAGCAGTCCGCAGCAGCGCTTGGTGTCCAGCGCAATCGGATTCGTGCCCGCCGCAATCGCCGGCTCGTTGCGCCACACCAGCAGCTTGGCGCCGATGGAGGCGGCCAGCTCGTCGCGGAAGGTAATCATCTCGCGGAACTTGAAGCCCGTATCGATATGCAGCAGCGGGAAGGGAATCGGCCCCGGATAGAAAGCCTTCTGCGCCAGGCGCAGCATCACGGAAGAGTCTTTGCCGATGGAGTAGAGCATCACTGGCCGCTCGAACTCCGAGGCGACCTCGCGCAGAATATGGATGCTCTCGGCTTCGAGCAGCTTGAGATGGCTGATGCGCGAGCCAGCCGCGGTTGCGGGCTGGGACTGCGCGGATTCGGTGACGGCAAGCGGCATGCGGACCTCTCAGAAGAGATAGTGCTGAAAGGCCGGAGCTGATACACGGGGACTGTCCCGGCTTTTCAGCGACGGGTGCGTCGTTCAAATCAAAGAGAATAAGGAGATTTGGAGACTAGAGGATGCACCCGTCGAAAATGTTCGACAGGCGACAACAGAACCGGCTATGGAAGCCACGAACCATAAATATGAATCTATAGTAGCAAAACCCCTCTGCCCGCACAATGATTCCAGGGGGTCATTGACACCCAATCTGAATCCGGCTATAGTCTGGCGAAATGGCTCCGAGCACCATCCCGGCCTTCACCGTCGCCTGTTGTTGCGCGTCGTTGCGGCCGTGCGGATGAGCTGATCGGGTTCTTCCGGAGTGTAGTACGCGGCCGCGTCTCAGCCTTTGCTGACGCGGCTTTTGTGTTTTTCAGTGCAACCACAGCGGCGGCTTCCTCGCCTCCGCATGCAGAAATCGGATCAGGATTGAACGCATCGTTCTCCATCGCTCGGCTGCCCAACCCCGCCTCCCGGCGGCGCGGTTGTTGTTGTAGCTGCTGATCTCGCTTCCTGCCGTTCGTGCGGCGACAAACTTCCAAAAACGTTCCCGATGCGCCGCGGCCCCAGTGTCTGCCTGCATCCGCAGGCCTTCCCCTGATCGAGTTCGATCTTTAGGAGAGTTCAGTGATTTTTTCAGCCAGACTATCGCGTATTTTTACAGTTTTGTTGTTCGGCGCGGCGCTTGTGGCCCATGCCCAGGTCGTCGGCGCCAATCTCAGCGGCGTCGTTCACGACTCCAGCGGAGCGGCCGTCTCCGGTGCCACGGTCACCGTGCGCCAGGTGGAAACCGGCGCCACCCGTACCCTCGCTACGGATGCCGAAGGCCGCTTCTTTGCGCCCTCCGTACCGGTCGGGCCCTATACCGTCGACGTGGCGCACGAAGGCTTCGAGACCGATCACCAGAGCGGCATCACCCTCACTGTGGGCCAGAGCCTGCAGCTCAGCTTCGTGCTCGGCGTCGCCGCCGTGCAGCAGCAGGTCGTCGTGGACGCGGCCGACGTGAGCGTGAATACCACCACGCAGCAGACCGCCGGCCTCATCGACGAGCGCCAGGTGAAGGAGCTGCCCCTCAACGGCCGCAGCTACGATCAGTTGCTCACGCTCAACCCGGCCACCGTCAACTACACCAACCAGCGCTCCGGCAGCGTGGGCACCTCGAACTCCTCAGTCGGCAACATGTTCGCGGTCAGTGGCCGCCGCCCGCAGGACAATCTCTTCCTCCTCAACGGCATTGAGTATACCGGTGCATCGCTCATCAACGTCACCCCTGGCGGTACCAGCGGCCAGCTTCTCGGCGTCGACGCGGTCCGCGAGTTCAACGTCGTCTCCGACACCTACGGCGCAACCTACGGCAAGCGCGACGGCGCGCAGGTCAGCATCATCACCAGCTCCGGCACGAATCAGCTCCACGGCACGGCCTTCGAGTTCCTCCGCAACAGCGCCCTCGACGCACGCAACTACTTCGACCAGGGCGGCATTCCCGAGTTCCAGCGCAATCAGTTCGGCGGCTCGCTCGGCGGCCCCATCCGCACCAACAAGCTCCTCGTTTTCGGCAACTACGAGGGCTTTCGCCAGAACCTGAATCTCAGCGCCGTCACCCTCGTTCCCGACAACGAGGCCCGCCAGGGCTACCTGCCCGACTCCTCCGGCAACGAGCAGTACGTCGGCGTCAATGCCGCCGTCGTGCCGCTGCTCGCGCTGTGGCCTGCGCAAAACGGCCCCGAACTCGGCAGCGGCATCGCCGAGGCCTTCAGCCATCCCCTGCAGCGCATCCGCGAGGACTTCGGCACCACCCGCGTCGACGACAACCTCAGTGGCAAAGACCTTCTCTTTGGCGTTTACACCGTGGACGACAGCACGGCCAACACGCCCACGCAGAATCCGCTGAGCCTGGTGGACGAGAGCCTGCGCGAGCAGGTCGCCAGCATCCAGGAGCAGCACGTCTTTTCGCCCGCGCTGCTCAACACCGCCCGCTTCGGCTACTCGCGCGCCAGCTACTACTTCACCGGCGCCTCGCCCGTCTCCGTCGATGGCTGGGTCGCGGGCAAGCCCATCGGCGCCATCGTCATCAGCGGCAGCACGGCATCCAACGGCGCCTCGGCCATCACCCTCGCCGGTTACAACGTCGGCAGCAACAACTCCTCCACGCGCAATCTCTTCACCTGGGACGATCACGTCTACTGGTCCCACGGCCGCCAGCAGATTGAGGCCGGCATCTGGCTGCAGCGCATTCAGTCCAACGACCTGCTGGCGCAGTACCAGTACGGCCAGGCCTCCTTCAGTACCCTGCAAACCTTCCTGCAGGGCACCATCAAGACATTCACGGTCGTGCCTTCCCCTACCGAGCTGGGCTGGCGCTCGCTGGAGGCCGCGGGCTTCATCGAAGACACCATCAAGGTAACGCCCCGCCTCGAGTTGCGCGCCGGCTTCCGCTCGGAGTCCACCAACGGCTGGAACGAGTCCCAGGACCGCGCCTCGAACTACGCCATCGTTGACGGCGTGCTCGCGACCGATCCGTTCGTCGGCAGCTCAGCGCTCAGTGAGAACCGCGCCAGGTTCCTGCCCGCACCGCGCGTGGGCTTTGCGTGGGATGTATGGGGCAACGGCAAGACCGCCGTGCGCGGCGGCTTTGGCCTCTATCACGGCCTGCTCGACACGCTCGATTACCGCCTCGACCAGACCGCGCCCTACAACACGGCCGAGGCCATCTCCAACGTCGCTACCGGCACTCTGCACATTACGCCGGGCACGCCGCCGCCGGCGGGCACCAAGGTCTCGCCCAGCAATGTGCAGCCCGACATCAATACGCCCGCCGTGCTCACCTGGAGCCTGCGCATCGAGCAGCAGATCGCCCCGCACACGGCGCTCACCGTGGGGTATGTGGGCTCGCACAGCTACCACCAGATCCTCTCCGAGGACATGAACGAGCCCATCCCTGCCTACACCGCCGATGGCCAGGCCTACTACCCCAGCACCGCGCTCTCCAATTCCGCACTGGCCAACACAACGTCCTGGGTCTCGCACGGAGTCGGCGCCTATCACTCGCTCGTCGTCGATGTGCGCCGCTCCTTCGCCAATGGCCTGCAGTTCCGCGGCAACTACACCTTCTCCAAGAATCTCGATGACGGCTCCGCGTGGAATACCAGCGTCAGCGGCAACACGCCGGCCTTCGTCGAGTTCCCGCTGAATCCCAAACTCGACTGGGGTCCCGCGGCCACAGACGTGCGCCATGCCGCGGCCTTCAACGGCAGCTACGATCTGCCTTTCGGCCCCAAGCAGCGCTTCCTCAGCCATGCGCCGCGCGCGGTGAACTTCATTGCTGCCGGCTGGACCGCCAGCGCCATTGTCAGCGTGCAGTCGGGCTTCCCCTTCTCGCCGCAGCTTGGTTACAACCCTGTCGGCAACGGCGACACGCGCAATCCTGTACGTCCAAGCTGGAACCCCGGCTTCAGCGGCAAGCTCTACCCGCGCACGCCGCAGCAGTACTTCAATCCCAACGCCTTCATCCGGCCCACGGTCACCGTCGGCGGCACAACCTACGGTACCTACGGCAATGTCTCCCGCGATGCGCTCACCGGACCCGGCCTCAGCGAGTTCGACTTCTCCGCCACGCGCCGTGCCCAGCTTACCGAGCGGTTAGGCCTCCAGTTCCGCGCCGAGTTCTTCAACATCCTCAACCACACCAACTTCCTCACGCCCAACGAAGTGGTCTACACCTCGGCTACGTCGGCCATCTCGCCCACGGCTGGCGTCATCACCGCAACCTCCACCACCTCGCGCCAGATTCAGTTCGGCGCCAAGCTGCAGTTCTAGGTGTGTAAGGACGCCTGCTTCTCACGCGGGCGTCCTTCTTTCAGCTTTCAGAGTAGAAATCCGCCGCCATCTCCTGCGCGGCCTGCGCCACGCTCTCAGGCCTGCCCAGGTCGCGCCAGCGGTACGCATCGGCATCGAACGCCGCAACCGTCTCGCCGTGCCTCGCGAGCCGCAGATACGCGGGAATGATGGAGAAGATGCCGTCTTCCTCAAGCAGTCCGAAGATGCGCGGCGAAAGCACATGAATCCCGCAGAAGGCTGCCGCTCGCTTCTCGGTCGTGAACCGCACAATCTCCGGCTTTCCACCCTGTCCGGCGCCGCGCCCGCACAGAAGGTTGTTCTCGTCGAAGAACAAAGGCCGCGTTGTCACACGCTCCTGCACCGCCAGCGTGGCCAGCGCATCGCGCTCGATGTGCGCGCGCAGCATCGCAGCAAAATCGATCGTGCTGAGCACATCCACGTTGTGCAGCAGGAACGGCTCGCCAGCGCTTGCGCTGCCGTCCAGAAAGAACGGCGCAGCCTTTTTCAGTCCGCCGCCCGTATCCAGCAGCACCGGCTCGCGCGAAATCTCGATGCGCATCCCGAAGTTGCCATGCGCCTCAAGATACGCCACGACCTCATCGGCAAAGTGATGCACGTTGACAATCGCCTCGCGCACGCCAAAGCCGCGCAGCCGCGCGAGCACGATCTCCAGCATGGTACGGCCGGCCACTTCCACCAGCGCCTTGGGCCGGTTGTCGGTCAGCGGACGCAGCCGCGTGCCCAGCCCCGCCGCCAGCACCATCGCCTTCATCGCGGCCAGTTCTCCTGCTCTGCGTGCTTCAGCACAACCGCCACGCCCGCGCCGCGCAGGTGCCGCACCAGCCGCTCTGCCAGATACACCGACCGGTGCTGCCCGCCCGTGCACCCGAACGAGATCATCAGGTTCTTGAAGCCCCGCTTCTGATACGCCGCCACACTCGCATCCGCCAGCGCCTCGGCATGCTCGTAGAACTCATCCACGCTCGCGTGCTGCTCCAGATACTCGACGACCGGCGCATCCCTGCCCGTGAGCCTTTTGTACTGTTGCTCGCGGCCTGGATTGGGCAGGCTGCGCGCGTCGAACACAAACCCGCCGCCGTTGCCGCTATCGTCCATCGGCATCGCGTGGTGAAACGAGAAGCTGAACACGCGCACGGTGAGCCCTTCAGCCGCGGGCGCAAGCCCCTGCAGCTTCTCCACCGTCTGCATCGCTCCCAGCGCCTCCAGCAGCGCGGGCAGCGCCACCGGCAGCGTCACATTCTCCGCCAGCCAGCGCAGGTTCTTGAGCGCGTAGGGAACGCTCTGCAGAAAATGCGCCTTGCGCTCGTAGAATCCTCGAAACCCATACGCGCCCAGCGCCTGCAGAATCCGCACGTACACATATGCGTAGTAGTGATGCAGAAACGCCGCGCGGTCCAGGTCGATGGACTGGGCAAGGCTGTCGAGGTAGTGGTCCAGCAACTGCTGCCGCACGGCCGGCGGCAGGTCGGCCTTGCCGTCGAACAGCAGCGAGGCAATGTCGTACTGCAGCGCGCCCTTGCGCCCGCCCTGGTAATCCAGAAACCACGGCTCGCCTTGGCGCAGCATTACGTTGCGCGACTGAAAATCCCGGTACAGAAAGTAGTCGCGGTCCGCCGTCAGCAGAAACTTCGTCAACCGGCTGAAGTCGTCTTCCAGCGCCTGCTCGTTGAAGGGCACGCCCGCCAGCCGCAGAAAGTAGTACTTGAAGTAGTTCAGGTCCCATGCGATCGACTGCCGGTCGAAGCTCGCCCGCGGATAGCAGACCTTGTAGTTCAGGTCGCGCCCCGCCTCCACCTGGAACCGCGGCAGAGCGGCAACCGCCGTGCGATAGGCCTCCATCGCCTCCGGGGCAAGCGTGTCGCCGCTGCGATGCGCGCCCAGAAACTCGAACAGCGTCGTGTCGCCCAGGTCCTCTTCCAGATACGCGCCCTGGCTTAGATCCTCCGCGTAAATCTCCGGCACCGGCAGCCCATGCCGCCGAAAATGACGCGAAAACTCGAGAAACGCAATGTTCTCCTCGCGCACCGGATACACAATGCCGATGGCGCTTGCGCCCGCGCCAGCGAGCCGCACAATAGCCCGGCCTGAGCCGCCAAGCTGCCCCTGCAGCGGCTGTACAGTCTCTGCCTGCTGGTGGAAATGCCGCTCGAAGAGTTGCCGGAGAACGTCCATAGAGAGGTCGGAAGACACAGCAGCGCGCCGCTTTCCAAACAATACATGAGCCGTATGCGCCCGGCGTTGCCGCACAGGATTCCTGCGCAGTTCCCGCAGAGCGCTGATAGCATAAGGGCGTTGTCCGGCTCATCCGCAGGAATCCAGGGGAACCGCCTGCCTGCTCCTCCCGTACTTCAGGCATGCAGTCCCGGCGCTGCCGCGCATGCGCGCGCCAGCCGGCGTCCTTCCTGCGTGCCGCACGCAACCCCGGTGCGGAGCCGTTTCGATCTCTCTGGAGGCACTATGAAATCGCCGTTCCCTGGCATCGCGCGCGCTATGTTCGCCGCAGCCGCGCTGGCAGTGGTTGTCGCCCTGGCCCCGCATGCATCCGCACAGGTTCCCCTGCTGCTGCGCAACCCCTCGCTCTCGCAGGACAAGATCGCCTTCCTCTACGCCGACGACATCTGGACCGTCAGTCGCAAGGGCGGCGAGGCTGAGCGGCTCACCTCCAACGGCCATGTCGTTGCCGGCCCGTTCTACTCGCCGGATGGCTCGGAGATCGCCTACACCGCGCATCTCGAGGGCAACACCGATGTCTACGTCATCCCCTCCAGCGGCGGCATTCCCCATCGCATCACCTGGAACCCCGCCGGCAGCACCGTCGTGGGTTGGTCGCGCGATGGCAAGAATGTGCTGATCACCAGCATGGAGATGAGCTACCGCCACTTCGTCAAGCTCTTCCTGGTGCATGAGGACGGTTCCGGCATGCCGGAGCCGCTGCCGCTACCCAGCGGCTTCCAGGGCTCGTTCTCGCCCGATGGCGGCTCCCTCGCTTATCAGCCCTTCACCAAGTGGGAGCCCGCATGGAAGCGCTACTTCGGCGGCCAGACCACGCCCATCTGGATCGTCAACCTCAAGACGCTCGACCTGGTGAAGGTGCCTCGCGAAAACTCCAACGACTCCAACCCCGTGTGGGTGGGCAATACCGTTTACTTCCTCTCCGACCGCGACGGTCATGTCTCGCTCTTCCAGTACAGTGTGGACTCGAAGCAGGTCACCGAGCTGATTCACAACACCGGCTTCGACTTCAAAACCTTCCAGGCCGGTCCCGGCGGCCTCGTCTATGAGCAGTTCGGCTCCATCCATCTCTATGACCCCGCCACCAAGGCCGACACGCCGGTCTCCATCACCATTCACGGCGAGCTGCCCAACCTTGAGCCGCACCTGGCCGCTGTGCGGCCCGACGAGATTCGCAACTCGGACCTCTCGCCTACCGGCGCGCGCGCGGTCTTCGAGGCCCATGGCGAAATCTTCACTGTGCCCGCCGAAAAGGGCGATACCCGCAACCTGACCAACACCCCCGGCGCCGCCGAGCGCAATCCCGCGTGGTCGCCCGATGGCAAGACCATCGCCTACTTCTCTGACGCCTCGGGCGAATACAAGCTTTACCTGCACGACCAGACCGGCTTCAAGCCGCCCACGGTCATCGACCTCGGCGCCGATCCCAGCTATTTCTACAACCCCACCTGGTCGCCGGACTCCAGGCACATTGCCTATACGGACAAACACATGCGGCTGTGGGTGGTGGATGTGCCCGATGGCAAGCCGGTGCTTGTGGATCACGGCATCTATAGCAGCTTCGGTTCCAACTTCGGGCAGGTGTGGTCTCCGGACTCGAAGTGGATCGCCTACCAGCGCGACCTGGACAACCAGCTCAACGCGATCTTTCTCTACTCAATGGACACGCACAAGTTCACGCAGGTGACGGATGGCATGAGCGACGCCACCAGCCCTGCCTTCGACGCTGGGGGCAAGTATCTCTACTTCCTTGCCTCGACTAATGACGGCCCCTCCAACGCCGGCATCGATCTCTCCTCGCTCGACCGCTCCGAAACCAGTGCGCCTTATGTCGTGGTGCTCGCCAAGGACGGAGCTTCGCCCGTCCCGCCCGAGAGCGACGACGAAAAAGTGAAGGACGAGAAGAAGGACGACGATAAGAAAGACGCCAAAGACGAAAAAACCGCCGCGGACAAGGACAAATCTGCCGACAAGGACAAGGAAACCGCGAAGGACGACAAGAAAGACGATAAGGATAAGGACAAAGACAAGGCCGTGAAGGTCGCCATCGATCTCGAGGGCATCGGCAACCGCATCCTGTCGCTTCCCATCCCCGCGCGTAATTACACCAATCTACTCGCGGGCAAGGCCGGCGTCATCTATCTGGCGGAAGGCGGCCCCGTCGGCCGTCCGTCCGACGAGGACGGTGACGGTGCCCCCATTCGCGCCCTCTGGCGGTTCACGCTGGAGAAGCGCGAGCCCGAGCAGGTGCTCAGCGACATCGACGGCTTCACCGTCTCGGCCGATGCCTCCAAGGTGATGTACGCCCGCCACGGCAGTTACACCATCGCCGCCGCGGACGAACTCAAGCCCGGCAACAACGGACCCGGCAAGCCGCTCAACCTCCACGGCATGCAGACCACCATCGACCTGCGCGCCGAGTGGAACCAGATCTACCACGAGACCTGGCGCATCGAGCGCGACTTCCTCTACGACCCCAACACGCACGGCCTCAGCATTCCCAGGATCGAGGCCAAATATCAGCCCTACCTCGCCGGCCTCGCCTCGCGCGCGGAGTTCACCTACCTCAACATCGAGATGCTCGGCGAAATCAACGTGGGCCACATGTTCGTGGGCGGCCCGCGCCCGCATGACAGTGCTCCCAAAACCGGTCTGCTCGGCGCGGACTACTCCATCGAGAACGGCCGCTACCGCATCACCAAGATTCTCGGCGGCCAGAACTGGACCCCCGGCCTCGCCTCGCCCCTCACCCTGCCCGGCGTCTACGTCAAGCAGGGCGAGTACCTGCTGGCCGTCAACGGCCGCGAGCTGAAGGGCACCGGCAACCTCTATGAGGCCTTCAACGGCACCGCTGGCAAGCAGACCGTCATTCGCGTTGGCCCTACCCCCGACGGCAAGGACGCCCGCGATGTCACCGTCGTGCCCATTGACGACGAGGACGGCCTGCGCAACATCGACTGGGTGGAGGGCAACCGCCGCAAGGTCGACGAGCTTTCCGGCGGCAAGGTGGCTTACGTCTACATGCCCAACACCGGCGGCTCCGGCTACGACAGCTTCAACCGCTACTTCTATGCCCAGCTCGACAAGCAGGCTCTTGTCCTCGACGAGCGCTGGAATGAGGGCGGCTTCATCGCCGACTACGTGGTCGACGTGCTCAAGCGCTTCCCGCTCTCCGGCGCCAAGGAGCGCGACGGCAAGCCGATCCACGATCCGGTGGGCGCCATCTTCGGGCCCAAGGTCATGCTCATCAACCAGAACTCGGGCTCCGGCGGCGACGCCATGCCCTGGTACTTCCGCAAGGCGGGCATCGGCAAGCTCATTGGCACGCGCACCTGGGGCGGCCTGGTGGGCATCGGCGGTTATCCGCCGCTCATCGATGGCGGCTATGTCATGGCGCCGCGCTACGGCATCTATGGGCTGCAGGGCCAGTGGGAAGTGGAGAACCACGGCGTCGCGCCGGACATCGAAGTGGAGCAGTTGCCGAAGGAGGTTGCGGCGGGCCACGACCCGCAGCTCGAAGCCGGCGTAAAGACCGTGCTCGAGGAACTCAAGGAGCATCCGATTCCTGAGATTCCCATCCCGGCCTACCCTAACTACCACAAGAACGACGGCCTGGGGAAAAACTAGGGCCGCCGCATCAGCAATGAGGGGCCGCGCACTGCGCGGCCCTTTTCTCTATCGCCCCGAACTCCCGAATCCCTTCTCCGCCCGCGCCGACACTTCCAGTGTTTCGACCTCTTGGACCGAGCCTGTCAACACGGGGACAGGAATCATCTGCGCAATCTTCTCGCCCGCCTTGATCTCCACTGCCGCATCGCCCAGGTTCGTTATCAGGATCAGGATCTCGCCCCGGTAGCCTGCGTCGATCACGCCGCCCGTCGTCGCCAGCCCGCGCGCCGCCATCGAGGAGCGGTCCCGCACCAGCAGTCCCAGCGCCGCGCCCGTCTCCGGGTGCCGCGCCTCCACGGCAATGCCCGTGCGCAGCCGCATAGTCGCCCGCGGCGTCAGCATCGCCGCCTCCAGGGCAAACACGTCATATCCCAGGTCCTCGCCCGGATGCGCCACTACCGGCGAACGGGCGTCTATTTCAAGCAATTTCACTCGCAGCATGGATTGATGCTAACGGAACAAGACCGGGTGGTAGAGGTCCGCGTGGTCGAACCTGTGAAAACGCACTCCCACCCAGGCATTGTCATCCTGAGCGAACGGGGCTCCGAGCGGCGGGTGGCCCACCCTTCCCTTTCGGGATGCTAACCCAATCACAAATGCCGTGTGCCCCATTCTTCGCGCGTCTTCTGCGCGAAGGGTGGGAAACCGTACCCCTCACCCCGCCCGCGGCAAAATCCTGTCAAGAGGTAAATCGAAAAATAAATTTCTCCCCTCCTCTAACGCATTGATCCCTCATCTTTTGCAGCCAACGATTTTGAGATCGATTTTGCAGAGTAATTCTGCCAGGAGGAGCACAATCAGAGCATAGGCAAAAAGCAGGCGGCAGCACCGGATCTCCGGTGCGCCGCCTCATCTGTTTGTGTCCGCCGGCACATCGTCGTCGAGGAGCCACATCGTGCAAAAGAAATCCAGAAAACCTCGCACCCGGAACTCATACCCGCGTCAGCGTCCGGGCCCTCCGGCGATTCCCTGTGTTTCTGTGAGCGCGCCGGCCATAAACACTTGCACTGCACCAGATGCAGCAGCCCTGAAGCCATCTCGAAAACGGCGCATTCCCCGTGTTCCTGTGCGATGCGCAAAAAAGGTGTCACCCATCGCGCGCTTTTCCAGATGTGCGGAAGACATCAACACTCAGCCCGCCACACATGGAATCGATCTTCACGCAGAGCACCGGCAAATCCAGCCCAAAGACGGGTCAGCCCCGTCAGGGGATCACCCTGTCCGGGGCTGCTGTGCTACACATTCGGCAAAAGGACCTGTAAGCCGAATTCTGTCGTAGTGCGGTCATTCCTCTAGGCGCCGCGTTGCCGCGGACACTCATCAGCGACCTACCCGGAGGTTCCGGCCTTTGCTTGAGCCGCCTTGCCGTACCGGGCCGGTACGTGCCGCGCGCCTGGCTCTGGACCCGCGGCTCCCTCCCTATTTGGTCTTGCTCCGTGTGGGGTTTACCCTGCCCGCCGCGTTACCGCGCCGGCGGTGCGCTCTTACCGCACCTTTTCACCCTTACCCCCGCGCCGAACCGGCAAGCCGGTCCGGGGATGCCCGCCCGAAAGCGGGGTAGCCGAGGCGGTTTGTTTTCTGTGGCACTGGCCGTCCACGGGCCTTGACGCCCGCGTCCCGGACGTTATCCGGCACACTGCCCTGCGGAGTTCGGACTTTCCTCCCCCGGCTCCGGTTGCCCGGCTCCGGCAGCGACCGCCCGGTCCTCCTGCCAG
>DASZRQ010000007.1:0-4105 GCA_035549115.1 Occallatibacter sp. | reverse complement strand
TGCATGAGCGGCGTGGCAGCCGCGGCAATCGCAGCAATCTCCTTGGCGTGGCGTGAGGCAAAGAGCTGCACCATGCCGGAACCGCTCGAGAAGCCCGCGAAGAAGACACGATGCGGATCGGGTTTTTCCTTCCGCAGAACTTCGTGAAGCACCTCGGTCAAATATCCGTCGTCGTCAACCGGCTTCATGCCGGGTGCCAGCACATGAGTTCGCGATCCCGCCATCTCCCAGAAGGTGATGTTCGTCTTTCTGTTCGCTGGGCGATCCGTGTGCGTAGCCACAAGATCGGGAAAAACAACGAGGAAGCCATATTTATCCGCTTCCTCTGTCCAGCCGAACTCCCGCGACTCTGTAACGGCTGTGCTCCCAATGCCCCCGAGCATGAAGACAACCGCGGGATGAGGCGGCAGATGCGTGGGCCGGTACGTCAGATATGGCCGGCTGTACCCATTGTGGGTCAGCTCGTGCGTTGTCATCTGCGCGGCAGCAGGCCCCGAGCAGCAGGCAAATGCACCGGCCAGCAGTGCGACACTCAGCCATCCAGCGCCTGCGTGCTTCCCATAACCTCGATACCGGCCTATCCGCATCCTGCGTAAACCTCGAATTTTCTCTCTTGCTGGTAGCGAACCTGAGCAAAGCATCGATGAGTTACCGCGCATCAACAACACAGCGGAAGCCAAGTGTGCCGGAGCGGTCGTAGCTCGGGGCCATGAGCAGCAGCTTGCCGTGCTCGTCGTTGCGATAGGCCTGCGGGAAATACCAGACCGAACCCTGCGGCTGATAGTGGCTGCCACCACGCAGAATCGCGGCGCGCGTATGCTCGTCCACGTACTCATCGGTCCATTGCCACACGTTGCCCACCATATCCATCACGCCAAAGGGACTGGCGCCTTTGGGATGCGCATCCACATCGCTGGGCGGCGGCAGAACGCGCCCCTTGTCCGGGATCGGCGCTGGAGCGTCCTGAAGGCCGGTCTCCCACGCGCACGCGGAGAGCGCTCCATCGGCGCCGGGTGCCAGCCAGTCGCAGTTGCCCCAGGGATAGATCCTGCCATCGGTGCCCTGCGCGGCATACTGCCACTCCCACTCGTGGGGCAGTCGCTTGCCCGCCCATTGGGCATAGGCGCGCGCATCTTCCAGTGAGACCCAGGTAACCGGCTTGTTGCCCCAGCCATCCGGATACGTTCCGTTCTTCCAGTCGCGCAAAAAGTTCAGGTCGTTCTTCGGGTGATAGTGCGTGGCATCGAGGAACTCCTTGAACTGCGCATTCGTCACCGGGTACTTGTCGATATAGAACGAGGGGATTTGCATCCAGTGCTCGTGGAAGCGCCGCGAAGAGTTTTCCCACGGATATTGCACATCGATTCCGATATCGTCCGTGCCTTCGATCTCAATCCCTTTCACCTTGAAGCGGAATCTGCCAGCGGGAATTTTAATCATTCCCTTCGGGGCCGCGGCCTGCGCCGTGGTCGGGTGAATCTCCACCAGTTGCTGGGGAAGCGCCGTCCACTCGGCGGAATAGCTGGAGAGGGGAGTTGCGGTCATCGCGTGCATGCGCGCCAGCAACTGCTGCTGCGCGGCGTTGGGCTCGCCTTTGGTTGCCAGCACTGCGCCAATACCGTGCGCTTCGATATCGAACGACAGAACATCGTTGCCGCCGTCGCGATCGGGTTTCAACTCGGTTCCATGGTAGAGATCGAAATAGCGGGTTCCATCTGCCGCCGGGACAGAGATCTGTGGTCCGGAAACGTCATACTCATTCCGATTCACGATGGTCCACACTGTCTGGTCATGCAGCGGCCAGCGGCTTGCAAAAACTCCGTAGGAGTGCGTCGGATAGTAGGGCTCCCATCCGCTGCTGACAAGAAAAGGCGCAACGCCTCGCTCGATGGTCGCCATGCGGCGCGTGGCTTCTCCGTCGCGCGGAGTTATGCCGTTCCAGATGCCCCAGATGTTCTCCCAGCTCTCCCATCCCACGCCGTTGAAGAAAGCAAACTGCAGGTCGTCGGTCTTGTTGCGGTTCCAGCGATGAGAGATGTTCACCATATGCCGGCTCTCCAGCCACTTGTACCGGTCCACCTGCGGAGCAAAGGTGAAGGTGTACTGGCCCCAGGTCATCAGGTCCCAGGCAATTGCCTCATCGGCCGGATTGTGTTCCGGCTCGAAGACCAGGGGGTGGCCGGTGGATTCGCTTGCTTGAACGAATGTCAGCGCGACGCCATCCTGTGTATCGCCATTGATGCCGTCTGCTCCCAGCTCCTTCATGAACTCCGCAATTGCCTTGGGCCAGGGCATTCCCGGATCGCGCGTTCCCTGGTCCCACATCATCATCGGGAACAGCACGCGCACGCCGCGGCGGTGAAAATCGGCGATCATCTGCTTCACGCCTTCCACGCCGCCCGGCATGGAGCGCACCATATCCTGCTGGTTGCGGTCATCCATCCCCATGTTGGGGTATGTCGGCCAGACGAGAACCGCATCGATGCCCCCGTAGCGCTTCTCTAGGTCGTCGAGATAGCGGTCGACAGTGTATTTGCCGGTGGCCGGATCGTACAGATACCTGTCCTGCACCATCATTTGCGGCTGGATAAAGCTCGATTGCGTCCATTGCAGCGCAGGATTGTCGTAGCGCGATCCGTCGTAGCCAATGCGAATGCGGCGTTCGTTGCGCCAGTGGGTCACATCCTTGAGCCATGTCTCGTGCGTCGACGGTGGGCATCCTGTAAAGCCTCCCGCCAACGCGGTCTCATAGGGGGTCTTCAGGGTCAGGCACGCCGGAGGAGGAATCTGCTGGTTGACGGGAGCGTAATGCGTATCCTGCGCCTGGACCGTCGGGGCAATGACCGCCGTGAGAAGCGATAAGCCGGCAGCCCAGCGGGCCGCCCGAGTGGAAGGATTCATGCAGTTCTCTCCTGTTAACCCTGCTCTCTTCAGGCTTCCGTACAAAAGCCTCCGCGGCTCCGTATCGCACAGAGCAGGTTCAGCACACTTTTGAAAGCTTTCAAAATACGACGAAAATGTAGCTTCTGCCCAATAAGGCTGTCAATAGAAAGCTTCGATGCCGGGGGCAGCACCGCGCTTTTGCTAGTAGCCGAGGCTCTTGTTCACGGGATTCAGTAGCGGCTCGTTCTTTTCGAAGCTCCGGTACTGCTCGAGGAAAAAGCGCATCGCGTCCTCGGTCCATCCGGCAATGTGGTCCGCGCAGTGGGGCGAGAGCAGCACGCTCTCCATCTCGTAGAGCGGAGATTCCTTCGCCAAAGGCTCGTGCTCAAAGACATCCAGGCCCGCGCCGCGAATGCGCTTTTCCTGCAGCGCGTGCACCATGGCGGCTTCATCGATAACCGCTCCGCGGCCCACATTGATGACGACGGCTTCGGGTTTCATGGCAGCAAACTCGGCCGCGCCGAGCATGTGGCGGGTTTCCTCGGTCAGCGGAGCTGCGTTCACAATGTAGTCGCACTGGGCCAGCATCGTGCGCAGCTCGGTGGTCCGGTAGTATCGCTCGATCAGCGGGTCCGGCTCGGCCGGGGGATGCCGCTTGACCGCCAGAATGCGCATGCCCATGGCCTGCGCCCGCGTGGCCACGGCGCGGCCAATGTCTCCATAGCCCACGATGCCCAGCACTCGGCCGGAGATCATCTCCACGTCGAACGGAGCCCATGCGTGCGCGGCCTGGTTCCGGCGCATGCGGGGAATATCCTTGGCGAAATAGAGAATCGCGGTCAGTGCGAACTCGCCCAGCGACTGGCTGAAGACACCTTTGCCATTGGTCAGCACGGCATCGCTGTTCACCAGCTCGGGAAACAGCAGATTGTCCAGCCCCGCCCAGCGCGAGTGAACCCAGCGCAGGCGGCCGCACTGCAGGAATGCATCGCGAAGCATCTCGCGTGTGCCCGACCAATGGAGAATGGCTGTCGCATCCTGCGCCGCGGCCGCCGCCGAGGCATCGCTCGCGAGAAGCCAGGGCACATCTTCGAGCAGCGCGAACTCCGGATCGGCTTGCTTCGCGACGATGAGCAGTTTTGGCCTGTTTGTCATGCAGACATGTTGACACGCCGGAGCGCGGGAGTGCGATTCTAGGAGCAGCGAGGATTTCGGAATGGCA
>DASZRQ010000006.1:0-30845 GCA_035549115.1 Occallatibacter sp. | reverse complement strand
TTTTCGGTTGACTTTGCCCGCCCTCAAGCCGCATTGTTACCAACGACGGGTTGTGAAGAACCCGCATGAATACAGGGGTTTTTGCTACCTGAGCCTCACGCACACTCCCCCATGCGGTAACGCTCGAAAGCCTTCCTTGGGATGCAGTAGAGCGGCGCAAACCCAGGTACCACCGGCGGCCCCAAGGGGCGCCCAGAAGGAGAACATCACATGGCAACTGGCATGACCAAGACCGCTCTCACCCGGCACATGGCCGAGAAGCTCGAATTGACCAACAAGCAGGCCTCGGCCTTCCTGGATCTGCTGGCGGAGACCGCCATCAAGGAGACCAAGAAGAACGGCGTCTTCGTGATCCCCGGCATCGGCCGTCTCGTCAAGGCTGAGCGCAAGGCCCGCATCGGCCGCAACCCCCAAACTGGCGAGGCCATCAAGATCAAGGCCAAGACCGTCGTCAAGTTCCGCGTGGCCAAGGCCGCCAAGGACACCATCGCTCCTCCGAAGAAGTAGTGCTCCGGACTGCGTAACCAGCGGGGAGAGGCTTCAGCGCCTTTCCCCGTTTTCCTTTTCTCCCATCGCCGGCAAAAATTTGCCTCTCTTTGTGGGCGGCCTGCTATCCAATAGCTATGGCAAGTTCCGCTCTCCCACCCGCCTCGCGCACGGACTCGATCCTCATCCTGCTGCGGCTTGAGGCTCTCGCCCTGGCTGTTGTCTCGGTTGCTTTCTACGCGCATAACGGAACAAGCTGGATACTCTTCGCGGCACTCTGGATTGCGCCCGATCTCTCCATGCTCGGTTATCTCAGAAACTCCTGCTGGGGAGCGCGTCTTTACAACGCCGCGCATACCTACATCGTGCCTGCCGCGCTGGCGGCCATCGGCTGGCTTCTGCACAACCAGCTCTCCCTGGCTCTCGCGCTCATCTGGATCAACCACATCGGCATCGACCGGCTGCTTGGTTACGGACTCAAATACGCCGAGGGCTTCGGCATCACGCATCTGGGCAGGCTGGGCAAGCCTCGCCCGGCTACGCCGCCGCGGTAATGCCGTCCGGCTCGCGCGGCAGCAGTGCCCGCACCACCAGCGACAACCCAAAACCCACGAGAATCACGCGGATAATGAGCCAGTTGTCATAGCTCCAGGAGAAGAACGCCAGCGCGGCAAAAACGCTGACCGGGTTCAGCTCTGCCAGCACTGCGCGGCCCCACTGGGGCTGCACACCGCCGCTGGGCAGGCCGCTGCGCAACTGCGGAAAGAGCCGCGGCACGCTTGTGCAATACACCTCATACGGCTCGCCAAGCTGCTTGCGCAGGAACGCCTCTTCACCCAGGATCAGCCGCAGCAGAAACAGCGTGAGCAGTACCAGTGTCACCAGAGCGCCAGTGGGCGGCATGGCAAATCCCATCGCCGCGGCCATCAGCCATGAGCCGAGATACAGCGGATTGCGCACGTACCGGTATGGCCCGCTGGCCATCACCTTGCCGCTCCGCATCTGCGCATGGTTCACCGTCGTGGAGCCCAGATACGCCGTTCCCCATATCCGCATTGCTGCCGCCAGCAGCGCAACCAGCGCTCCCAGAACAATCGCGATCGCCGTTGAGGTTGCAAAGCTTGCCACGCCCATGCGCGCAAGGTTCAGCGCCAGCCACGCAATCACTGACCTGCGCTGCCCCAGCCCCAGCGGCTCAATCCACGGCGACCAGAAGCCCAGCACGATGATCGCCGTACTGATCATCATTCGCAGACGAAACTCGATGGCACTGGCCTGCATGCACACTCCCGCTCGGGCGAGTGTACCATCCGATGCGCATACTTCAGTCGGCCCGCAGAGCCACCATGGGATCGACCGCTGCCGCGCGCCGCGCCGGAATCCACGCGGCCACCAGCGCCACCAGCAGCATGAGCGCCGGCACCGCCGCGAACGTGATCGGATCGATGGCATTCACCTCAAACAGAAAGCTCCGCAGCACGCGGCTCAGCGCTACAGCGCCAATCAACCCGGCTAGGCATCCCCCGCAGGCCAGCAGCAGGCTCTGGCGCACCACGGCCATCACAATCTGCCAGCGCTGTGCGCCCAGCGCCAGCCGCAGCCCGATCTCGCGCGTGCGCCAGCTCACCATGTAGGCAATCAGGCTGTAGACGCCCACGGCGCCAATCACCACCGCCAGGCTGCCGAAACCGAGCAGCAGCATGGCAAGCGCGCGCGGCGCAGCAACGGAGCTTGCCACTACCTCGTCCATTGTCCGCACACGCGTCACGGCGGCCTGCGCGTCGATGCTTTCCACCGTGCGCCGCAGACTGGCGGCCGTGGCCGCGGGAGTCAGATGCGAACGCAGCACGACATACATCACCGGCTGATCCTGCGCAGGCGTTACCGGCAGATAGATTTCGTCCTCGTAGCCGCCATCCAGGCTACCCTCGCGCGCATTGCGGACTACGCCCACGACAACAGATGCTTTGGTCCCATCCCACACCGCAGGAGAGGGTTCCTCATTCACCTTCAACACATGCTTGCCCAGCGGATTCTGACCCGGCCACAGCCGTTGCGCCATGCGTTCGTTGATCACCACCGCGTGCGACGCGCCTTCCTCATCCTCCCGGTCGAGCAGACGCCCGCGGTCCAGTTGCAATCCGAGAACGTCGAAGTAATCCGGCGTCACCGTCCGTCCCGTCGCCATCAGCGCGCCTTCTCGCGGGTCGCGCGGATGCCCTTCGGCATCGAAGACATAGTTCCCGTCGAGCCCGCTCAGCGGCAGCGAGTCCACCAGCGCGCCGCCTTCTACTCCACTCATCTCCTGCAGCCGGTCGCGCAGTGTGCTGAAGAACGCCGCGCAGCGGCCCTTCTCCTTGCAGGCGGCTGCATCCAACGCCACCTCCGCCGTCACCGTATTCGATGTCCTGAAACCCGGATCGACCTGCGAGAGCTTGTACAGGCTGTGCAGCATCAACCCCGCCGCCGTGATCACCACCACAGAGAGCCCGATCTGCGCCATTACCAGCGCCATCGAAACAAAGAAACTCGCCCCGCGGCCCATCACGCCTCGGCTTCCTGTGCGTAATGTGCCCAGCAGATTCATTGAAGCCATTTTGACCGCTGGGATAACACCGAATAGCACGCCAGCCAGCACCGATGCGCCCAGCGTGAAGAGAACGTCGCCCATGTGTAGAGTCACGTCCTGGATACGCGGCGTGTTTGCAGGCAGCAACCCCACAAAGATGCGCAGGCTCGCGAAAGCCGCGGTCAGACCTACGACACCGGCGGCCACACCCAGCACGATGCTCTCCGAGAGAAGCTGCTGAATCAGCCTGCGGCCGGATGCCCCCAGCGCGCCGCGCACGGCCAGCTCGCGCTCGCGCGCCGTGGCCCGCGCCAGCATCAGGTTGGCCACATTCGCGCAGGCAATCAGCAGAATCAGGCCCACGGCGCCAAACAACAGCAATAGCCTGGGTCGCATTGCGCCTGTCTCGGACTCGAGCAGCGGCACCACTGTCATGTGCGCCGCCCACACGTCAGGCATGCGCCACGGAAACAGCGGCAACAGCGCGCCATGTAGCTTGCGCAGCTCGGCTTGCGCTTGCGCCGGTGTCACTCCGTCACGCAGGCGGCCGAATGCGCGCAGCGAAAAGCTTGTCCATGGATCGCGCGGATTGCTCAGCACAAACGTCACCGGCGTTACGAATTCGGTGTCCGCATACGGGAACCGCACGCCCGCCGGCATGACGCCGATAATGCGCCGCCACGCGCCCTCGATCCGAATGCTCTGACCGATGGCAGCCTGGCTCAGCCCGTAGCGCTGCTGCCAGAATCCGTAGCTCAGCACCACTACCGGATCGTGTCCCGCAATCGCATCATCGGGCGAGAAAAACCGCCCGGCTGCGGGTTGAATGCCCAGCACATCGAAAGCATTCGCCATCACCTCCGAGCCGAAGACCCGCTGCGGCGCGCCGTCATCGGCAACCGTCTGCTCCGCGTCCACGCCGTAACCGCTGATCGCGGTAAAGGCATTCGAGTGCTCCGCCAGAGTGCGAATCCATCCTTTGGGAAAGAACGCGGCCTCATCAGGCCCATAGCCCACACGCATCAGCCGGCTCTGCTGGCCATAGGGCAGCGGCCGCAGCAGAATCGAGTCCACCAGCGTGTAGATGACCGCGTTTGCGCCAATGCCCAGCGCCAGCGTCATCACCGCCGTCAGCGCGAATCCCGGCGCGCGGCGCATCTGGCGCAGCGCAAAGCGCACATCGTGCAGTACGCTCTCCAGCGGGGGCAGCGTCGCACGGTCGCGATATGCCTGCCGCGCCTGTTCTGCTCCGCCCAGCTTCAGCAGCGCCTGGCGCCGCGCCTCTTCCCGTGTGAGCCCTGCGCGCACGCCATCCTCGGTGTGCATCGCCACATGGCTCTCCAGCTCGGCATCGAAATCGTCGATCTGCGCCGCATCACCGCGCAGGCGCATCCACAGTGAACGCAGCCAGTGCATCAGGCCTCCTTAGCCGGCGCAAAGAAACGGGCCACGATCTCGGTCGTCTGTTCCCACTCCGCTGCGGCCTTGCGCACCTGCCGCTCACCGGCTTTTGTCAGCTCATAGAACTTCGCGCGGCGATTGTTTTCGCTCACGCCCCACCGGGAGCGAATGTACCCTTCCTGCTCCAGTTTGAGCAGCGCGGGATACAGCGTGCCGTAGTTCAGCTCCAGCAGGTCGCCGCTCGTCTGTTCAATGCGCCGCGCCAGCCCATAGCCATGCTGCGGCCCCATCATTTGCAGCGTCTTCAACACCATCAGGGCCAGCGTGCCCTGCCACACATCGGTTTTCCCACCCATGCGCGTTTCTCCTATGGCAATCCCATAGCAGGCACTGTACGCTCTCACCTATGGGATTGCAATAGGAAATTTCGAGGCGAAGAAAGCCGCGCGGCCGGATTGATCGCGCGGCTTTGTGCCTTGCAGCGCTATTTTGCCGGATCGGTCAGCGCCCCATAGACCACGGACCGGCTCAGGTACTGCAGATTCTCGCTCTTCGGCCCCGCGCCCATGCGCTGAATCATGCCCACGAACACAATGTCGTTTGTCGGGTCAATCCAGAACCACGTCCCCGCCGCGCCATCCCAGAAGAACGTACCCTTGCCCTCCGGCAGGTTCGCCATTGGCGGATCGAACACCACCGCACAGTTGTATCCATAGCCAAAACCCGGCCGCATCACCTGTGAGCCGATACTGAACTCGCCCGTCAACAAACTCGGCGGCAGGTGATTCGAGCTCATCAGGTGAACGCTCGCCGGCGACAGTATCCGCCTGCCGTCAAGAATGCCGCCGTTAGCCAGCATCTGCGCAAACCGGTAGTAGTCCTCCGCCGTCGATACCATGCCGCCGCCGCCCGAGGGCAGCGTGGGCTCGCGATCAAAGTCGCGCCGGTTCACCGTCTGCGTTCCTGTCGCGGAAAGCCCGCCATTCGGGTTGACCCAGTAGACCGTCGCAAACCGCGGCCACTTGTCCTGCGGTACATAGAAGCCCGCATCCTTCATGCCCAGCGGCGTGTAGATGTTCGCGCGCATGAACTCAGGCAACGTTTTGCCCGAGAGCTTCTCCACGATATATCCCTGAATGTCCATCGAGACCGAGTACACCCACTTCGTGCCCGGCTGATAGAGCAGTGGAATGCCCGCGAGTTTGGTGATGAACTCGTGCAGATCCTTTGACTCGAAGAGATGCGCGTCGCGCACCATCTTGTCCACCGGCGTATTGCCGAAGATGCCATAGGTGAACCCAGCCGTGTGCGTCATCAGCTCGCGCATCGTCGGCGGGTGATCCGGTTCGACAAGAATCATCTTGCCGTCTTTGTCGATGCCGCCATAAACCTTCAGGTGCGCAAACTCCGGAATATATTTCGCAATCGGATCGTTCGGCAGCCACTTGCCCTGCTCGTAGAGCAGCATCATTGCCACAGCCGTCACCGGCTTGGTCATCGAGTAGTCGCGGAAGATCGTGTCCTTTGTCATCGGAACCTTGTCCGCGATATTCCGCATGCCGTAAGCGCGATAATCCACGATCTTGCCGTGCCGCGCCAGGATCGTCACCACCCCGCTCACTTCCTGATGGTCCACCGCATCCTGCATCAGCGTGTGCAGCCGCTCCAGCCGCTCGCTGGAAAAACCCACCGTCTCTGGCTTCACCGGCGTCATGTCCACCGCGGCGCTCCGCCCAGCCTGTTGCGCCGCACACGCAAGAGCGCTTGCCGCAATCAGCACAGCCGTACTGCCGCGCAGCGCGCGGCTCCATCGAAACATGTTCATGATCCCCCTCATCGCCTGGTTGAAAGGCACGCAGACTCAACACCGCGCAGGCTAGCAAAAGCCGCACCCTTTATAGCAGAGGAGGAGCGGGGCCGTGCGCGAACTGCGTGGGCCATGCCGCTAATAGATCAGCTTGAGCGAGAACTGGATCTGCCGCGAGTTGCCCGCAGTCTTGCTGATCTCGCCAAAGCCGTTGGTTGTGCTCGGCGTAGCTATATGCGTGGTCTGGTCGATGGTAGCGCCAAGTATGTTGGCCGGTAGCCCCATGGTGACGATGTTGAAGAGGTTAAAGAACTCGCCACGGAATTGCAGGTCGACGCGTTCCGCGCCGCTCTTGCGCTTGCCAAAGGGCGTGTCCTTAATGAGAGCGAAATCGAAGTTGTAGAACGCCGGCCCACGAAAGCTATTGCGCCCAAGCGTGCCAAACCGTCCTTCGTTCGGTCCCGTTCCGCCGGCAACACCCGTCGGAATGTTGAAGAAGTCGCTTCCGTTATTCTTGCCTTCGCCAAAATAGTCCTCACGGTTCTTGCGCGCTGTCGAGAGTTTCGGCTTGGCAATCTGGTCAGGCCGGTCCACGCCGTTCGAGCCGTAGCCCGTCTGCTGAATTCCCGAGTACACCGTAAACGGCGACCCGGAGCTGATGCTCGAGATGCTCAGCAGCTCCCAGCCATCCGTTACCTTCCTGCTCACCGGCTGCAAAAACTCCATGCTTTCAAGATGCAGATCCTGTGCCACGCTCAGCCCAAAGCCATGTTTCACGTCGAAGGCCGAAGGCCCCTTATCCGCGCTCGGGTTGAAGGGATCCTGCGCAAAGCCGGAGACTACGGCTCCGGTTGAACCTGTCCCGCCGATCACCTCGCTGGTGTTATCCAGCGATTTGCTCCATGTATAGCTCGCCTGCACACCCGGCCCGCCATGGCCCAGGGTGCCGGAGAGCGAAGTCTGCAATGCATGGTAGGTCGAGTGCGCATCGTTGGTGATCACGTTCTCCACGCCAAAGCCGCCCGTCACATTGCCGTCAGCATCAAAGTCGGTGTATGGCGCAAAGCCGGGGCTCGCGCCAGGATACGCATTGGGAAACCCGTAGCGCGGCAGCTTCTCCGCCGCCGTGCCCACATAGTTCGCATCCGCCGTCAGGTTGCCAATCTTGCGTTCGAGGCCGAGCGTCCAGGTAAACAGCGTGGCATTGCCAAAGTTGCGGTCGATGCCGCTCAGGTTCAGCGCGCTGATCACACTGGAGTCCGTCAGCGCGGCCATGTCTTTCTCATAGCGGTCAACATCCATCACCGTGTTCGGCGCAACCGTGGTCGTCTTGCCGCTCGCAAACACATTCGTGCCGTCCGGCGTGTACGTGTTGGGCAGTTGCGACGGCGTGATCGTATAGCCATAATTCAGCGGCGCCGTTGCGGAGGAAAGGCGCCGCGGATAAATTACGAACGGCGTGGAGCCAGTCAGAAAATTATCCTGCCAGATATTCGGCTGAATCACAGTGATGCCGCCGCCTGCATGCGCAGTGAGCTTATCCGTCACCTGCCACGCAGCCTGCACGCGCGGCCCAAAGCCATTCTTGTTGGTCTTGTATCCCGGCTGCGGATTGATCACATACTCCTGCACGCCGTTCACGGTCAGAAAGCCTCCCGTGCGCCGCGCGCGCTCGGTGATCGGCGTGTAGAGCTCCCACCGCAGGCCGTAGTCGAGCGTGAAACGCGGCGTCACCTTCCACGTATCCTGCGCCCATATGGCATACCCCTCGCGATTGATGGCCGCGGGGCCTATGTGTTCACCGCTCGACATGAAGCTCGGCGCAATCGCTGCGGTGTAAGCAAAGGGGCTGCCGGAGAGAAATCCTGAGAGCGTGTCCGGCAGTGGATCGCCCACGGCAATGTTATGCGTGCCGCTTGCGGAGGGAATTGCTTCCGTGGCATAGGCAGTGCCGCCGCCAAAGTCGTACTCCCCATTCGGGCTGGTACCGAAATATGTTGTATCGCGGTTGATGCGCGCCTCAAACCCCGCCTTGAAGGCATGATGGCTCGTCGTGTATTCCACCGTCTGCCGCCCCTGGAAAAGATTGCCATAGGCCTGCATCACCGAACCGGCGGCCGAGTTGAACGCCTCAAACAGGCCGTCGTTGAACTTTGCCGCCGGATCCGTGTAATCCGTCGTGGGGAACCCCGGCGTAGTGCGCTCAATGCTGATCAACGACTCGAAGATGAGCCGCGGCGACTGCGTGCGCGTATAGCTGCCCATCACATTGCGCTGCCGGTCGAGATATTGCACTCCGAAAGCTGGATCAATCGCCGTCTGATCGGGGTTCGTCGTCGGACCCGTCAGATTGTCCATCGTGAACCGCGCCAGGAATTGATCCTTCGGCGAAATCTTGTGGTCGATGCGCAGCGAAAACTGATCCGCATTCGTTACTACCTTCGACGCCGTGGCATAAGTGCGCGCTCCGTAGGCGCCAGCCGCATAGTTCGGCATGGGGTAGCGCGCAAGAATCGCCGCAATAGCCGGATTCACCGGCACCGTCAGCGTATCCGTCGAGCCATCAGCATACGTCACCCTATCGATGCCCGCGCGCTCGTCCGCCGTGGGCACTGGCATTACCTGCGTTGTGCCCAGCACCTGCCGAAAGCCCTGGTACTGCGTGAAGTAGAAGGTCCGCGACCGCCCGTCATACACATGCGGCAGATACACCGGCCCGCCATTCGTGAAGCCGAACTCGTTGCGCCGAAAGGGTGGAATGCGCCCCGGATACGCGGGCGTCGCATAATCGAAGTAGTTGCGCGCATCGAAGGCCGAGTTGCGCACAAACTCGAAGACCGAGCCGTGAAATCCGCTGGCGCCGGAGCGCGTATGGATATTGGTGAAGCCCGCCGCTCCGCGCCCGATCTCCGCCGGCATCCATCCCGAGCTCGAATCGATGCCTTCGACCGCATCCACATTGAAGTTCGAGAAGGTAGAGCCGCCCATCTCCGGATCGCTGATGTCGGCTCCGTCCATGGCAAACGTGGCCTCCACGCCGCGCTGCCCATTGATGGCGAACTGCGCTGTAAAGTTCGTCGCGCCGTTGGCGTCCGTCATGGTGCCCGCCGCCAGCAGCAGCAGTGAGCTGAAGTCGCGCTTGTTCAGGGGCAGTTCGCTCACCGCCTGGCTCGAAAGCTGCTCACCGCCTGTGGCGGTCTGTCCCTTCGCCATCGCGGCCACACTGATCTCTCCGCGCGCAGAAAGCGTGATCGCCGCAGGCGTGTTCGTCCCCTGAACATCGATCGGCTGTGCATATGCGGTGCTGCGGCCATCGGTTTCCACCGCCAAGTGATACTGGCCCGCAGGCAGAGCTAGCTCAAAGCGTCCATCGGCGGTCGTCGTCGCCTCGGCCCGCGCCGCCTGGCTCGTCAGCGTCACCCGCGCGCCGGCAATCGGCGCACCGGCGGCCGTCCGCAGCACGCCCTGCCACATCGCCTGCTGTGCAACTGCCGCTGCGCACGCAGCCGCAAGCAGAAGAGCCAGCGTTGAGAAGACACGCATTGCACGGCCAGCTTGCAGGCCGCGCGCCCAAGGCAGAGAACCAATCGCACTGATCACGTTAGAAGAAAACCTTGCCGAAACGATACGCGCCGGGGTGGCAGCAGTTTCAACGTATACCTCTCATCGCCCTTTGCGTTACGGGGAATTATACCCGCGGATGCAGTCCGCTGGCTTTTCTTTCAACTATTGATAGAAATCGTTTGTGCATGATCACGGATATCCCTTCTCAGAGGGCCCTATACAGTAATTGATAGAGCACTGAGACCATGGAACCCGCCTCCGACACCATCGCCGCCATCTCCACGCCGCCCGGCCGCGGCGGCATCGGCATTGTGCGTCTCAGCGGCCCTCAGGCTGCGGAGATCGCCGCGCAGCTTGTCGTGCTGCGCCAGCCGCTGGAACACGCGCGTGCGCGCCTGGCCGATATCTTCGACGGCGGCAGCCCGGACTCCGCACGCATCGACGAGGCTGTCGTCACCTTCTTCGTCGCGCCCAACTCCTACACTGGCGATGACCTCGTCGAAATCGCCGCGCACGGCTCACCTGTCGTCCTCGATCTGCTTCTGCGCCGCGCCATTGTGCTTGGCGCGCGCATCGCCGAACCCGGTGAGTTCACCCAGCGCGCCTTCCTCTCCGGCAAGCTCGACCTCACCCAGGCCGAGGCCGTCCGCGACCTCATTGACGCGCAGACCCTCACTCAGGCCCGCCAGGCAGCCAGCCAGATGGGCGGCGCGCTCAGCCATCGCGTGCAGCCCGTCAAACAGAGCCTCGTCGATCTCATCGCGCTCCTTGAAGCCGGCATCGACTTCGCCGAAGACGACATCGACGTTACGCCGCAGCAGGAGATCGCCCGGCGCATCGGCGAACTGCTGCCGCCGCTTGCCGCCCTCGATGCCTCCTTCGCCCGCGGCCGCGTCGTGCATGACGGCCTAAGCCTCGCCCTCGTCGGCCGCCCCAACGCCGGCAAAAGCTCGCTCTTCAATCGTCTTGTCGAGCGAGACCGCGCCATCGTGACCGCCACGCCCGGCACCACCCGCGACCTTGTCACCGAGCGCATTGCCATCGATGGCATCCCCATCGAGCTTGTTGACACCGCCGGTCTGCGCGAAACCGGCGAAGAGATCGAGCAGCTCGGCATCGCGCGCAGCCGCGAAGCCCTCGCCGATGCAGCGCTTATCCTTATCGTCCTGGATGCCACGCAGCCGATGAATGAGGAGGAGAAGAATCTCCTTGCCGCGGTCGAACACCGCCCTGCGCTCATCGCACTCAACAAAATTGACCTGGCCCAGCCTGATACGGACGCGCGCATCCGTGAAGCGTGCGCTCTTCCTCTCATTTCTACTTCCGCCATTACGGGCGAGGGCATTGCCGCCCTCCGCGCGCAGATCGTCTCACTCGCTACCGGCGGCGCCCAACCGGAGCCCGGCCTTCTCACCAACCTGCGCCAGCAGCAGGCCATCGCCACTACGCGCGCCGCGCTTGCTGAGGCGGCCTCCGCCAATGTCTCCGGCATTCCTCACGAGATGATCCTGCTCGATCTCTACCGCGCCCTCTGGGCCCTCGACTCCCTCACCGGCCAGACCACTCCTGACGACATTCTCAATCTCATCTTTTCCACCTTCTGCATCGGAAAATAGCGGGCGCTCTACTGTTACCGCGCATTCATCTTTCCGGTGACGTGCACTGTTTATACTCGCGGCATCGAGGTCTGGTATGCGATCTTTCGCGCCGTACCGTCGACTCAGCTTCAAAATTACTCGGAGCTTCTCATGCAGAGCAGACGCGACTTTCTGCGCCTGGCCGCTACGGCCACCGGTGCCGCGATGATGCCAGCCAGCATTCAAAAGGCGCTCGCCATTCCCGCGAACCGCGTTACCGGCACCATCAAGGATGTCGAACACGTCGTCATTCTGATGCAGGAAAACCGCTCCTTCGATCACTACTTCGGCACCCTGCGCGGCGTGCGTGGCTTCGGCGACCCGCGCCCCGCTCTGCTGCCCAACGGCAAAACGGTGTGGCACCAGCCCCCAGCCACGGTCAAAACCCATCGCTATCAGAGCCGCGGTCTTTCTGCCGGCTCCGAGCATGTGCTGCCTTTCTATATCAATCCCAAGCGCACCACCGAGTTCCAGGCCGGCACCGACCATGGCTGGAGCAGCGGCCATCTCGCCTGGAACAACGGCCATCACGATAGCTGGGTAAACCAGAAGCAGGACGTAATGACCATGGGCTACCTGAAGCGTGAGGACGTGGCCTACCACTACGCGCTGGCAGACGCCTTCACTCTCTGCGACGCCTACCATTGCTCCGTGCACGCCAACACCGCGCCCAACCGCATTTATCTTTGGTCAGGCACAATGGACGCGCGCAATACCCTCGGCAAGCGCCGCAATGGTCCGGGCTTCGATGAGCGCCACAAGACCAACGGCTACACCTGGACCAGCTACCCGGAGCGCCTTGAGGCCCATGGCATCAGTTGGAAGCTCTACCAGGGCGGTACCGGCGAGCCCGGCACTCCCACCGACAACTACACCGATAACTCCCTTGAATTTTTCGCCGCCTATCAAGTCGAAGAAGGCGCCGACCCGCACGGACCGCTCGTCACTAAGGGCGTCACCGATCGCTCCCTCGCAGGCTTCCGCGAAGATGTGGCCCAGGGCCGCCTTGCGCAGGTCACTTGGATCGTCGCACCCTATCAATACTCCGAGCACCCTGAGGCCTCGCCCCGCGACGGCGCGTATTACATCAATCTCGTGCTTGAAGCTCTCACGGCGAACCCGGAGGTCTGGAGCAAGACCGTCTTCTTCATCAACTACGACGAGAACGACGGCCTCTTCGACCACATTGTGCCGCCCATGCCGCCGCTCACCCAACAACTCAACACGCAGGGCCTCGTTTCCGACGATCTCGTTTCCTCCATCGCCGACGAAGCCATCAATATGGATAAGCATCCGCACGAGCGCCGTCCGCTCATCCCCGGCGCTGATCCCGGCGGCTTGCAGCCCATCGGCCTCGGCCCGCGCGTGCCCATGATCGTTGTCTCGCCGTGGTCCACGGGCGGCTGGGTCTGCTCACAGGTCTTCGACCACACCTCCGTCCTGCGTTTCCTCGAGACGCGCTTTGATATTCCAGAGACCAACATCACCGCATGGCGGCGCTCGCTCTGCGGCGACCTGACCTCGTGCTTTGACTTCGCGGGCGGCCGCAATCCGGAGATCAAAAAGTTTCCGGTGCCTGCGGTGCTCGTCTCCGATCATCAGCCCTACAGCGTTCCCGCTGAGCAGGCCATGCCCCTCCAGGAGCCCGGCAGCCGTCCGGCACGCGCACTGCCTTACGCGTTCACCACGCTCTGCCGCATCGACACCACAGCCGCGCGCCTCTGGCTCGATCTCGATAACACCGGGAAGGCAGGCGCGGCCTTCTACGTGCGCAACAACATTCTGCCGCAGCTTCCTCCGCGCCGCTACACCGTCTCCGCCGGAAAGTCTGTCTCCGACTACTGGGATCTCTCGGCGAATCGCGATGACCGCAAGACTCCGCTGCAGGACGCGCCTGACTATGACCTCGCACTCCATGGCCCCAATGGCGCTTACGGCCACTTTCGCGGCGTGGTTCCCGCGCATACGCAGGCCGCGGTCGAAGTCACCCTCCACAGCGATCCCGAAGCGCACAGTATCACACTCCGTCTCGCGAATACCGGCACGGCTCCTGCATCCGTACAGGTCGCCAACAGCTACGCAAAGGACGCCGCGCCGCATCAACTCACCGTCGCCGCCGGCGCATCGGCCGACGACACGTGGGATCTGAGCGCAAGCTCCGGCTGGTTCGATCTTTCCGTTACGCAGCCGGATGCGCCGCTCTATCTGCGCCGCTATGCCGGCCATCTGGAGAACGGTCTGCCCGGCGTGAGCGATCCGAACCTGCTGACGGAAAAGGCCGAGGCCTGAGCTTTCCTCAGTCTCCCTGGGCGGCTACGCCATTGCCCTGCGATGCCAGAGGAGCCGCGTTTGCGGGCCGCACCAGGTCAGTCAGATCGTCGAGCTTCTCCGCAAGCTGATGCAGGTGGCGCGACAGTGACTGTATCTCCGCCTCGGCGCGGCGATTCACATCGAAATCCAGCTCGCTACGCGTGCGGTCCTTCGCATCCTGCCGGTTCTGGCTCATCATGATCACCGGCGCCTGGATCGCCGCGAGCATTGATAAGAACAGATTGAGCAGGATAAACGGATACGGATCCCACGCGCGCCCTTGCAACAGGATATTGATCGACGAGTAGACGATCAGCGTGATCGAAAACAGGATGATGAAGAACCACGAGCCGCCGAAGCGCGCCACGGAGTCCGCAATGCGCTCGCCGAGCGTCGATTGCTCCTCAATCACCTCGTTGGCGTTGCGGCTGGCTCGCAGCCGCACCAGCTTCTGCGAGGCGTGATACTGCCGCGCTTGCATCGTCAGCATATCCATGCCTGCCATGGGCCGGCTGCAGATCAGCTTCTCGATATCGTCCCGCCCGATCTCGAGGCATACGGCCTGCTCGGCGGCAATGGCTGTCGTCTGGTGCTCGGTCTGCTGCAGCATAGAGGCAACGCCGAAGACATCGCCATGTCCTGGCTCATCGATCAGCACCTCCTGCTGGTCCTCGTCCAGCGCCGTCACATGCACCGTGCCGGACACCACAATGTAGGCATGCTCTGACGGCTCGCCTGCCTTGAAGATGCGCTGCCGCGGGGCAAATGTGCGCACCTCGATCTGCGCGGCTAGAATTGCCGCCTCATCATCGTCTAGTAGTTCAAACAGGGGAACGTTGCGCAATTCGCTTGGATCGCACGGCATGGCAGGCCTCGCTCAGGGCACGGCGGGCTGGGCCCGCACGGCAGTTTGCGTGCGAACATAACAGATTCGCGGCCGGAGAGAAACCGCCGGATCAAGAATTTCTCGGTTTACCCGTTGCCCTCGTCGCCCAGCCCGGGCTGAGCCTTCGCCAGTTCCAGAAAGCCCTGGGAGGGCAGCCCGAATGCATTGGCAATCCGGTTGCAGAAACCCATGAAAGCCGCCATGTGCACCGTTTCCGCAATCTGTTCCGGCCGCCAGCCCTCGGCTTCCAGCACCCGCGCTGCTTCCCGGTCCAGCCTGTACGAGGCCCCGTTCACCTGTTCCGCGTAGCGCAGCAGCGCCCGCTCGGCCGCTGTGATCTCCGCGCTGTCGATCTCGCCTGCGCTCAGCTTCTGCAGCGCGCCCTCGCTGCCGCCGTGTACAAGAAAAAAGAAGCCGTGGCTGTCGAAGCAGTAGGGACACGCGTTAAGCTTCGAGATCCACGCCGCAATCAGCTCTTTGTGCCTCCGCGTCAGCGCCCCCTCGCAGAACAGCAGCGACGATGAGATATTGATCATCTGCCGCACCAGCGCCGGATTGCCGCTGAAGCACTTCACGATGCCCGGCACATCCTGCCGTCCGGTCTGGTCGCGAAAGTATTGGTACGCGGCGGCCACATCGCCTGCCGCTTCGTCCTCGTGCACCACGGGAAGATACGTGGCCGTGTGCTTCGGCGCCGCAGTGCGCATCCGGGCAAGCTGCTCGTATTCAGGGCGGTCGCTCATTGTGTCTTAAGAAGCTGGGGGCCGCACGCAGCGGCCCCGGTTGACATACCCGCTCGCTTTTAGAATCGCAGCTTGGCAGCAAACTGGAAAGCGCGCGGTCCGCCCGAGCCAAATACGCCGCCGGCCGTCGACACCGGCGTACCGAAGCTCGACGAGTACGCCGGATTATTCGAATCCGGCGAGAGCGTGTTGGCATAGCCCGAATAATTCAGGTTGCTCACGCCCAGAATGTTCGTCACGTTGAAGATGTTGAACGCCTCGCCGATCAGGTCCAGCTTGTACCGGTCGCCGAATCCGATCGTGCGGTCAAGCCGGAAATCGAGCGCATTGAAGCTGTCGCTGAAGTGGGCATTGTTGCTCACCTCCGGCAGAATCACGTAGCTCGACGTGCTGGCCTCGTACACGCCGCCCGCGTTATTCGTGGCGTCGATGAATGCATTCAGCTCCCGTGCATTGTGGAACTCGCGGCCACCTGCGTTGCGCTGCATGGTGGGCACGCGCTCGCTGCCATCGGGCAGCAGGATGTCCATCGGCACGCCCGAGGCGATCGTCCAGATGGGCGCAAGGTGGAAACCGTAAGGCAGATTCGCCAGCCCCGACAGCACCAGCCGGTGCCGCTGATCGTTCGGCGGCGGCCCGTACTCGCGGCGCAGGTTGTTCGGGTCAATCGGCGTGTACTCGAAGGGAATCTGGTCGTCATTCGCGTAGTTGAACGCCTTGGCCAGCGTGTAGGCCGCATCGAACTCGCCATATTTGGCAAAGCGCTGACGCACGCTCACCCACAGCGCATCGTACTTGGTGCCCACGGCGGATTCGAGATCGGTTACCTCGTCCGGCCCCTGCGTCAGCGGGTTATACACCGAGCCAATCGGCCGGCCAATGATGAACCGCGTGCCCAGGTTGTGCACGCCATCCACCTTCACCAGCAGCCCGCGCCCGATCTGCTGCTCCACGCCCAGGTTGAACTGCTGCACCATCGGGTTCCGCATGCGGTTGTTGATGATGTCGATGCCGGTTGCGCCCGCGCCGGTAAAGGGGAATCCGCTGAAGGGGCTCGCCAGCACCTCCGGCGCGCCCGGCACAAAGGTTCCGTCGGGATTCAGATACACGGGCATACCGTTCTGGTCGGTCACGGCGTTGCCCGCCGTCACATTCAGCGCCAGCGCGCGGCCGTCAAAGCCCTTCTCCAGCGACATCACCTCGAGCGTGATCCGGTCGTAGTAGATGCCGTAGCCGCCGTGAACGCTGAGATTGTTATTCACCGCGTAGTTGAAGCCGAACCGTGGCGCCCAGTTGTTGTAATCGCGATGGCGCGAGCCCTGGTAGAACGAGTCCACCAGCGGATTACGGTTGGCATACCAGCTCAGGTTGTTCAGGTTGGTATCCAGCTCCCAGCGCAGGCCCATGTTCAGCGTCAGCCGCGGCAGCGCTTTCCAGTCGTCCTCCGCAAAAAACGCCAGATGCGTGTTGTCGTCGTTCGGCAGCACCAGCGGCGTGGTTGGCGTGGAGCTGCGCAGCCCCACCGCGAAGAGCAGGTCGTTATCATCCACCTTGCCGTCCTGGTTGCGGTCGAAATCCGGAAAATCCTCGACGGTCTGAATGTTGCCCTGCTGGAAAACACCCAGATAAAAGTCAGCGTCAACCGACTGCACCTCGCCGCCAAAGCTGAGCGTATGCTTCTGGAGCGCCCACGTCAGCGTGTCGTCGCCCTGCAGCCGGAACTGCCGCGTCTGCTGCGGCACGCGGTAGGTCGAGCCGTCATCGAGATCGGGATAGGTAATCTGCGGCGTATTGCTGATGGGGTCCGTGATGTTGACAAAGTTGTTGTCCGCAAAGCTCAGCTTGTTCACCACCGCCGGCGTGATGATGCGCACCCAGTCGGCAATCAATCCCTGCAGGTGGTTGGTGGCGGTCTGGCGATAGGCCGCGGTGCCCAGCGAACGATCCAGCTCGCTCTGGCTCAGGTCGTCCTCCAGCTCCAGCGACTCGCGAAAGCCGATGCGGTTCTTCTCGTTGAGCTGCCAGTCCAGCCGCTCCGTGGTCAGAAAATCGTGCAGCGGTGCCGTCGCAAACTGGCGATGAATCACCTTGTTCACCGTGTCGCGCACGCCCACTTCGTCCGCGCCAAGCTGCTGGCGGTCCTCCATCGCCACAAACCACCAGGCCTTGTCGCGGCGGATCGGCCCGCCGGCATCGCCCGCATACTGCTGCCGGTGGAAGGGCGGCGTCGAGCCAACGCTGGGATCGTAGGTCGCGGGCAGGCCCTGCAGCACATGGTCGCGCTCGTAGATGGCCACACCGCCATGCAGCGCATTCGTGCCCTGCTTGGTCACCACGTTGATCACCGTCGATCCCGAGCGCCCCAGCCCGGCCGAAAACCGGTTGGTCGCAATCTGGAACTCCTGCACCGCATCTTCGGGAATGTTCACCAGCGAGCCGCCCACGGCATCGTCGTTGTTATCCGCGCCGTCGATCATCACGTTGCCGCCGCGCCCTACCTGCCCCGCGGACGACACGACCACCGTGTGCTCCTTCGTCGGGTCGAAGTTCGGCGCCGGCGCATTGCCCGGCACAAGGTACGCAAGCTCGAGATAGTTGCGTCCGTTCAGGGGCAGCGTGTCGATCTGCCGCGCGCCAATCACGCCGCCCACCACCGACGACGTGGTATCCACGGTCTGCTGCGCATCCGCCCCAACCTCCACCGTTGCCTGCGAGCCGGCGACGGTCAGGTGCACGGGCACATTCCGTGCCTCGCCCACCTCCAGCGTCACCCGCTCGCTCCACGGAGCAAAACCGGCAGGGCTTGCAATAGAAAGCGCATAGTTCGCCGCTTCCAGCGTGGCAAAAGTAAAGACGCCGTCCGTGCCCGTGGTAAAGGTGCGCGCCGTGCCCTGCCGCACATTCGAGAGCGTCACCACCACCCCGGCAACCGACTTGCCGGAAGGGTCGGTGAGCGTACCGCTGATGCTGCCCGTCGCGGGCTGCTGAGCTTGGAGAGGCAACGCAGAGACAAGAACCAGGCACATGAAGCCCAGAAACACTTTCAGACAAGTAAGGGAACGCACGGCTCCTCCGTCAACTGACCTCAAAGAAAGGGGGAAATGGACTGCTTGTTCTCTTTGGTGTGAAACGGGCACAAGTCCCACCGGGACATTACGCAACCGCGGGCTGTGCGGTCATCGGCGCAAGGATGGAGCAGCATCTCCACCCAAGGGCCGAGAGACCGCGGGCTCCCGGCCCAAGCCCTGCTCAGCGGCTGCCCGAGGAGACTTTCGCCAAGTGCCACTCCGCATCCCGGTACGCTCACTCGAGGCTTGCGCCCGGCGCGGACGCGCGCAGGCGTTCCCAACGAGACTGATTAAGGTTAATCAATACAATGAGTTAAATATCCTTCTCCACACATACTCATCGCCGAAGCATCCAGCGCAGGATGGTCTTCCCGCATGAATTTTGTGCACTGCATCTCTTTCCGCAATTGATATAGGACTAATTTTGTCGTATATAGTGGAGACAGCAGAACGGAACACACAAGTGTGTGTGAACGAAGGATGTGAAGGAGAGGGACCAGGGTCCCGCGGAAATCTCTTGGCCGAGACCGCGAAACCCTGGAGCTGCAGTCCATGGGGCCGCAGACTGTCTGCATTATAGGGTTGCCCATCGGGCTGCTCAACCGCAGTTCTCTGTTCCGCTCCGCTTTCTCAAAAGCTGATTCTGCCCGGCTGCGCAGTGGTGCGCGCCGGAAGTCTGGATCGGAAACCACGCCTGGCACGTGCCGGCCGCGTTTTGTCCGGTCGCATCGGAATCGTGAATGAACGCCAGCGCAGCGTCATTCCCATCACCATGGAACTTCCCCGAGGGAGCAGAGATGAAGCAGAAGAAGCGGAGGTCATCGGTAAAGAGGAGACCCGGCCGGGCAGCCCGCCTGGGTCAAACGCGCGGCTGGATCGCGATGGGAACCCTGGCGGCATATGCGGCCATGGGCGGCACGCGCGCGGCGCTGGCGGCAGCGCCCAGGGCAAACCCGGGCAGCGCTGGATCGCCCGCGGCCACGTTGCCGCTCAAACGGTTCAACATCCCCGCCGGCCCGCTCGATGAGGCTCTCGCGGACTATGAGAAAGCCACCGGCCTCACCGTCAGGAACGCCCTCCCCGCCGGAACGCTCGCCGGTTTTCACACCGCGGGCGTCAGTGGCCTCTATCGCGAGGATGAAGCGCTGCGTCTGCTGCTTGAAGGCACCGGCCTCAACTACCGCGCGGAAGACGCAACCACGATGATCGTCGGCGTGCAGGCCCGCGACACGGTCTCCGTCACCTCCTCCATCCCCGACGTGGTCACGATGGACAAGTTCACCGAGCCGCTCATCGAAACTCCGCAGAGCGTCACCATTGTGCCGCAGTTCGTCATGAAAGATCAGGCCCTCTCCACGCTGCGCGACTCGCTGCGCAATGTGCCCGGCATCAGCCTGGCCGCGGGCGAGGCTGGCGCGCAGGGCGATAACCTCACCATCCGTGGCTTCACCGCGCGCAATGACATCTTCCTCGACGGCATCCGCGACTTTGGCAGCTACTACCGCGACTCGTTCAACTACGAGCAGGTTGACGTGCTCGAAGGTCCCGCGGGCGTGCAGTTTGGCCGCGGCTCCACGGGCGGCGTCGTCAACCAGGAGAGCAAGGTTCCTGAAACCGAGCAGTTCGTCGACGTGCAGCCGCAGTTCGGCACCGACCTCACCCGCCGCATCACCGCGGACATTAACAGCCCCCTCTCTAGCGAGCTTGGCGGCTCGGCCTTCCGCATGAACGTGATGGCTCAGGAGGGCGGAGTGGCCGGCCGCGACGACGCCGAGCTGCGCCGCTTCGGCATCGCGCCTTCGGTCTCCATCGGCATGGATACCAAAACCCGCGCAACCCTCAGCTACTTCCACCTCTCCGAGGACGACACGCCGGACTACGGCCTCCCCTGGCTCTTCAACAAGGTCTCCCCGGCAAATCGCCACAGCTACTTTGGCTTCCCGGACGAGAACTATCTCAAGACCAATGACGACGTGATGACCCTTCGCGTGGAGCACGAGTTCTCGCCCAATCTCAACCTGCATACCATTGCCCGCGCCGCCAACTACCCGCGCCAGGCGCAGATCACCGAGCCCCAGATCTGCTCCAACGCCTCAGCCAGCGTGCCCGTGGGCACGGTCGTCTCCTCGCTGCCCACGCTGGCGTATAACTCCTCGCTCACCTGTCCTTACACGCCGGATACGCCCGCCGAGGACATTACTCAGGTCAACCGCAACCAGATTCAGGTCAAGAGCGTCGAAGGCGATCTCTGGGATCAGACCGAAATCACCGCGCACTTCGATGTGCATGGCGTGCGCAACGCTCTGGTCGCAGGCGTCGAGGGCGGCCAGGAGATCTCCAACCCCATCCGCACCAGCTACACCATCAACAAGGTCAACACCGTCCCCGACACCACGTTGCTCGACCCCAACGAGGACCAGCCCTTCGCCGGCACCGGTTACATCACGTCCATCGTGCACACCAAGTCCAAGAGCGTCGGCCTCTATTTCGTCGATACCATGAAGCTCAGCCGCTTCTTTGAGCTGAGCGGCGGCGCGCGCTGGGACCGCTTCGACACCGGCTACAACCTCTACCAGCCCACCGCTCCGCCTGCGGGCGGCACCGTTACCGCTCCCGTCGGGCCCATCAGCCGCCTCGACGAACAGCCCAGCTACCGCGCCGCCTTTGTCTACAAGCCCTCGGCGCGCGGCAGCGTCTACTTCGACTACGGCACCAGCTTCGACCCCGCCGCCGAGTCCCTCAGCCTCAGCGTCGGCCTTACCAACAGCTCCGCCGAGCCCGAAGAGAACGAGTCCTACGAGGCCGGCGCCAAGTGGAGCTTCCTCAACGAGCGCCTGCTCGCCGAGGGCGCATGGTTCCGCACGGAAAAGGACAACGCCCGCGAAACCGACCCCACCAACTCCAACAACATCGTCGCCGCCGGCAACCAGGTGGTGAAAGGCGTCCAGCTCAGCCTTGTCGGCCGCCTGCCTCAGAACATGGACCTCGTCATTGGCGACGCCTATCTCGACAGCGCCGTGATCTCGTCGAAGTTCTTCCCGGCAGCCGTCGGCTACCCGCTGGCCAACGTCCCCAAGCAAACCTTCAACCTCTTCGTTACGCATCGCCTGCCGCTGCGCCTCACCGGCGGCCTCGGCGGCAACTACGTCGGCGCGCGCACTGCCAGCTCCACCGTGCCTTACGTGCCCACCGGCTACGCCCCCAACCCCAACGGTCCAGGCTATGTCGTCACCAGCGTGGCCATGAAGCAGGTGCCCGGCTACTGGCTCTTCAGCGCCATGCTTCGCCGGCCCATCAGCGAAAAACTTGAGCTGCAGGCCAACGTCAACAACCTGCTCAACCGCTATTACATCGATCTGCCGCACCCCAGCCACCTGATTCCCGGCGCGGGAGCCAGTGCGCTCATCGGTCTCAACTTCCGCTTCAAATAACTTGCGCCCGCGCGGGCCGTGGCATCGTTATGGCCCGCGCGCTTTTTTTCCTGAGGTATATCCATGTTGATCACGATTCCCGATGTTCTCACCGCCGCCGAACTCGCTGAGGCGCGTGCAGCGCTCGACGCAGCCGAGTGGATCGATGGCAAAGTCACCGCCGGCTACCAGGCACAGACGGTCAAGGAAAATCTCCAGCTCCCGGAAGGTCACCCGGTCTCCGTCAAACTTGGAGAAATGGTTCTGGCCGCGCTTGCGCGTTCGCCGCTCTTCATGTCCGCCGCGCTGCCGCTGCGTGTCTTTCCGCCCATGTTCAACCGCTACACCGGCGGTGGCCACTTCGGCACGCACGTGGACACGGCCATCCGCGCCACGGCCACGACGGGCCAGCGCATCCGCACCGACGTTTCAGCCACCCTCTTCTTCTCCGCGCCCGAGGAGTACGACGGCGGCGAGCTATTCGTCGAGGACACTTACGGCGTCCATCGCGTCAAGCTGCCCGCGGGACACATGGTGCTCTACCCCGCCACCAGCCTGCATCGCGTCACCCCGGTCACCCGCGGCGCGCGCGTTGCCTCTTTCTTCTGGATTCAGAGCATGATCCGCCAGGACAGCGACCGCACCCTGCTTTACGATCTCGATACCGCCATCCAGCAGCTTGCCAAGGAGTCGCCGGGCAACCCCACCGGCGTCAAGCTCACCGGCGTCTACCATAACCTGCTGCGCCGCTGGGCCGAGATGTAGAGCGCTTCCTCGACGTGCCTGTATCCCGCGATGTATCGTGAGTTCGATGCAGGCACTCGTCCTCGAAGACTATCGCTCGCTTCAACTCCGCGACGTGCCCGAGCCTGAAATCGCCCCGCACGAGGTGCTCATCCACGTCCGCGCATGCGGCATCTGCGGCAGCGACGTGCATGGCTACGACGGCAGCAGCGGCCGCCGCATTCCGCCCCTCATCATGGGCCATGAGGCTGCCGGCGTCATCGCTCGCCTCGGCTCCGCTGTCGATTCCTTCACCGTTGGCGACCGCGTCACCTTCGACTCGACCGTCTCCTGCGGCCAGTGCGCCTACTGCCGCCGCGGCCTTGTCAATCTCTGCGACAATCGCCAGGTCCTCGGCGTCTCCTGCGGCGATTACCGCCGCCACGGCGCTTTCGCCGAATACGTCGCTGTTCCCGCGCACATCATCTATCGTCTGCCCGAGGGCTTTCCTGACGCCAACGCCGCGCTCATTGAAGCTGTCTCCGTCGCCGTCCACGCGGCGCGCATCACCAACATCGAGCCCGGCAGCACAGCCGTGGTCTTCGGCGCGGGCATGATCGGCCTGCTCGCCCTTCAGGCCTTCCGTCACTTCGGCTGCACCCGCGTTTTCTCGGTCGATCTCGACGAAGGCCGCCTCGCGCTGGCGCGCTCGCTTGGCGCGGACGCAACTTTCCTCAGCAACTCTGACATTCTCGCGCAGCTCCGTGAGGCAACCAGCGGCCAGGGCCCGGACATCGCCGTTGAAGCCGTCGGCGCGCAGCCCACAGTCGAAGCCGCAATCGAGAGCGTGCGCCGCGGCGGCGCTGTCACGCTCATCGGCAACCTCGCGCCCCGCGTCGAAATCCCGCTGCAAAGCGTCGTCACCCGCCAGCTTCGCCTCCTTGGTTCCTGCGCCTCCGCTGGCGAATACCCTGAGTGCATCGAGCTCATGCAGTCCGGTGCAATCCAGGTTGCTCCACTCATCTCTGCCATCGCTCCACTCAGCGACGGCGCGGCCTGGTTCCAGCGTCTCTATAGCCGCGAGCCCGGCCTCATGAAAGTCATCCTCCAACCCTGACGCACCCGCGCAGAAGGGAACTGCATGTCCGAAAATCTCCCTGGCTCATTGTTCGACCTTACCGGCCGCGTCGCCGTCGTCACCGGCGCCAGCCGCGGCCTCGGCCAGTGCATGGCTCGCGCTCTCGCCCGCGCCGGCGCGGACCTCGTCATCACCAGCCGCAACGCCGCCGACCTCGCACCCTTCAAGGCGGAGATTGAGACCCTCGGCCGCCGCGTCTTTCCCTTCGCTCTCGACGTGCGCGACACCGCCAATATCGAGGCCTTCGCGGAAGCCGCATGGGCCCACTTCGGCAAAATCGACATCCTCCTCAACAATGCCGGCTGCAACGTCCGCAAGCCCGCCCTGGAGATCACTCCCGACGACTGGAGCCAGGTCCTCGACACCAACCTGCGCGGCCCATTTTTCGTGGCTTGCGCCTTCGCCCGCCGCATGATGCCGCTCCGCTACGGCCGCATCATCAACATCGGCTCGGTCACCAGCGTCATGGGTTATGGCGGCATCGCGCCCTACTGCGCCAGCCGCGGCGGCATCAAGCAGCTCACCATGAGCCTCGCCGACGAATGGGGCGCACACGGCATCACCGTCAACTGCCTCGCTCCCGGCTGGTTCCGTACCCGCCAGAACCAGGTGCTCTACGAAAACCGGGCCTGGGTCGACTACCTCACCGACCGCATTCCGCTCAAGCGCCCCGGCCAGCCCGGCGACCTCGACGGCGCGGTTGTCTTTCTCGCCTCCGATGCCAGTGCCTATGTCACCGGCCAGACCCTCCTCGTCGATGGCGGCATCTCCACCGGAGCCACGCGCGCCAGCGTGTAGCCGGCGGACAAATCCAGACACACCGCTCCGTCTACGGAGCCCCTACAATCAATCCAGGTTGCAGGCCATCTGTGCACAGGGTTAGGAGACACGAGGAATGTCCTATACCGTCGAGCACCGCCCCGGAATCACCGAATTCATCCGCTTCCGCCGTCATCTGCTGAGTTATTTAGCGGATGCGGGAACCCGCGGTATCGATATCGTCGGCCTCTCCATTGGCTCGCGCCTCGTCTTCCAGGTCAATCATCCCGACCTCATCCATGACATCCTCATCGCCCACGACTGGAACTTCGTCAAAGGCCGCGCCCTGCGAGCCTCCAAGCCTGTTCTCGGCGATGGCCTGCTCACCAGCGAAGGCGAGCTGCACCGCCGCCAGCGGCGCCTCGTGCAGCCTGCATTCCACTCGCAGCGCCTCGCCGCGTATGCCAGCGCCATGGTCGAGTGCGCGGACATCGCCCGCCGTTCCTGGAGCGAGGGCTCGGTCCTCGCCATCGATCAGGAAATGATGCGCCTCACCCTGCAGATCGTCGGCCGCACACTTTTCAGCGCGGACATGCACAACGATGCCTCCGGCGTGGGCGATAGCCTCACCCGCTCGCTGCACCTCTTTCTCATGCTCAACAGCCCGCTCACCCAGCTTGTGCCGCCGCTGCGCCGCCTTGCCGAGCGCAGGGCATCCAGGGCCCGCGCGGAGATCGCCGTTGTCGTGCAGAAAGTCATTGACGAGCATCGCGAGCATCCTGACCGCTACGACGACATGCTCTCCATGCTGCTCCGCTCCACCGACGAGGGCGGCACCGGCTACATGTCCGACGAGCTGCTTCTCGATGAGTCGCTTACGCTCTTTCTCGCCGGCCACGAGACCACGGCCAACGCGCTCACCTGGACCTGGTATCTCCTCGCGCAGCACGAAGACGTTGCGGACGAACTCTACGCGGAGATCGATCGCGTTCTCGCCGGTCGCCTTCCCACGCTCGACGACATTCCCCAGCTCGCCTTTACCTCGCGAGTCTTCCATGAAGCACTGCGCATCTACCCGCCCGCCTGGGTCATCGGCCGTGAAGCCGTCACCGAGTATCGCCTCGGCGATGTGCGCGTGCCTGCGAGCAGCACGCTTGTCATGAGCCCTTTCGCCATGCACCGCGATCCGCGTTTCTGGCCCGATCCCGAGCGCTTCGACCCCGGCCGCTGGAAGGAGACACCCGAATCCAGCCATCGCCCGCGCTTCGCCTTCTTTCCCTTCGGGGCCGGCACACGCGCCTGCATCGGCGAGCACTTCGCCATGATGGAAAGCGTCCTGCTTCTCGCCACCCTCGCGCAGCGCTGGCGCTTCCATCTTGTCCCCGGCCAGACCATCGAGCTCTGGCCGCAGATCACCCTCCGCCCCCGCCACAGTGTACAGATGCGCATCGAGGCTCAATCCTCGCCGGCTGTGCACGCTTCCTGATCAGGAAAATCATTTCTTTTCGAGTGCGGCTGCCTTAGCCCGCTCCGCTGCGGCCTCGTCTGTGCGGCCCTGCCGCTCATAGGCAATCGCAAGCTGCGCATGCGGTTCGGCAAACGTCGCATCCGCCGCAATCGACTCCTGATAGCGTGCAATCGCCGCCGCAATCTCGCCGTGCAGCATCAATTGATTACCCGCATTCAGCGCGAAGTTTGCGCGCTGCCGGTTCACCGCGCCGCGCGCAAGCTCCGCGCCCTCCCGCCGCAGCTCGGCCGTCTCGGCGCGCAGCGTCTTCATCTGGTCCCGCAGCGCCTTCGCCTTGTCGGCATCTCCCGCGCTCTCCGCGGTGTCAGCCTGCGATGCCAGATTCGCCGTCTGCTCGGCCAGCACTCCGGCCAGCGTTACCCGCGGTCCCGGCTGCCCCGGCAGCAGAGGCAGCGCTTTGCGCAGCGCATCGGCCGCCTCCGGCAGCCGCTCATCCTGCTTCAGCGTGCTGCCCAGAATCGCCCACACATCGCCGTTTCTGGGTTGCAGTGCAGCGGCCTTCTTCAGTTCTGTCACCGCATCGTCCAGCTTGCCCATCTGCATCAGCAGAATGCCCAGCGTATACGGCGGGTCCTGCAGAGTCGGGTCCATCGCGCTTGCCTTGCGCAGCTCGGCGATGGCATCTTCATACTTATCCTCGAACTTGTACGCCAGTCCCAGGTCGTAGTGCAGTTGCGGATCGTCCGGTTCCAGCGCCAGCGCTTTCGTAAAATCGCTGATCGCCTCGTCGAAGGCCGACAACTGAATATGAGCAACGCCCAAATCCTTATAGATGACCGCCCCCTGCGGGTCGAGTGCCAGCGCCTTCTGCAAACTGTCTAGCGCCTCTTTCGCATGTCCTGTCAGCGTCAGCGCCAGTCCCAGGTTGGTCAGCGCGCTCGCATTCTTCGGCTCGCGCTGCACCACCGTTTCAAACAGCGGAACCGCATCCTGCTGCCGCCCCAGCCGCTGCAGCGCCATGGCCAGTTCCATCTGCGCACCCGGCAGCTTCGCATCCAACCTGATCGCCTGTTCGAGCGGCGCAACGGCTTCATCGTCCTTGCCGGCCAGCGCCAGCGTGCGCCCGTACTCCAGCAGAGCTTGCGGATTGGGCGGCTGCGTTTCGGCCGCCATCTGCAAAGCCGCAAGTGCTTCCGGCATATTGCCCTCTGTGCGCAACACCACGCCCAGGTGTATTCCCGCACGCGCATAGGCCGGGTCGATTTTCAATGCTTTCTCAAAATGTATCCGCGCTTGCGGCCACTCGCTCTGCTGCGCATATACCGTTCCGATTGCGTCCTCAATCGCAGCCTGCGGTCCCTCTACTGTCTCTTCCGCGGCGAACTCCGCAATCGCTTCCGCAGGCTTGCCCGTCGCAGCCAATGCGCGCGCATACGCATCATGAAAGCTCGCGCTCAGCGGTTTCTGTCCCGGCGCCGCCGCGGCTTTTTCCGCTTCCGCAAAGTGCGCCAGCGACTTTGCCGGCTCACCTGCCTGCCGGTAGGCAAGCGCCAGATTTGTCTCTACGCTTGCATCGTCCGGCTTCAGCCGCTCCGCAATCTCCAGTTCGTGAATGCCCTCTGGGGTTTTGCCCAGCTCCAGCAGCACAGCGCCCAGCGCCTCATGTGCCTCGGCAATCTTCGGCTCCAGCCGCGCCGCTTCGGCAAACTTCGCACGCGCGGTTTCGAGATCGCCGCGCTGCTGTGCCGCGAGCCCCGCGCGAAACGCCGCATCCGCCAGCTTCAGCGCGCCGGACTCCGTGCGCTTTGCCTGTCCCGGCGCAATCATTGCTGCCGCCAGCAAAAGCAGTACGCCCTGCAATCCGTGTCGCACGCGCACCGCTACTTCTCCACCGGCTTCGGATCGCCCCGATGCTGCAGGTCCACTACCGTCTGAAATTCCCGGTTCGCCGCGGCCACCTGTCCCGTCGCACGATACGCCTGCCCCAGCAGATTGTGCGTGATGTAGTTTGACGGGTCCATCCGCACTGCGCGGTCCAGATAATGCAGTGCCTGGATTGGATCATTCAATTTCAAAAACGTTTCGCCCAGCAGAATATACGGCCCGGTTGCATTCGGCTCCAGCAGCAGCGCGCGATTCAGCGCCTCTTGCGCCTTGGTCCATGCTCCGCTCCGCACATAGGCATCTCCGAGCCGGTCATACACATCGGGGCTCATCGGGTTGATCGTGCGCTCCGCCTCCAGCTCGCGAATCGCTGTCGCGGCATCTCCGCGTGCCAGCGCCACTTCGCCCAGCAGCTCGTGCGCCAGCGGCAGATCAGGCTTCAGCTCCAGCGCCTTCGCCGCCTCCGCGCCCGCCTGCTCGCTCAGTTCCCGCCGCAGGAACATTCGTGCTGCCAGCAGATGCGCCTCCGCGCTATCCGGCGCAAAGCCAAACTGCGCTGCGTAGGCATGGCGCGCATCGTCATAACGGCCCACATCGGAGTAGCACAGCGCCAGCACATAATTCGGGTCCACATTGGCGCTGGCCACCGGCGCGCGCGCCGCTTCGAGCAGCGGAATCGCCTCCCGCACGCGCCCCATGCGGAACAACGTCACCCCATGCATCTCCACGGATTCTCGATCGCCTGGGTCCTGCGCCGCGGCGCGCGTGAACGCATTCGCCGCCTCAATCAACTGATCCTGCTGATAAAAGATGATGCCGCGCAGCCGCTCCGTGCCTGCGGGTTCTGGCGTCTGTTGCGCCAGCGTGTCGAGCACGGCCATCGCCTGCGCCAGCTTGCCCTTGGCCGCGAGAGCCCGCGCCGTTTCAAGATTCGCTGACTCGGCGGACGCGCTGCCATTCGATGCGCTTGCAGGCGCCTGGGCAACACCCGGCATCCCGAGAGCCAGAAGAAAGAGGAGAGAGACAACGGTAAGTTTCATAACAAGCGGACGCACTCAAGTCTACCGCGCACGAGGCATACCCATCGTGCGCGACAAGCCTTGCGCTTCAAACATCTCTCAAAAAGTGAGGGGAGCCATCGGCTCCCCTCCAGGTTTGTTGCGGCTCCTCGCGCCGATCAGAACTGCACGCGAAGGGAGAATTCAAGTTGCCGTGTCGACCCAGGCAGAGCAAGGCCCGTAATGTCGCCTTCCGACTCCACGCCTCCGCTGGGATTGCCTGGGTTGATGTGATTGAACGCGTTAAACGCATCCATACGGAACTTTGTGACAATGTTCTCGCGGATCGTGAACGCCTTGGTTAGCGCCAGGTCTGTGTTGAAGAACCCTGGGCCGAAGTATGTGTTGCGGCCCACATTGCCAATCGTGTCCAGCCCCGGATCGACAAACACACCTGTGCCGTTCGCCACATCCGACGAATTGGTCAGTTTGCCCGGAACCTGCTGCGCATAGAAGACGCGGTGTTTTGCCACAGGATCAAAGCCTTTCAGATCCGTCTTCAGGTGCCGCCCGCCCACCGCGCTTGGATAAGTGGGTGCGCTGCTCGGCACATTGGCGGTTGCTTCGCCGTAGCTTAGCGTAAACGGCAAACCGCCTGACCAGTTCAGCACGCCGCTTAGCTGGAAGCCGCCGATAATCAGGTCGGTCATCCGGTTGACACCGGCCGCATACTGCTTGCCATGCCCGAAAGGCAGATCATAGCTGCCGTATGCGGTCAGTTGCTGCGTGCGCGTAAAGCTGTCGCGACCATGCGTCACCTTGTGATCCCAGGTATAGTAGCCCGACTGTTCGTCGAACGCCCCATCCCACTGGTAGTTTCCGGTAATGGCAAGGCCCTTGCTGAGCTGCTGCGCCAGTGTCACCTGTAGAGCGTCGAATTCGGTGTTCTGGTCGTCGCCCCGGTAGCTGATGCTGTTTTGCCAGCCGCACATACCCGGCGTGACAAGCGGCTCAGCCGGTGTCGTATAGCTCACATCCTTGCAGGCTGGCAGGCTGAGTCCGTAGTAGCGCTGCAGGAAGTTTGTCGTTTGTACCCCGCCGTTTGCCGCGATCGTATTCGCCGCCACCGATGGGTCGTAGTGCAGCGCCTGTCCATTCACGCTAAAGGCGCCAGGCAGGTTGATCGCTGCTTCGTTCGGGTTCGTGCCGTTGCTGTCGCCGTCGCCCAGCGTATGCGTGCCCTTGTTGCCGACATAGGCCACGGTCAAGGTCATTGTCGGCGTGATGGCACGCTGGATCGCCAGGTTCCATGCATCAATCGTCGGGAAATGCAGCGGGTTCGGCCGTGCATTCGATGTTACCTGCGAGCCGGGATTGGGTATGAGCCCATTGGCCGGAATTGCGACGGTCTGCGGAGTTGGCGGTCCGGCATCCAGCGTAAATGCGTTCCCAACGGTTGTGGACGCATTCTTGGATTGATTACCGAGTACCGGCAGGTTCTGCGTCACCGTGTGTCCGAAAATTGAACCGAACACGCCCGTATCGAAGCTCCGCCCGTAACCTGCGCGGATCACGGTCTTGTCGTTGAACTGGTAAGCCACGCCAAGTCTAGGGGCAAACTGTTTGCCGTACTCCGCGCGCCAGCCCAGATTTGAGCCCGTGCCGCCGTAGCCGGCCACATGCAGATAGCCATCGTCGATATTCAGCAGTGCACCGTTGCCCGGAGCGTTTACTGTCTCCGGGAAGTAGGCTTCCCAGCGCAGTCCGAGGTTCAGGGTAAGTTTGCGGGTTGCGCGCCAGGTGTCCTGCCCGTAGAGGAAGACGCGCTTCTGGAACTCCTTGGCGTTTGTCGACGTTGAGTAATAGCGGCCGAACGCCGTCACCTCGCCAAGCATGTACGTTGCAAACCCCATGCCGCCCGGTACAGTGGCAGCAGGATCGGAGGTTGGACCAGTGCCAAACGTCAACTGGCCTGCACGATCCGTATCGGAAGG
>DASZRQ010000005.1:0-16495 GCA_035549115.1 Occallatibacter sp. | reverse complement strand
GTTCACGCGGTGATGCAGATCGTCGTATGCGGGAATGCGCGTGCGGCTTGGCGCGGCAATCTGCACCATGGTCAGCCGTTCCCGGTGCCAGGGATGCTCCTCGAGCAGGTGCTCCAGCGCCAGCAGCCGCTCCACAATGCCTTTCGTGTAGTCCATGCGGTCCACGCCCACCGCCAGTGAGGCAGCCTGCACGCCGAACTCGTGCAGCAGCTCCTGCCGCGCCTCCGCGTGCCGCGCTTCGCGGTCAATGAACTCCATCTGCGCCGGCTCCGTCAGCCCGCCGTCAAAGGCCACGCTGATCGGATACGGGCGCACCGCCGTGATGTGCCCATGACGGCTCACCGTCATGTGCTCGCGGTCCGTCCGCGCCTCGAAGACGCGGTCCACCGTGGAAAGAAAATTGTTGCAGTGCAGCGGAATATGGAACCCGATTAGGTCCGCGCCCAGCAGCCCGTCCAGCAGCTCCGCCTGCCATGGGCAAATCCCGAAAGCCTCCGGGTTGGGCCAGGGAATATGCCAGAAGATCGCCACGCGCGCATCCGGCCGCGCCGCCTTCACCAGTTGCGGCAGCAGCGCAAAGTGGTAGTCCTGCACAAACACAATCGGCTCCGGGCTGCCTTCCATCTCTTCCAGCAGCGCCGCGGCAAACCGCTGGTTCACCTGCTGGTAGCACTCCCAGTCGCCCGGCCTGAAGGTGGGCCGCGTATGCGCGATATGGCACAGCGGCCACAGCCCCTCGTTGGCAAAGCCGTCGTAGTAGCGCGCCTCTTCGTCCGCCGTCAGCCACACCCGCCGCAGCGTGTAGCGCGGGTCGTCCGGCGGCACCCGCAGCCGGTCGAATTTGTCCACCGTCTCCCGGTCCGCGCTGCCGCTGCCGCTCGCCACCCACACGCCGTCGCAGGCGCGCAGCACCGGCTCAATCGCCGTCACCAGGCCGCTGGCCGGCACGCTCCACACAATGTCCCGTCCCTGCCGCGTGTGCACATAAGGCTCGCGGTTTGACACAGCAAAGATCCGGCTTTCGCCTGCCTGCTCGCGCATCTGCACGGCCAGCCGTTCGGCGGTCCACAGGTTGTCGCCGGCGGCGCGCAGCCGCGCCTCGGCCTCCGCCGCCGCCCGCGCCGCAATCAGGCTTTCGGCCAGCGTCTCCATCTCCCGCGCCAGCGGCTTGAAGAAGCCGCCCAAATCCCCATGGCCCCCCGTCATCGGCTCGGAGGCGTGCCCGCTGCGCAGCCGCCGCAGCCGCTCCGCCATGCGCGACATCGGCTGCAGCAGGAACCACCGCACCATCCCCAGCGTGATCGCCGTAATCAGCACCACCAGCGCCACAATGCGCCAGAAGCTCCGCCGCCACAGGTCGTAGCTCTCGCTGCGGATGTAGCTCGCGTCGGCCACCAGCACCAGTGCGCCCTCAAGCTGGTTGCCGTTGTGCAGCGGAAACACCTCTTCCAGCCACTGCCCATCGCCGATGCGTTCAAACTGGTTGATATTTGCGCCCTTGTGCAGCGAGTGCTCGATCGGCGCTTCCGGCAGGGCGTTCACCAGGCTCGACGGCCCCGAGGAATACTGCAGCACCCCCTGCGCGTTGTAGATCGCCAGCGCTTCAACGCCCGTGCGTCCCTTCGCCTCTTTCAGGAAATCCGGCAATGCATCCGTAAACCCCGTGGAGAGCGACTGCTCGATGGCCGGCTGCATGCTCAGGCCCACCCATTGCGAGCGCCTGGCCAGGTCCTCGCGCAGAAAATGCTTGTGCGCCAGCACTTCAAAATACGTCGAGGCCACGGACACCAGGGTCACACTGGCCACGAGCGCGACGATCAAGCGCAGGCGAAAGCTAAGCATGCATGCCTCTCCTTTGTATTAGATGCGCACCAAAGCGCCTGAGCAACTCGCACACCGTGCGAAAGCCGCAGCGGCAGCAGCCTGGGGATGCGCTATGCTGAGGAGGAACGGAGTTCAATCCTCTGCTGCGCGGCGCACTGCCGGATGACCATGGCGCTCGAACGTATCGACAGAACAGCCAAGCAAATCGTCCTCACACTGCAGGACTACTCGTTCTTCGCTCTCCGCGCCTTCCTGAATCTGTTTTCGCGGCCCATTTACTGGGCAGATTTTTTGCTGCAGTCCGACATCATCGGAGTCGGCTCACTGCCCATCGTCGTTCTTTCGGGCCTTTCCACGGGGGGCGTGCTTGCGCTGCAGTCCGCTGCTACCCTGGCCAACTTCGGCGCCACCGCGGTCACTGGTCAATTCGTCAGTCTTACTATGATACGCGAATTGGGCCCGGTTCTCACAGGAGTAATGGTCTCCGGCCGCAATGCCTCCTCCATGGCCAGTGAGCTCGGCTCCATGGTCGTCACCGAGCAGATCGACGCCATGCGCGCACTCGGCGTCGATCCCATGCGCAAACTCGTCACTCCGCGCATCTTCGCCAGCGTCGCCATGCTCTTCTTCCTCACCATCCTGTCGGACGCCTTCGGCATCGTCGGCGGCGGTCTGGTCACCGTCCTCATGAATCACCAGAACGGCACCCAGTACCTCAACATGGCATGGGAGCACATCCGCTTCCCCGACATCGTGCAGGGCCTCATCAAGCCCCTCTTTTTCGGCTATATCCTCAGCTCCATCGGCTGTTTCTATGGCCTGCGCACCACCGGCGGCACCCAGGGCGTCGGCCGCTCCACGATCTCCGCGGTCGTCAACGCCTCCGTGCTCATCATCTTCGTCGACTTCCTGCTCAGCCACATCGTCATCACGCTCTTCTCCTCATGGATGTGATCTCCGCCATCCCGCAGCCCGCGCCGGCCCCGGATGCGCCGCTGCCGGTGCTCGCCTTCCAGCATGTCTCCATCGCCTTCGGCGGCCCGCCCGTTCTCGAGCAAGTCAGCTTCACCATCCGTCCCGGCGAGACCCGCATTCTCCTCGGCCCCGCCGGCGTAGGCAAAAGCGTCCTTCTCAAGCTCGCCAACGGCCTGCTCCGCCCTGACACCGGCTGCATCGAGCTCTTCGGCCACGAGCTGGCTTATGCCCGCGAGCACGACCTCTTCCACCTCCGTACCCGCACCGGCATGGTCTTTCAGGAGGGCGCGCTCTTCGACTCGCTCACCGTCCGCGACAACGTCGCCTACCAGCTCATCCAGGAAAACGTCTCCGACGAGGAGATCGATGCCCGCGTCCACGAGGCCCTGCGCTTTGTCGAGCTCGACCAGACCTTCGACCTCTTTCCCGTCTCCCTCTCCGGCGGCATGCGCCGCCGCGTCGCTATCGCCCGCGCCCTCATCCACAAGCCGGAGCTGCTGCTCTACGACTCGCCCACCGGCGGCCTCGACCCCGTCACCTCCACCACCATCATCGAGCTCATCGTCAAGCAGCGCGATGTCTACCGCACGCCTTCGCTGCTCGTCACCCATCGCCTGCAGGACGCCTTCACCATGTGCACCCACCGCTTCGATCAGGACTCCGGCCGCATGGTGCCCCTGCCCGCGCACCAGACCGATCCCAACACCACCTTCCTCATGCTCTCCGAGGGCCGCCTCATCTTCGATGGCTCCCTCCACAAGCTGGTCGCCAGCACCGACCCCTTCGTCCGCGAATTTCTTGAATAACTACGCAGTCTGCATGCCACGTGGAGATTGGAACATGGCCGATACAGTCACATGTAACACCCATGGAGACTCAGCTAAGGCATATGTCTGCACGCATCTCGTAGGCGAACAGTACGGACTCGGCTTTAATCGCGAAGAGCCAGATACCCATAATCCATTTCCCGATGCCTGGTGCGATGCTTGTGAAGCGTACCGTGTTGAACATAACGGCTGGAATGAAGAGTCGGAAAAATATGCAGGCATCTCTCTGATTTGCTCTGAATGCTACCTGCGCGCACATCTTTGCAACCAAAAAACCGCACAAACATTAGACGAACTGGCCAGTTTGCGATGGAAGTGCGGAAGCTGCGAAGAATGGCACATCGGCCCAATGCTTGATATAGGGTGGGATCGGCCACGCTATTGGCCGAAAGACCGCGATGCCGGTCAGCGCTGGATCTTCGACATCGAGGGTAATCGAATTGCAGGAACCCCAACCTTTCTGGATTCCGACTACTGCGCCATCGATGACGAGTTTTTCTTTGTCCGTGGTCTCCTCCATTTGCCGATCATCGGTGCGGGCAATGCTTTCCGCCTTGGCATCTGGGGTTCGCTAAGCATCAAAAACTTCGAAGCGCTCATCAAGGCTGATGCTGGTCTGGTTGAGAATGACTTCGATCCCATGTTCTCTTGGCTCTCATCGCAAATCGACGTCTATCCTGACTCCGAAAGTAGCTTGAAGATGCATGCGCATATTCAAGCTAAGGGCCTTCGCCCAAATTTCGCACTCCAGCCTGCCGATCATCTCCTCGCGCGCGATTATCAGGAAGGAATCACAGTGGAACGTTTGAAGAAAATCATGTTCCACTATCTTCCGGCGCAAGGAGCCTAGCGAGAACCTGCCAAACTCGTCTGCTACCGGCCCTAGCCTGCTTCTGCTACCCTTGCCTTTCGCAGCATTCAATTCACGGCAGGTGCAGTATGGGCTTCAAATATCAGGGCTTCGACTTCCTTCATCTCGATAAGCAATTCTCCGAGGATGAGCTCCTCGTCCGCCGCACCGCGCGCGACTTCGTCGACGACAACGTCATCCCCATCATCGAAGAGTGCTTCCGCACCGGCCGTTTTCCCCGCGAGCTGGTGCCGCTCATGGGCGAGCTCGGCCTCTTCGGCGCTAACCTCGAGGGCTACGGCTGCGCCGGCATGTCCAACGTCGAGTACGGCCTCGTCACCCAGGAACTGGAGCGCGGCGACTCCGGCCTGCGCAGCTTCGTCAGCGTGCAGTCCGCGCTCGTCATGTACCCCATCTATACCTTCGGCTCCGATGAGCAAAAAAACACCTGGCTCCCCGCCCTCGCCAAAGGCGAAAAGCTCGGCTGCTTCGGCCTCACCGAGCCCGGCTTCGGCTCCAACCCCGGCGGCATGACCACCACCGCCCGCAAATCCGGCGATGGCTACGCCCTCAACGGCGAAAAGATGTGGATCACCTCCGGCAACATCGCCGATGTCGCCGTCATCTGGGCCAAAGTCGAGGACGAGGACAACCTTGTCCGCGGCTTCCTCGTCGAAACCGACCGTCCCGGCTTCCGCGCCGACGAGGTCCACGGCAAGTGGTCTCTCCGCGCCTCTGTCACCAGCGGCCTCTCGCTGCAGGATGTGCACGTCCCCGCATCGAATCTCCTGCCCGGCACCGGCGGCCTCAAGAGCCCGCTCATGTGTCTCAACCAGGCCCGCTATGGCATCGGTTGGGGCGCGCTCGGCGCAGCCATGGCCTGTTACGACACGGCGCTGCAGTACTCCAAAACCAGAAAACAATTTCACAACGCGCCCATCGCGTCGCATCAGTTGATTCAGGAAAAGCTGGTCTGGATGGCGAGCGAGATCGCCAAGGGGCAGTTGCTCTCACTGCATGTCGGCCGGCTCAAAGACGCAGGCACAGTGGGCCACGAGCACATCTCTATGGCCAAGCGCAACAATGTCTGGATGGCCCTCGAGTGCGCCCGCATCGCCCGCGACATCCTCGGGGCCAACGGCATCACCGAGGACTACCCCATCATGCGCCACATGATGAATCTGGAATCCGTGAAGACCTACGAGGGCACGCACGACATCCACGCGCTCATCCTCGGCCAGAGCCTCACCGGCATCGCCGCCTTCTAGCGTTTTTCGCGCACATCGGAGCACAGCCGCGAAGCGGAGCGCCGGGCGGGGGAGGTCCAGCGCCTCACGCGTACTTCGGAATCAGCCGTGGTATTCCTGGTGCTCGTGATGTTCTTCGTGGTGATGCTGTTCTTCGTGGTGCTCTTCGGTGTGGCCCTCGTGCGCCGCTTCCACCGGTTTGGGGCTGGAGACAAAAGGCGCCAGGCACTCCAGCAGTTTGTCCAGCATCTCTCCCCGAGTCAACAGCCGTTCGATCTCGATGCGGATCGCCGCCCGTTCATTGGTTCCCTGCTCGAATGCGCTATCGTAGCCGTTCAATGACATAGGTCGTTTTCCCCTCGCAACGGAACTAACTTCCAACTAATGTATTTCTACTCATTACTTAGAGGTGCGGTTGTGTAAAACCCGTTCCTAAATTGAATTTTCTTGAAAGATCGCAATCTCCGCGCCAGCAGCGGTTAATGCACACCCATTGGTCGCATGGGGGCATAGCAAAAAGCGCCAATCGAGTAACATCGATCGACGCTTTAAGTAACTCTATTTTCCGGGAATAAGTAAGTTACTGAGACGGCCCCAGAGTTCTCCGCACATCGGCGTCGTTCAGCGCCGCCATCAGCGCGGCCGCATCTCCAATGCCCGCGCCCAGCACGGAGGGCACAAGCTGGCAGGCCGCCGCGGCCTGCGGCAGCGCCTCCGCGGCAATCACCGCGCGCGCCGGCCCCAGCACCCGCTCGCCCAGCGCCACGCCCAGCGCCCCGAAGACAATCACCTGCGGATTCAGCGCATCGATCAGCAGCGCCAGCCCGCGCCCCATCCACTTGCCTGCCTCCGCCGCCACCGCCAGCGCGGCGGCATCGTCGGCCAGCATCGCCTCCACCACCGTGCGGATCGCCGTCTCCGCATTCCACTGCTGCGGAAACATCCGCGCCGCCAGCTCCACCAGTCCCGCGCCGGAGCCGAACGACTCCCACGATCCATGCTTGCCAAATCCCGGCGGCCCATCCTCCGCCAGCCGCCAGTGCCCCACTTCGCCCGCCGTGTCCGTGGCCCCGCGCAGAATCTGCCCGTTCACAATCAGCCCCGCGCCAATCCCTGTCCCGAAGGTGAGAAAGATCAGGTGCCGCAGATCGGCTCGCCCCTTGCCCACGCCGAAGTGGAACTCCGCCAGCGCGCCCGCATTGCCGTCGTGCTCCACCCGCACCGGCAGCCCCGGAAACGCCTTCTCCAGCTCCGCGCGCAGCGGCAGGTTGTGCCAGCCCGGCAGATGCGGCGGATTGATCAGGAATCCCTCGTCGATCCGCAGCGGCCCGCCCACCGACACGCTGACCGCCGCGATCCTGCGCCCGGCCTGCCGCGCCTTCCCCGCCACGCCCCGCGCCGCATCCACAATTCCCGGCAGGGTTGCCGCCCACGGCTCCGCAGCGCGCGTCGGCATCTCCACACGCTGCAGAATCGCTCCTTCGACAGTTCCCTCCACGCAGGCCGTCTTCGTCCCGCCAAGGTCGATGCCAAGAATTGTTGCCTGCGTCCCCATCGTTCGTCGTTATCCTCGCCGCGCACGGCACGGGCATTCTAGCAGTCCGTAGACCGTCAAAATTTTGCTCCCAACCCAATCCCGAAGCCTATGATTTTCCTGCAAGCCAATCTTTCTTGTTGCTGTCATACAGCTTAACCAGCCGTTTCGCGCATCTAATTCTGTGTCTCCTCACATGGACTCATTCACAAAACGATTCAGCGTAATTGCCGGCTTCTCCGTTCTTGTCCTGGTGCTTCTGGGCAATGCGTGGATCATTCACCAGCAGGTGGAAAGCCAGGTGGAGAGCGAGCAGTGGCTCAAGCGCACGCTGCAGGTGCGCCTTGCCATCGAGCAAACCGAGGAGCTGCTCACCGACGCTGAAACCGGCCAGCGCGGCTATCTCTACACCGGCGACCCGAAGTATCTCCAGCCCTACCACAATGCCGAAGCCCGCGTGCAGCAGCGCGTCGAGGATCTCCGCGGCCTTGTCGCCGACAATCCCACCCAGCTCAGCCGCGTCAACACCATCAGCGAGCTCACCACGCTCAAGCTCCAGGAGCTGGCCCAGACCATCGCTCTCTACAGCACCGGCAAAGCGGACGAAGCGCGCGCCACGGTGCTCTCGGACCGCGGCCTCATGATCATGAACGATCTGCGGACCCAGTTCAGCCTGATGATGAAGGATGAGGACCGCCTCGAAGCCATCCGCACCCGCGAGTACGAGCGCAGCATCCGCCTCACCGTCGCCTCCATCTATCTGGTCAGCGGCTTCGCCGTCGTCGGCCTCATCGCCCTCGCCTACTACATCCTGCGTGAGCGCATTCTCCGCGAGCGCTACGCCCGCGAGCTCCGCGCCCGCGAGGAGTGGTTCCGCGTCACGCTCACCAGCATCGGCGATGCCGTAATCGCCACGGACAGCAGCGGCCTCGTCACTTTCCTCAATCCCATCGCTGAGAACCTGACCGGCGCCAGCAACGCCGAGGTCATCGGGAAACCCATCGACGAGGTCTTCCCCATCTTGAATGAGTTCACCGGCCATGCTGCCGAAAACCCTGTCTCCAAGGTGATGAAGCTCGGCATCATCGTGGGCCTCGCCAACCACACCGCGCTCCGCCACCGCAACGGCAGCCTCATTCCCATTGAAGACAGCGCCGCGCCCATCCGCGGCATCAACGGAGAAACCATCGGCGTCGTCCTCGTCTTCCGCGATGTCACCGCCGAGCGCAAATCCCAGGAGATGCTGCGCAAGACAGAGAAGCTCGCCGCCGCCGCGCGCCTCTCCGCCACGGTAGCCCACGAGATCAACAATCCTCTCGAAGCCGTCACCAACCTCATCTTCCTCGCCCAGGCATCGCCGGAAACGCCCGCTTCCATCCGTGAGCATCTGGCCACCGCCGAGCGCGAGCTGGCGCGTGTGGCGCACATCACCCGCCAGACCCTCGGTTTCTATCGCGACTCCAGCCAGCCCGAAACCATCGAGCTCGCCGTCATCGTCGACTCCGTGCTGAGCCTCTACGCCAATAAGATCGAATCCAAGCACATTGAGATTGAGCGCCGCCTGGATGACTGTCCGCCTATCTGGGGCGCGGCCGGAGAGCTCAAGCAGGTCGTCTCCAATCTGCTTTCCAACGCCATCGATGCGGTTCCTCCCGGCGGCAAAATCGCCGTCTACTGCTCCAGCCGCGAAACGCCCGAGGGCCCCGCCGCCGAGCTCATCGTGGAAGACAGCGGCCCCGGCGTCTCCGGCGACCACATGGCGCACATCTTCGATCCCTTCTTCACCACGAAAAAGGATGTCGGCACCGGCCTCGGCCTCTGGGTCACGCAGGAGATCGTCAGCCGCCGCGGCGGCACCATCACCCTGCGCCGGGACCAGTCATCCAGCGGCCTCGCCGGCGCATCGTTCGTCGTCGTGCTGCCCGCCGGAACCGCCCCCGGCTCGGCGCAGGAGCAGAACCCGGCGCACTGAGACGCGCAATCCCCATCGACATGCGCGGCGTCGCATCGTAGGCTGGTCCCATGACCCGTCGCGTCCCAGCTCTCGCACTCGCCGCCGCCCTTGCGTCCACATGCGCCTGCGCCCAGCAGCCCGCCGCTGCGCCCATCGTCCTCCACGCCGCGCGCCTGCTTCAGGTCGATACCGGCAAAATCCTTGCTCCCGGCGAAATTCTCGTCGAAGGCGAGCGCATCAAGGCCGTCGGCGTCTCCGTCGATCATCCCCAGGGCGCAAAGGTCATCGATCTCGGCGACGTTACGCTCATGCCCGGCCTCATCGACGCGCATGTCCATCTCTTCCTGCATCCCGGCGCGGAGGACCTGCAGACCGTCGAGGAATCCGTCCCCTGGCGCGTCATCCTCGCCGAGCAAGCCGCCAAAGCCGACCTCGACGCCGGCTACACCGCCGAGCGCGACATGGGCACCGAGGGAGCTGGCTCGGCCGACACCGCCATCCGCGACGCCATTAACCGCGGCATCATCCCCGGCCCGCGCATGCGCCTCTCCGGCAACGCCATCGACATCCTCGGCGGCCACGAAGACGCCAACCACTACAACCCAGCGCAGCATGTGCTCTCCAACGCCGACTACGCCAACAGCGCCGAACAGATCGTCGAAGTCATGCGCGAGCAGCACAAGGAAGGCTCCGACTTCGCCAAGATTTACGAGACCGGCCCCGACAAAATGATCGATGGCGTGCTGCACACGCCCTACCAGTACACCGCCGCCGAGCTTTCCGCCGCCGTTGAAGAGGCCCATCGCCTCGGCACCACCGTCGGCGTCCACGCCATGGGCGAGCCCGGCACTCTCTACGCCGCGCAGGCCGGCGTCGCCTCCATCGACCACGCCACGCAACTCTCCGGCGAGACCATGCGCCTGATGAAGGAGAAGGGCATCTTCGCCGTGCCCACCTTCACCATCTTCGACTACTTCGCGCACCACCGCGACACACAAGACCAGGCCGCCGCGGAGGCCGAGCTGCTCGACTACAAGATCGCCCAGTTCAAAAAGCAGCTCGCCTTCGGCATCCCCTTCGCCGTTGGGTCAGACGTAGGCCCCTTCCCCCACGGCACCCAGGCCCATGAGCTCACCCTGCTCGTCCGCTACGGCATGCAGCCCCTCGCCGCGCTCCAGGCCGATATGATCAACGGCGCCAAGCTCCTCGGCTGGGCCGATTCCATCGGCCAGCTCAAGCCCGGCTTCTATGCCGACATCGTCGCCGTCCCCGGCAACCCCCTCACCGACATCAGCGTCTGCGAGCACGTCCAATTTGTCATGAAGAATGGCGAGGTCATCCGCCAGTAATTCGCGGGTGCCCCCGGTCCCTCGCACTTGGGGACCGGGGAGAGATCCCACCGTACAAATAAACCGGGAGTGCCCCATTCATCGCGCGATGAGTGGGAAAGCACGGAGGGTGCAGGGCCCCGAGCGCTCTTCAGCTCGGGGGTGGTGAGTCGAAGGACCTGCATTTGCTTCTCCGCACAGCCCCGATCCACACAAACCTCTGTGCCCCGTTCATCGCGTTCTTTGCGATGAGCGGGCGGTCGATTCATCGCGCAGTCTCACCGCGCGATCAGTGGGAAAGCACGGAGGGGGCAGGGCCCGAGCACGCTTCAGCTCGGGGATGGTGAGTCGAAGGACCTGCATTTGCTTCTCCGCACAGCCCCGATCCACACAAACCTCTGTGCCCCGTTCATCGCGTTCTTTGCGATGAGCGGGCGGTCGATTCATCGCGCAGTCTCATCGCGCGATGAGCGGGAAAGCAATCCACTTACTCCGCCGCTTCCTTTGCCCTGCGGTCGAGAATCTTCCGCAGCGTCTCGTTCCACCGCCTCGACTTCGTCTCCGCCAGCGAGTCCTCCACCGCCTTGCGATAGCCGCCCAGGTAGATCGAATACAGAATCGCCAGCGAGCAGCCAATGCCCCACAGGAACCCGACGCACAGGCCAACCACCGCCGCCGGACCAAAATCAACCATCGTGCCCGTCCTTCTTCGCCCGCAAATGCTCTATACCGCGATCACCAGTTCGGAGTACGCCGCCAGCCGCGGGTCCGCCGTCAGCAGCCGCATGGTCTCCGCCTGCGCCTGCGCCACCAGCAGCCGGTCAAACGGATCGCGGTGCAGCAGCGGCAACTGCGCCGTCGCCAGCGCGTGTGCATGCGTCACAGCCAGCTCCGCAACTCCCGCCACGCTCATCTGCAAAACCAGCCGCTCCAGGTTCACTTCCAGCTTCTTCACCTGCGTCTTGATCGCAATCTCCCAGATGCTCGCCGAGGAAACAAACAACTCCGCGGCCTCGTCAATCGCCCGCCGCGCCCTGGCATTCAGCCGGGGATTGTTCTCCATCATCCAGATGAGCATGTGTGTATCGAGCAGAAGCCGCACGTTTAGCGTCCTCTCGCTTTGCCCGCGCGGCGCTTTTGCCGCTCCGCGATTGGCTTTTCCGGGGGAAAGATGTCGCCTTCGAACTCCTTGAGCACATCGTCCGGCAGCGGATCGTCAAAGTCGTCCGCAACCCATATCTCGCCCTTCATCAACCCAAACCGGATCGGCTTCTTCCGTTTCTTGGGCTCAAGCTGCGTCAACCGCGCCACGGGCTTGCCCGCGCGCGCAATAATCACCTCGCCGCCCCGCTCCACCTGCTCGATCAGCTTGGAGAGATTCGTCTTGGCCTCGAAAATATTCACCTGCGGCGTCATGCATCACCACCCGGATTAGCTTAGCTAAGTCTAGCAGATTTTTGCCCTCGATTCACCCCAAAACAAACGGGGCCGGCAATCGCCGGCCCTCATCGCTAACCCGCAGGTACCCCATTCATCGCGCGTCTCATGCGCGATGAGTGGGAAAACCTCTTCCTGCCTCAACAAATGCCCAGCGAGCGAAAAGCGAGCATCAGCCCCACCGCAGGTGGTCACACCGCTACCGTAAAACTCGTCTCGTCCCGCGTCACCGCGTGGTACAGCGTGTCCCGCTCCACCGGCACGCGGCCCGCCTCGGTAATCAGGCGGCACAGCTCCTTGCGCGTCATCCCCTGCGGCGTCGTCGCCCCGGCATCGTGGTAAATCTTCTCCTCGATCACCGTGCCGTCCAGGTCGTCCGCGCCAAAGCGCAGCGCAATCTGCGCAATCTTCGGCGTCAGCATCTGCCAGTAGGCTTTGATGTGCGCAAAGTTGTCCAGCAGCAGCCGGCTCACCGCAATCTGCCGAATGTCCGTCAGCCCCGTCGTCACCGGCAGATGATCCAGCGGCGTGTTCTCCGGGTGAAACGCCAGCGGAATAAACGTCTGGAAGCCGCCCGTCTCGTCCTGCACCGCGCGCAGCTTCAGCAGATGATCCACGCGGTCTTCGTCGTTCTCAATATGCCCATACAGCATCGTCGCGTTCGACCGGAACCCGTGCTTGTGCGCCAGCCGCGCCGTCTCCAGCCACTCGCTGCCGTCAATCTTGTGGTCGCAGATGATCGACCGCACCCGCGCCGCGAAAATCTCCGCGCCGCCGCCCGGCATCGAGTCCACGCCGCACTCCCGCAGCTTCTCCAGCGTCTCGTCAATCGTCAGCTTCGCCCGCCGCGCCAGATACGCCACCTCCACCATCGTGAAGGCCTTGATGTGCACCTTCGGGAAGCGCTGCTTCAGCCCCCGCACCAGGTCCAGAAAATACTCCAGCGGCAAGTCGGGATGCAGCCCGCCGACAATGTGAAACTCCGTCACCGCCTCGCTGTAGCCCGTCGCCGCCGTCTCCCACGCTTCTTCGAGAGCCATCGTGTAGCCGTGCGGGTCGCCCTTCTTGCGCCCAAACGCGCACAGCTTGCACGCCGCCACGCACACGTTCGTCGGGTTGATGTGCCGGTTCACGTTGAAGTACGTCACATCGCCGTGCATCGTCTCGCGCACCCAGTTCGCCAGCCAGCCCACCGCCAGCACATCGCGCGAGCCATACAGCGCCAGCCCGTCGTCGTAGCTCAGCCGCTCGCCCGCAAACACCCGCGCCGCAATCGGCTCCAGTCGCGCATCATACGTCCGAAATCCCGCCGTAGGGCGGGGATCACCCGCATCAGCCTGCATACATCCATGATACCGAAATCCGCCTCTGGCGGCCTGGCCCAGGCAACGGCGGGTGGCCCGGTCAAAAATCGAAAAGGGACCAAGCCGCATGATCTCGCTCTGTGCCCCGTTCATCGCGTTCTTTGCCGGTAGAAATGGATTGGTAACCGAACGCTGCGCTGAAATGATAAGCGCGGGACGGCGTCGTAGATGTAATTGCGTCTCCATCTGAACCCGGCGCTTGCATCGTATCTATATTCAAAACCGGGAGACCTGGACCACCCGCCAGTGCGTAGCCGGCCATCGAAATCCTAATTCGGCCGATAGCTGTAGTAGGTGCCGAGCCCAATCGAGTTTCGGTCACGTAACGCCTCGTCAATCATCTGATTCTCTTCATCGCCGTAATCTCTTGATGGATCGACTTCAGCGGCGTTTTCCATGGAGATCAACTTCCACCTGTATTTGCCCAGATACACCTCCAGCTTTTGTGTGAGATCTTCAGGTGACAAAGCCCACATTGTGATCCTCATGAATCCTAGCGTGTCGCCTGAGGGCATGTCCCCTGGCTCCACTTCCACTTCGGCAGTCGTGATCCAAAGCTTTTCCATTGCACCTATCTCGGGTAGTTGTAATGCGTGTTGTCTTGCTTTTTGGCCCCCGTGCCACGTTTCGTATGAAAATGTGGGCGTCCCCGTTTGGGTGTCGGCAGGTGGCCCGGTCAAAAATCGAAAAGGGACCAAGCCGCATGATCTCGCTCTGTGCCCCGTTCATCGCGTTCTTTGCGATGAGCGGGCGGTCGATCCCCGGATGCCAGGTGCCCCAGGTCTGGATTTTCAGACCTGGGAAAGCACAAAACCCGCCCAGCCTCATCATCAGGCGCGAAGCGCGCCCGCCGCACCGCAGGTGCCTGAGCGAACGGGGCCCCGAGCGTATTTCAGCTCGGGGGTGGTGAGTCGAAGGACCTGCGGTTGCTTCTCCGCGCAGCCTCCATCCACACAAACCTCAGTGCCCCGTTCATCGCGTTCTTTGCGATGAGCGAGCAGTCGAGTCCCCTCGGTGCCCATTCAACGCGCGAAGAGGGTGACGGCGCACCCTACGGATGCCGCCTGTCCCAGTCGTCGTGGTCCACATACACCGAGATCGACGAAATCCGGTCGTTCCAGCTCTTCGAGGGGTTCTGCGGAAGCCGGATGCGCACCAGGCTGTCGACGCTTCGATCCAGCCTCACGTTGAAGCCCTGAAAATTGTGATCGTTGAAGATGCGCACCCGCGCATTCCCAAAGATGCGAATCGAGCTGATCTGGTCGTTGAACCCGCGCGGCATCTCGGGCCACCGCTCGCCCACCTTCAGGCAGAAGTAATCGCCCTGGAAGTTGCCGTCTCTGTAAAAGCACGCTCCCGCGCGCGGCGGCCGCGGCCTGCCCCACTTCCATTGGGCGCATGCCGGTAACGATGTGAAGGCGAGCAGCAAAAAGGTGATGAGGGCAAGTCGCAGGCGCATGGCTTCATTCCTTTCACGGGAACCATTCAGGCGGCGCAATCCATTCGGCCGCCGTTCCGCGCAGAATAGCCCGCCGCCTCTCAATCCGTCTACCGCAAAAAGAATCAGGCGCCGTCAGAATCCTGTAAAACTGCATCCCCTATTGCTGGAGTTCCAGGCGTTTCCAGTAGGAGTTGCCCGCATACTTGTTCGGAACCAGGACCAGGTCATAAAGCCTGAGGACGACCGACTGCCCTTTGTACGCCCCAAGATCAAGATGAACATGCTCCCAATGACGCGCTGACTCGCTCGTTGCTGTCAGCGCATCCCCTTCGATGAGGCGATCCAGCACTTTATCGTTATTCACATAAGCCACGAAATGCCAGGCGCGGCCCGAATCCGCACCCACATCGACATTGAGAGACGAGTGATCGCCCAACTCCACCTTACGTTCTAAGAGGGCTCCCCGCACCTCATCGCGCGGCCAGATCGAGAGCATATCGCCGTCGAGATACGTATCGCCGCGAACGCCATCGAGTCCTCCGCCCGCGCCGCCAAATCCGGCGCGCTGCAATGTCCACTCCGGATTCCACCACTGCATCAAATCGGAGAGCGCGAAGAGCTCAGGCTGTTGAGTGATGGGTTGCTGCACAGGGATCGTCAGTGCGTCATTGGCCAGTTCCGCTCCGTGCGCCAGAAGAATCTTCTCGCCGATCGCCGCTGTTCGCCGGGCAAGATCGGAGATCCTCTCATCGACAGGCGGCGTCAGTTTCAGAGGCCCCATGGTGGCGCCAAAGACCCTGTCGTTCAATCCGGCAACCTCCTTGGGAGGCAATGCGGACATGCCATGCATTGCCGCAACAACCGACCCTGAATTCGCAGCATTGCAATCGGTGTCCGCATAATCCGCGGCTCCGAAGGCGAGGTTTTCGGTGGTCGCGAAATCTCCTTTGCCAAACCAAACGCTCGCGGCCACAATTCCGCCATTCACCACTGCGTTATTCGTCGCCGGATACTCGATGCCCCAGCGCTCGTTGATCACGCGAAAAATCTCCGCCGGAGTCTTCCCCGCATCCGCCATGGAGATCACCATATCCAGGCATTGCCGATACGGTGAAAGCGGAGAGATCAATCGCGCAGCCTTGCGCACAATCTCTCTCGTGTCTGTCTCGACAAATCCAAGACTGATCATTCCTGAAACAAACACGGCTCCATCGGTTCCTTCGGCGTAGCCATTGATATGCGTCAGGCGTCGAGCCATCTCCGCGGCAACGTTGGGCATGCCGGGAGCAAGCGTGCCATAGACATCGCTGCTGAACTGCGGTCCAATCGTCCACCACAGCTTGTTGTAGCGCGGGCTGCCGGTGTCCGGCGCTTTGATGCCGCGCTTCAGCAGCAGCAGCGCCTGCTCGCTCGACCCCCACGAGCCGGCGTTGTTTGCCAGCCACTGTTCCCCCAGTTGCTCGACAGAGAGATTGATCCCGTATTTCTCGAACGCTCGAACCGCTACCATCTCGTAGTAGTAGTCGTCGTCAATCGTTGCATAGCCTCTCGGCTTGCGGTAGGGCGTCACCTCTAACACCGACGCAGGCTTGTGCTCGAACTCAAGCCCTGTCCACTGTCCGACCATCTGGGCCAGCCAAATCGCCTTTACGCGATCGAGATAATCGGCCCGCGACAAGACCAGCGTGCGGCTTCGCTGCGGCAATGGCCTCGG
>DASZRQ010000004.1:0-1761 GCA_035549115.1 Occallatibacter sp. | reverse complement strand
GCCTCGGGAGTGTCCGTCCCAGGAGGCGCAAAGGCGGGGGCAGCGCCCGCGGTGCGCAGCGACACAAAGATGACGGGAAGACCGCGCCGCGCGGCGAGAGACAGAGCTTTCCTGGCCAGCGCGGGTTTTACCTGCGTGTCCGCGAAGAATGCGACGGCGATGTGCGTGGACTTTGCGGCCTTGAGCGCGCGCGCGGAGTCACAGGCGTCTGCCAATGGATTTGTGGTTGCGGTGCGGCTGGGTTTGGCAAGCGCGGCAAGGCTCCTGGCCAGAGCGGCTCCGCGGACGACGCGGATCAACGGCAGCCCGCTTGCCGCAGCCACGGTGTCGCGCGCCTTCAGGTCGAGCGCGACCGCGGCGTATGTGGCTTCCCAGCGGGGTTCGGTCTTCAGCGCGCCCGCACGCCCGGCAAGCATGCGGCACTTCATCATCGCGGTATACAGCTCAAGCAGCTTCTCGCGCGAAATCAACTCTCTGGTCCTCGGTGTGTGCGTTGCGGTGGAGACGGTTGCGTGCGGCGTTTACGTGGAATAGTCGGCGTTGATGTGGACGTATTCGTGGGTCAGGTCGCAGGTCCAGAAGATGCAGCGGCCCGGTCCCTGATGAAGCTGGATGCGGATGGCGAACTCCGGCTGCTGAATATAGGCATGCGCCGCGGCTTCGTCGAACTGCGGCGCGCGGCCGCCGTCGACGCAGATGGGCAGCTCGCCGAACCAGATGTCGATGCGGGCGGAGTCGATGGCCGCGCCGGAGTAGCCGATGGCCGCCATCAGCCGGCCCCAGTTGGGATCGTTGCCCGCCCAGGCCGTCTTGACGAGCGGCGAGTGCGCGATGGCCTTGGCGATGCGCAGTGCGTCGGCATCGCTGGCCGCGCCCTCGATATGCAGCTCGACGACATGCGTCACCCCTTCGCCATCGGCCACGATCTGCCGGGCGAGAGAGGTGCACACCTGGTTGAGCGCGGCGGCGAAGTCCGCGTTCTCCGGGCCGACCGCGACGCCGCTTGCGCCGGAGGCCAGCAGCAGAACGGTGTCGTTGGTGGAGGTGTCGCCATCGACCGAGATGCGGTTGAAGCTGACCTCGATGGCCTGGCGCAGATAGCGGTCGAGCACGGCGGGCTCGATGGACGCGTCGGTGAGGACGTAGACCAGCATGGTGGCGTGGGGCACAAGCTGCGGGTGGATCATGCCGGAGCCCTTGCCCAGCGCGGCGATGCGGACCTCGCGGCCTTCGATCTCGATGCGCGCGAAGGCGGTCTTCTCGACCTTGTCGGTGGTGAGGATTGCCTGCGCCACCTGCTGAAAGTGGTCGCTGGCGGAGCCAAGCTGGCTGGCCAGGGCAGGCAGCGCCGCGATGAGCTTTTCCGCGGGCAGCGGCACACCGATGATGCCGGTGGAGGAAGGGAAGACCTCTTCCGGCGCGCAGGCAAAGGTCTGCGCGGCCGCGGAGCACACGGCGCTGGCGGCATCGAGGCCGGCCTGGCCCACGGCGCAGTTGGCGTTGCCGGCGTTGATGGCGGTCACGCGCACCTTTCCGCCGGTGGCGGCCAGATGCTGCCTGTCGATCTGCAGCGGAGCGGCGGTCACGCGGTTGGCGGTGAACGCGGCGGCGGCGCTGGCCGGGGCGTCGGCGACGATGAGCGCAAAATCGGTGCGGCCGCTCTGCTTGAGCCCGGCTTTGGCCGCGCCAAAGCGGAAGCCGCGGGGGATGAGAAACTCGGAGACCTCACTCATGGATGCAAGCCTTGAAAAAGGAGGAAGT
>DASZRQ010000003.1:0-6682 GCA_035549115.1 Occallatibacter sp. | reverse complement strand
GTTTCCTCATATGACCAAAGAAGCATTCTTGCAATGAGGCGTGTCCAGGAGATGATCATCGGCATCCGAGCGCGGCGAAAAGAACTCAATATTCCAGAAAGACAGCCTGCTCCAATCTTTGCTTTCTTCGATACCGGTTCAGCAATGGGATCTCTGCGCCCCGAAATCAATAATGTCTACAAGGAAAACTTTGACATCGTTCAGCGTTTGGCATTCGTCTCTGAGATGGAGCGAAAAGACTTTGATTTCCATATCGCAACGCCAGAGTTAGGTTGGACGCAGGCAGGCGGCCCTTTTATCGCCGTCGTTTATGAAGCGAAAATCGACGTACCCGCCGAGCGCGAGCGGCTGACCAAGGACATTGCCAAATACGAAAAAGGCGTGGCGGCGGCGGCGCGTCAGCTTGGCAACGAAGGCTTTGTGGCCAAAGCGCCCGCGCACATCGTGGAAGGCCTAAAGAAGCAGGCCGCCGAGACGCAGCTCCTGCTCGACAAGGCGCGCGCCGCGCTGGCAGCATTGCCCCCGGAGTAAGCCCATGGCCTGCCTGTGCGAGAGGTGCGTGCAACACGCCGCGGTGCTCGGCATCGAGCGCGGCGAGACCTCGCGCGAGGCCATGCACAAGGCTTACCGGCAGGCGGCCAAGGCCTGGCACCCGGACCGTTTTGCGCACGACGCGGGCAAGCGCATCGAGGCCGAGGAACGCTTCAAGCTCATCCAGGTCGCCTTCCGCGAGCTCATCGAGCACAACCCCGAGGGCTTTGCCGCGACCGAGGAAGAGATTGCCTATGTGGAACCGACGCCTGCACCCGCGCAGCCCGTGCCGCCCGGCGCCTCGCTCACTTTTGGCGGCGCGCGGGGCTGCTATGCGGGCACGCGCATTCCTCCGCATGCCTCGGAGCTGATCCGCTACAGCATCGGCACGCAGGACTCGCCCATCGCGCTTATCGACCTGCAGGGCGGCCTGGGCAAATCGGTTTCGCAGTTCCTGGTGCTGAACACACACGGACTTTTGCTCCGCGACGCATTGCAAATCGTATCCCTGCTCTCTTACGCTGACGTGGGCGAGCTGCGCCTTGTGGACCAGCGCACCGACGGACGAACTCCATGGTGGCGCAAGATGATGTTCAAGATTGCCGGCTCGGGGCCGGCCATGGCGCTCGAAATCTGGCGGCGCAACGGTGAGTTGTATTGCACGCTCGAAAATCCCCTGGAGGACGGCGTGAAGGCCCTGGTGCAGCGCTTTCTGGAGGAACGCAAACAGCAGTACGGAGCCGCGTAAAAACCCTATGGACTGGAAGAGCACACGCATTGACGCGCTGCTGGAGCAGGCGCTGGTGGAAGACAAGGCCGCCAGCGACACCACCACCGCACTCACCATCGACCCCAGCCTGCGCGCGTCGGCCTCCATCCTCGCGCGGCAGGAGCTGGTCGTCTCCGGCCTGGGCGCCGTGCCGCGCCTGCTGGAGATTTATGGCCGCCTGGACAAGCACCCCGAGGCCCACAACCGCTTCGATGTCGTCAGCCATCCGGAGATCTTCGATGGCGTGCGCGTCCACGCGGGCCAGGTGCTGGCCGTCATCCGCCACAATGCGCGCGTACTGCTGAGCTGCGAGCGCGTCATCCTCAACCTGCTGCAGCACCTCAGCGGCATTGCCACGCTCACGCGCACATACGCCGATGCGATCCAGGGCACCCACGCCCGCGTGCTCGACACGCGCAAGACCGTGCCCGGCATGCGCTCGCTGGAGAAGTATGCCGTGCTGTGCGGCGGCGGCACCAACCACCGGCTCGATCTTGCCTCCGGCATTCTCATCAAGAACAACCACATTGCCCTGGGCGGCGGCCTGCGCGCCGCGCTCAGCCATGCGCTGGAGCGCCGCCACGCCGGCCAGCGCGTGCAGATTGAAGTGCGGACCACGCAGGAGCTGGAAGAGGCCCTCGAGTGCGGCGCGGAGGCCATCCTGCTGGATAACATGACGCCGCAGCAGGTGAAGAACTCCGTCGACCGCATCCGCGAGGAGAAGCGCTGGATTCCCATCGAGACCTCCGGCGGCATCGTGCTCGAAAACATCCGCGCCTATGCCGAGACCGGCGTCGACTTCATCAGCGTGGGCGCGCTGACTCACTCCGCCAAGGCCGCCGACATCTCCATGACCATTGTGGCGGAGCCGAGCTGAGCATGTACGATCTCGCGGCCCTCGATGCCGCGCTGACCGGCACTCTCTTCTCGGGCAAGCTGCACTTCGCGCCCGTCACAGGCTCCACCAACACCGACGCGCTGGAGGCTGCCCGCGCCGGCGCGCCGCATGGCTCGGTCTATTTTGCCGACGAGCAGAATGCAGGCCGCGGCCGCGGCGATCATCGCTGGCAATCGGACTCGGGCCAGGGCCTCTATGTGAGTGTGCTGCTGCGCCTGCCGCTCACGGCGGAGCGCCTGCCGCTGCTGCCGCTGGCCGTGGGCCTTGCCGCCGCCGCTGCGATGCAGCAGGCCAGCGGCCTCACCGCCGATCTGCGTTGGCCCAACGACCTACTTCTGGGCGAACGCAAGGCCGGCGGCATTCTCGTGGAGTCGAAGCTCGATGGAGCGGCGCTCGCCTATGCCGTCGCGGGCATCGGCATCAACGTGCATCAGCGCGCCTTCAATCTGCACCTTGCCACACCCGCAACTTCGCTCGACCTCGCGGTAGGCCGCGCCGTCAGCCGCCAGCATCTGCTCGTATGCCTGCTAAAATCGCTGGAGCGCGAGGCTCATGCGCTGCAGGATGCAACCGCGCTTGAAGCGATTCCCGCGCGTGTTGAAGCTGCTTCAACATGGATGCGCGGCCGCGTTGTGGATGTCCATGGGCCGCAGGCCTGCACGGGCGTGACCGCGGGCCTCGATGCGCATGGTTTTCTGCGCGTGCAGACCACCGAGGGAGTTGTCACGGTGCAAACCGGCGGCATTCGCGCGATAAAGGCAGGGTGAAGACGATGCTTCTGGCGATTGATGTCGGCAACACCAACACAGTGCTCGGCCTTTACCCGCTAGAGGCGAAGCCTGCCGCCGCGAACGACGGCGCGCCCGCCAAGACGGAGCCCGCGAAGTTGGCCGCGCAGTGGCGCATCTCCACGCATCGCGCGCAAACCGTGGATGAGTTCGGCGTTTTCTTCGTCAACCTCTTCGAGATGACGGGGCTCTCGCCCGCGCAGGTCAAGCACATCATCATCTCCTCCGTGGTGCCGCCGGTGGACTCCACCCTGCGCCAGATGTGCGAGAAGTATTTTCATCTCGACCCGCTCTTCATCGAGCCCGGCATCAAGACCGGCATGCCCGTGCTCGTTGATAACCCCGCCGAGCTGGGCGCGGACCGGCTCGTCAACGCCATTGCCGCCTTTGAGCGCTACGGCGGCCCGTGCATCGTGGTCGACTTTGGCACCGCGACCACCTTCGATGTGATTTCCGCGAAAGGCGAATATCTCGGCGGCTCCATCGCGCCGGGCCTCGGCATCAGCGCCGATGCTCTGTTTTCGCGCGCCGCGCGGCTGGGCCGCATCGACGTGAAGCGCCCCGCGAAAGTGATCGGCACCAACACGGTCACGCATCTGCAGAGCGGCCTCTACTACGGCTACATCGGCCTGGTCGACGGCATCCTCGACCGCATGGTGGCCGAGCTTGGCTCGCAGCCAAAGGTTGTTGCCACCGGCGGTCTGGCGCGGCAGATCGCCCCGGACTCGCGCTTCATCCACGAGATCGACGAGGTGCTCACCCTCGACGGCCTGCGCATTCTCTTTGAGCGCAACCGCGCCGCACGGCCCCGCGGACGCGCGCACTGAGGCGCGCAGTGCGCAACTACTTCAACTACTTTACGGAGATCGAGGAGCGCTTTCAGCAGCGCCGGGGCGCGTTGCTGCTGCTCTCTACCCTTGACTGGGCGCTCATTGAAAGCTGGCGCGAGGCCGGCATTCCCCTTGAGGCCGTGCTGCGCGGCATCGATGCGGCCTTTGACAAGTACGAGGCGCGCCAGAAGCGCGGACGCATGCGCCGCGTAAACGGCCTTGCGTGGTGTGCGCAGGCCGTGATGGAGGCCGCCGAGGAACTGCGCGAAGCCGCTGCGGGAGCGGCGCCGCAATCGGCAGAGCCGCGCGAGTCCGGCTTTGAGCATGAGCGCGTCGCGGTGCACCTTGAGGCAGCAGCCGATGCGCTTGTCTCCTCTGCCATTGCGCCACAGGCCTGCGCCGCCACCGCCGCGCGTCTGCGCGAGCTGGCCGGCGAAGTGCGCGCCGCGGCCACTGAAAAGGTTCACGATCTTGAAACCCTCGAGCGCACCCTCACGGTGCTCGAAGAAAAGCTTTTCGCCGCGCTCACGGCTGCAGCACCGGAAGAGCTGCTCGTGAATCTCAAGGAGCATGCCGCGCACGAGCTTGCGCCGTATCGCAGCCGCATGGGCGCTGTGCAGTTGCGCCAGGTCGAGCATCAGTTCGTCACCAAGCAACTGCTGGCGCACTACGGGCTGCCCCGCCTCAGCCTCTTTTACATGAGCCAGCAATGAGTGAGCGCGATCCGCAGCTTGTCACCATCGAGAAGCCTGTCTACGGCGGAGCATTCCTTGCGCATGCCGAGGGCAAGGCGCTCTTTGTGCCGCTCGCGCTGCCCGGCGAGCAGGCCCGCGTGCGCGTGGCCGAGGAGAAGCGCGGCTATGCCACGGCAGAGATCGAAGAGATCGTCGAAGCCGCGCCGCAGCGCACCGCTCCTGCCTGCCGCCACTATGGCATCTGCGGCGGCTGCGCCTACCAGCACACGGACTACGCCACGCAACTCGCTTTCAAGCAGACGATCCTCCGCGAAACCCTGGCGCGCGGCGGCGTGCCTGCGCCGGAGCACATCGGCATTCTCTCCGCCGAGCCGTGGCGCTATCGCAACCGCATACGCCTGGCCTTCGACGCGGCGGGCAGACCCGGCTATCGCGGCCGTCGCTCGCACACCGTTATTCCCCTTGCAGAGTGCCCCATCGCCGCGCCGCTGCTGGTGCGCGCGGCGCTCGCCCTCGCGGACATCGTGCATTCTTCCGCGCGCGGCGCCGTCCCGGCCGAGCTCACGCTCTTTTGCAATGCGGAGGAAAGTGCGCTGCTCATGGGCATCACGCTTGCCAAGCAGGGCAAGGGCACGTTCGACGGCTTGAGTGCCGCGCTGCACGCCCGCATCCCGGAACTGCGCGGAATCGAGTGGTCCCTCGAAGGCCGCAAGGGCCAGCCAGCCCGTGCTGTTCATCGCTGGGGCGAGCGCTCCATCACCTATCGAGCCGCAGGCTTCGACTATCGTGTCGACCACGGCGCGTTCTTCCAGGTCAATCGGCATCTCCTGGATGCGTTCGTCGAGCACGTCGCCGCGGAGCGCAGCGGCACGCTGGCCTGGGACCTCTTTGCCGGCGTCGGTCTCTTTGCGCGCAGGCTCACGTCCAGCTTCGAGCGCGTCGTTGCTGTCGAGTCCGCGCCGGCATCCACGCAGGCCCTCGCGGCCAATCTCAAGCACACGCGCTGCGTGCCGGTACGCGCCAGTGCCCTCGATTTTCTGCGCCGCGAACCTGCCGCGCGGCCCGATCTCATCGTCGTTGACCCGCCTCGCGCGGGCCTCGGACCGGAGGTCACATCAGCGCTGGCCCGCATCGCCGCGCCTTCGCTTGTGTATGTCTCCTGCGACCCGGCGACCCTCGCGCGCGATCTGCGCGGGCTGTGCGATGCAGGCTACACCATCGCTTCCGTGACGCTCGCCGACCTGTTTCCGCAGACCTTCCATCTTGAAACGGTGGTCGAGCTGCGCCGCGCCTGATACGCTGGACCACCATAGACACCTGCACTCCGCATGCCGCCACAGCCGCCAAGCTCCGGGCCCGCAGTCACACGCGTGTACACCAGCGCGATTCCGCTCTTCCATGCCGCGTGTCTCTTTGCCTGCGGCATCGCCGTGGCACACTATGCATGGCTGCGGCCCAGCATCGTTCTCGTTGCACTTGCCCCCATCGCCGTACTCTGCTGTGCCGCCGCGCTGCGCGCGCAGCGTGTGCTGTGGGTGTCGCTCGCCGCGCTGTGGCTGCTGCTGGGCGCATGGTGCGCGGAGATGGAGCCGCATCCAGCGCCCGCTCCCGCGCTGGCCGCACTCTCCGACGGCCTGGCCCGCACGCTCGATGGCACTGTCATCGCCGCCGGCCCGATACGGGATGAGACGCTCGCCAACATCGATGCTGCCTCCGAACACGCGCTCTCGCAGCGCATCGATGTCCGCGTCAACGATCTCGAATATGTAGACGACCGCGCCGATGAACAGCAGCCCATGAGCGGGGCCGTGCGCCTCACGCTGCGCTGGCCCGCAGGCGTGCCTCCTATCCCGCTTCGTTGCGGCGAACAGATTCGCGCCGTCGTCCGCCTGCTGCCTCCCTCCGCGTATCGCGATCCCGGCGCATGGAGCCGCGCGGATTATCTTCTCGACCAGGGCATCACTTCGACCGCATCCATCGATGCGGGGCACATCGAGCATCTTGGCCCAGCGCCCGGCCGCTTTCTCGCTTGCCACATTGCGGAGCTGCAGCACGCAGCCAGCGCACGCCTGCTGGCCCTGCCCGCCGCCATGCGCAACCTGCCGCCGTGGCTGCGCCTGAGCCCGGAAGACGCGGCCATGCTTGCCGCCATGACCACCGGCGACCGCACT
>DASZRQ010000002.1:0-33624 GCA_035549115.1 Occallatibacter sp. | reverse complement strand
AAAAACCTGATTCGGGGACGATGAGCGGAAACTCTGTTTATGCGCGGGCGAGGGTCGGGGCGATGAGCTCGCTGACGGATTTTTCGCCGGGCATGAGGCGGGTGAGGGTGAGGACGGTAATGTCATCCTCCTGGCCAAAGTCGACGGCGGCCTCGGTAGCGCGGAGGGCGTCGGGCTCGGCGGAGAAGAGGGCGTCGAGGCGGTCAAAGCTGAAAATTTCGCCGGAGGGTCTGCGGGCCTCGAGCAGGCCATCGGTATAGAGGGCGAAGTGGTCGCCCTCGCGCAGGCGCACGGAGGTCTCCTCGTAGCTCACCGAGGCGACGACGCCGAGGGGCAGTGCGCCGGGGAGCTTGAGCTCCTTGCGGTTGAGGTAAGGCGAGGGATGGCCGGCGCTGGCGACGATGCAGCGGCCGTCGTCGCGGAGGTTGAGGGCCATGCAGGTGACGAGGCCTCCCTGCAGGCGGCCATAGAGGCGCTCGTTGAGTTCGGCAAGCAGCTCGGCTGGGCCGGGCGCAAAGCGCGCGATGGCGCGGGCTGCGCCGACAACGAGCGAAACGGTCATGGCGGCCTTGAGCCCCTTCCCGCTCACATCGCCGAGCAGGATGACGGTCGAGCCGGCGTGCTCGCCCTCGAGAGGGATGACCTGGAAGAAGTCGCCGCCCACCTCCTGCGCGGGGCGATAGGCGCTGGTGAAGGCAAAGCCGGGCAGGTTGGGCAACTCGTCGGGGATCAAAACGCGCTGCAGCTCGCGAGCGCTCTGGAGCTCCTGCGCGAGCGCGCTGTGCCGGCGGGCCGACTCCTGCACGTAGCGGGCGACTGCGTAGACGATGGCGATGAGCAGCAGGGTATCGGCCAGAATCTGCGCATTGAAGACGTTCCCGTTGATGGAGAAGATGGGCGCGACGAGCCTGTTACCGAGGGTCCAGTGGGTGAAGCGGTTGCCCTGTTCGAGAGCGATGCGGAGGACGTTGAGCATGCCATCGAGGCAGGCTGCTCCGGCCAGGAACCAGCGGGCGGAGTCGAGGCCTAGGCTGTTGCGGCGGCGCAGGGCAAAGAAAACCAAGACAAGGGGGAACATCTCCGCGGCCGTGAAGACGGCGGTGAGGAGGCCGTCGGTGATCTGCCCGAAGGCGATCAGGGCCGGATTGGACCAGTCGATGAACATGAGGCTGCCATCGGTGGAGGCGCTGCAGAGGTCGATAATCGCAAAAATCCAGGTGAGCCTGCGGATGCGCGGGTCGCCGTCGAGCCGGAGCAGATAGAGCAGCAGGAACCAGAGGCCAATGTCCGCAAAGGCCAGCGTGGGCTGCAGCGCGCCAATGGCAAAGGAAAAAGAGAAGTGCAGCCGCATGCCCACGAGAATGAGCGAGACGATGGAAGAGCCGCTGAAGGCGGCCATGGCCAGCAGCACCGGCTGATTGCGGTTGCGGAGCCACGCGATAAGGCTGAGCAGCATGACGATGCCGTTGAGACTGTGCAGGGCGAAATAATACTGGCGGCTGCGGAGCCAGGTGTAGTCGAGGCTGGCCTTGTGCGCGGCGATGGCGGCGGGGCTGCCGATGAGCGGAGGCTCGATGAAGCCGCCGAGCTGGTCGGAGTCAAAGGAGCTGAGCGGAGCCTTCCAGACGCGAACGGCGAGGACGCCATCGCTGGCCGGGCCGAGACCGAAGGTCTGCGGCGGCGCCTGGTAGTAGTAGGTTGGGCTGGGCGGCATCTTGCCATACTGTGCGACGCGCACGCCGTTCCAGTAGATTTCGTAGGCGTCGTCGATGTGGCGGATGAAGAGGGCGAGATCAGGATCGGCGCCGGGAGCAAGGGAGATATGGATGCGTTTGCGGTACCAGGCATAGCCGGTGTAGGCCGGGTGGCCCTGTGCGCCCCAGGTGGTGTCGGCGGTGATCTGCTCCCAGCCGGTGTCTGAGGTTTGCGGCATGGCCCATGCGGGGTTGTCGCCGAGGTGGAACTCCCATGGACCGTCGATAGGTGCGATGCCCTTGCCCAGGCCGTCAATGGAGATGGCGGGAACCTGCGGTGGCGCGGCCGCGGCTGCAGGCAGGCAAAGGCCGAGCAGGAGAATCCCCGAGGCAAACAGGGCACGGACAGGAAGCCGAAGCATGGCACGAGAATACCGCGCGGCGAGACGGCGGGACAGGAATATCTTGCGGCGGCCGCACTCTACAATAAAAGGGCATGTCTCCCACGGCCCTCGCGGCGTTTTCTCCATCGATTGACTGGCACTGGATCTGGCTGGTTGTGGCGGCTTTTCTGGGCGGGTTGCTGAATGCCGTGGCCGGCGGCGGCTCGCTGCTGGTGTTTCCGGCAATGCTGGGCATGGGCATGCTGCCGGTGCAGGCAAACGCAACCAATACAGTTGCGTTGTGGCCGGGGCAGGTGACCTCGATTGCGGCGTATCGCAGGTATGTGCGGCAGCATCTGCGGCTGGCGGTCTGGATGGGTGCGGCGGGGTTTGTGGGCGGCACGTGCGGCGCCATGGTGCTGCTGCATACGCCGCAGCGGACGTTTCTGCACCTGGTGCCGTGGCTGCTGCTGGCGGCGGCGCTGATCTTCGCGGCCAGCGGGCCGGTGTCGAAGTGGCTGGAGCGGCGCAAGGGCGGGACGAACGCCGGGCATCCGCATCTGAGCATCGTGTTCGCGGCCACCACGGCGGTGTGCTTTTACATCGGCTACTTTGGCGCGGGCGCGGGGTTCGTGCTCATCACGCTGCTGTCGCTGTTCGGCTTTCAGGACATGAACGAGATCAATGCGCTGAAGGTGGTTTCGACCACGATGGCCAACGGGATGGCGTTCCTGATCTTTGTGTGCAATGGGCAGGTGGTGTGGCGGTTCTGCCTGGTGGCAATGGCCACGTGTGCCATCGGCGGGTACATGTCGGCGAGCCTGGCGCGGCGGATTCCGCGCGGCGCGCTGCGCATGACGGTGGTGGCGATCGGGTTGATCATGTCGGCATGGTTCTTCTGGAAGAGTGGCTGAGATGATGGCGCAACTGTGGACAAGCGCGGTGCCGCGCGCATGGTTTGAGGGGATCGGCTCGGTGGCGGCCTTCTGCACGACGCTGTCGTTTCTGCCGCAGTTGATCCGCGTGTGGCAGCGGAAGAGCGCGCGGGATATTTCGCTGCTGATGTTTCTGCTGTTCTCGTTCGGCGTGGCCTGCTGGCTGGTGTACGGGATCGGGATCGGCTCGCGGCCGATCATCGCGGCGAATGCGATTACGCTGACGCTGGCGGTGGCAATCCTGGTGCTGAAGCTGGTGTATGACGGCAGGGACAGGAGAGACCTACAATAGAGACATGAGCCACGAGGGCATTCGCTTTCTGAGCAAGGAAGAAGCCGCAGCCGCCGAGATGGTAGAGCAGCCGCTGACGCGCGCCGCCATGACGCCGGCCAAGGTGCGAGTGCTCCTGAGCGAAGGCAAAGGCCTGGAGATCGACTGGCAGGACGGGCACCGGAGCGTGTGGAGCTTTGCATGGCTGCGCGATGCCTGCCCCTGCGCCACCTGCATTGAAGAGCGGAAGAACGAAGGCCGCAGGGCGGGCGAGCCGCGGCCGAAGTCGATGGAGCTGCTGCCCATGTACAAGCCTCCGGCGAAACCGGCGAGCGCGCACGGCGTGGGGCGGTATGCGATCCAGTTCAACTGGCTGGATGGGCACTCGGGCGGCATCTACTCCTGGGAGTATCTGCGGCGGCATTGCACCTGCGCGGAGTGCACGCTGGCGGCGCGGGAAGTACCGGGCCGGCCCAACTGACCGGCGGCACACGTCGAATCATCCATATCCAATCCAGAGCTAGTCCAGATCAGCCGGGCATCCCTTCGGGCCTGTCGCTGGGGACATCCGAGCCGGACTCCTCGGCGATCTCGCGCATGAGGCGGGCAAGCTGCTCGCGCTTGCGGTCGCTCAGGTCCAGAAAGCGGATGCCGACATTGCGGCGGTCGCGGACGTTCTGCGTGACGCCGGGAAGGCGGAAGGGGATGCCCTGCAGGCAGAACTCGGCTTCGATGCGGCGGAAGGCGCCGGTGGGAAAGCGATCGTCGGTGCGGATGAGGCAGCCGCCGAGGCTCAGGTTCAGCAGGCGGCCGGTCATTCTGGCGCCCACATCGACCATGTAAAGGATGGCGGTGGTATCGACGGTGTAGCGGGGGTAGGCTCTGCGGCGGCGGTACTGGGGCGAATCGTTCCTGGATTGAGAAGCGGATTCCATGCTCTCCCCGCGGCTGCGAGGAGGAGGGCTCAGTGCCCGCCGGCCAGCTCCCAGGGCCGCGCGGCCGGATGAGGTTCCTCTTCCCGGCCCCTAAGGCGGTCGTACTGGTAGAGGTCGCTGGTGGTGCCGAGAGCCAGGTTGTACAGCACCTCGCCGCCGGTGAGCAGGTTCAGTTCCTCGCTGAATGCGTGGATGGCATGCAATTGGGCCGCCGTTGCGGGCAATTCATATTGGGAAGACTTAATAAATTTCTGGTAGCCGCGATCGAGCAGGCGGCCGACTTCGCCGCGGACGAGGATGCCGGGATGGATGGCATAGGCCACGGGTTGAGCGGCCGTGCCCTGGGTGAGAACGGCGGCCGCTCCGTGCTTGGAAACCAGGGTTCCGCCGCCGGCATAGGGCGCAACCTCAAAGTCATGGGAGCGCAGCGTGGCAAGGGCCTGATCGAAGCCGGGTTTCGGGAGCGTGCGTGCCATGGGAGCCGTCCTGAATGCGAAGATAGAACAGGGAGACGCGAAACTTCCCTGCATTCAATCTCGCACACCGCGCCGGGGGGCCGCAATTGGCGTGGGGTCGAGGGCTTCTCACGATGAGAATGACAACGGAACAGGGTGCGCCGGGAACACGGGTGCTGGAGCGCATTGGGCATACGCCGCTGGTGCGCCTGGAGCGGATTGCGCGCGGCCTCAGGGGCGTGACGATTCTGGGCAAGGCCGAGTGGGCGAATCCCGGCGGCAGCGTGAAGGACCGCGCGGCGGCATCCATGGTGCGCGACGCGATGGAACGGGGGCTGCTGGGGCCGGGCAAGACGCTGCTGGACGCGACCAGCGGCAACACGGGGATTGCCTTTGCCATGCTGGGTGCGGCGCTGGGCTTCCCGGTGACGCTGGCCATGCCGCGCAATGTGTCGCCGGAGCGGAAGCGGATTCTGCAGGCCTACGGGGCGCAGGTGGAGTGGACCGCGCCGGACGAGGGTTCGGATGGAGCCATCCGGCGGGCGCGGGAGATGGCGGCGAAGGAGCCGGAGAGGTTCTTCTACATCGATCAGTACTCGAACGACGCCAACTGGCGGGCGCACTACACCACGACCGCGCCGGAGATTTGGGCGCAGACGGGGGGCGCGGTGACGCACTTCATCGCCGGGCTGGGCACAAGCGGGACCTTCATGGGCACGACGCGGCGGCTGAAGGAGCTGAACCCGGCGATCACGGCCATCAGCTTTCAGCCGGACTCGCCGTTCCACGGGCTCGAAGGGATGAAGTACATGGCGGCGTCGATTGTGCCGGCCATCTACGATCCGTCTCTGGCGGACCGGGAGATAGCGATTGAAACCGAGGCCGCCTATGCCATGGCGCGGAGGCTGGCGCGGGAAGAGGGGCTGCTGGTGGGCATTTCTGCGGCCGCGGCCGTGACGGCGTGCCTGTCCGTGGCCGGCGAGGAAGCCGCGGCGGGGCGGCAGGCGGTGATTGTGACGGTGCTGCCCGACTCGGCGGACAAGTATCTGAGCGAGCGGTTCTGGGAGGAAGGATGAGCGTGCTGCGGCTGCCGCGCGTGGTTTACGAGAGCCTGCGCGCGCACGGCGAGGAGACGTATCCGCATGAGTGCTGCGGAGTGCTGCTGGGGCGGCACTCCATGCAGGGGAGCCTGGAAGCCGCCGAGGCCGTGAAGGCTGGAAACACGCGCACAGACTCGGCCCACAATCGCTACCAGATTGCGCCGATTGAGCTGGTGAAGATCGAGCGCGCGGCGCGGAGCACGGGGCAGGAGATTGTGGGCTTCTATCACTCGCATCCCGACCATCCGGCGCAGTGGTCGCAGACGGACTTTGCGGAGGCGCACTGGCTGGGTTGCGCGTATGTGATTACGGAAGTGGCGCAGGGCAAGGCGGCGGCCACGAATGCATTTCTGCTGGCGGGCGCGGCGGAAGAGGACAAGCGGTTCGAGCCGATGACGATCGAAATCATCGCGTAGAGAGTCCGCGATATGGGACGCGGGCCGTGGGCTCGCGCATCGGAAGGCAATGGGCACAACAAAACACTCGACATGCGCGGTGGGCTTCGACTTCGGCACCACCAACAGCTCGGTTGCGTGCGTGGACCGCGACGGAGCGGTGCGCCTGGCGGTGTATCCCACGGCGGGCGGCGGGGCGACGGAGTCGTTTCGCTCGGTGCTCTACTTCGAGCAGGAGAAGAGCGGCGGCGGGCCGAAGAAGACGCACGCATATGCGGGTCCGCAGGCAATTGAGCGCTATCTGGACGCGCATGAGAAAGGGCGGCTGGTGCAGTCGCTCAAGTCGCACCTCACCAGTAAGACTCTGACGGGCACCGAGGTCTTCGGGCGGCGCTACAAACTGGAAGAGCTGATTGCGCGCATGCTCACAGACCTGCGCCGGCACGCGGCGCGGCAGTTCGACGACGAGGTGCGCACGGCGGTGGTGGGCAGGCCGGTGCGGTTCGTGGGCGCGGAGAGCGAGGAAGACGAGGAGTTCGCGCTGGGGCGGCTGCGCGAGGCCTTTGCGCTGGCGGGGTTCGAGCATGTGGAGTTCGAGATGGAGCCGGTGGGAGCGGCCTACGCATATGAGTCGACGCTGGACCACGACGAGCTGATCCTGATCGGCGACTTTGGCGGCGGCACCAGCGACTTTTCGCTGCTGCAGGTGGGGCCGGGAGTGCGGCGGCGCGGGCGCAAGGCGAACGATCTGCTGGGCAACAGCGGCGTGGGATTGGCCGGCGATGCGTTTGACGCGCGGATTGTGCGCAGGCTGGTGTCGCCGGCGCTGGGCTCGGAGTCGCTGGCGCGCTCCGGGAGCAAGCTGCTGCAGGCCGTTCCGGCGTGGATTTACGCGAACCTCGAGCGGTGGCACTATCTCTCGTTTCTGCGCACGAACAATGTGCGCGAGATCTTGAAGAGCGCGCGCGTCCGTGCGCAGGAGCCGGAGAAGATCGAGGCGCTGATGGCGATTGTGGACGAGGATCTGGGCTATCAGTTGCACCAGGCGGTGCAGAGAGTGAAGTTCGCCTTGTCGCAGAGCGAGCATGCGGAGTTTCGCTTTCGGCTGGGGAGCACGTTTGCGCCCACCGTGGACCTGAAGGTGTCGGTCACGCGCGCGGACTTCGAGGCGTGGATTGCGGACGACGTGCGCGCGATGGAAGGCGCTGTGGACGAGCTGCTGGTGAAGACGGGCGTGGATGCGCGGGCGGTGGATCGCGTGTTTCTGACCGGCGGCACCTCGTTTGTGCCGTCGGTGCGGCGCATCTTTGCGCAGCGGTTCGGCGGCGAGCGCATCCGCAGCGGAAACGAGTTTACCTCCGTGGCGCGGGGGCTTGCGCTGCGCGCGGCAGAGGCGGCAGCACGGTAGCGCCTGAGGCAAAACGGGCAAATAGAAGACGCACAGGGACTGCACGAAAGCGGCTCCGGTGTGGCTGGGCCGCTTTTCCATGGATGCAGAACTTTCATCCTTGTGGTCCGGTGGGGCATCCTAGAGAGAGAACAGATCGAGGTCCCTGTAGCTATGAAGGTTTTTATTCCTACGCCCCTGCGCGGCTTTGCCGGGGGACAGGCCGAGGTTGAGGTGGCCGCGGCCACGCTGGCCGAGGTGCTGGAGACGCTGACCACGGCGCATCCTGACCTGCGCAAGCACCTGTTTACGCCCGAGGGCAGGGTGCGCGCTTTTGTGAATCTCTACCTGAACGACGAGGATGTGCGCTACCTGCCGGAGAAGGAAGCGACGGCGGTGAAGGCAAGCGATACTCTGTCGATCATTCCGTCGATTGCAGGCGGGTGCTAGCCGCACGGGCAGTCGCGCCTTGCGGCGCATGAATGTTTCCGTGAGCCAGTGTTGTGAACTGTGAACTGTGAACTACGAACTGTGAACTGAGCAGGTATGTATGAGTGCTTTGACAGAAGCGATTCCGCTGCCCGAGCTGACGAGCGATGAGCTTGCACGCTACTCGCGGCACCTGATTCTGCCCGAGGTTGGGCTTGAGGGACAGCAGCGGCTGAAGGCCGCCAAGGTGCTGTGCGTGGGCACGGGCGGGCTGGGCTCGCCGCTGGCGTTTTATCTGGCTGCTGCGGGCATCGGCACGCTGGGCCTTGTCGACTTCGATGTGGTGGATGCGAGTAACCTGCAGCGGCAGATCATCCACTCGACCAAGGACGTGGGCCGCAAGAAGCTGGACTCGGCCGCCGAAAAGCTGACGGCGCTGAATCCGGCGCTGAACGTGGTCAAGCACGAGACGATGCTCACCAGCGCGAATGCGCTGGAGATCATCAAGGACTACGATGTGGTGGCCGACGGGACGGATAATTTTCCAACGCGGTACCTGGTCAACGATGCGTGCGTGATCCTGGGCAAGCCGAATGCGTATGGCTCCATCTTCCGGTTCGAGGGGCAGGCGAGTGTGTTCGCCACCGAGGATGGGCCGTGCTACCGGTGCCTGTATCCCGAGCCGCCGCCGCCGGGGCTGGTGCCGAGCTGCGCCGAGGGCGGCGTACTGGGCATTCTGCCGGGCCTGGTGGGCGTGATCCAGGCAACGGAGGTGATCAAGCTCATTCTCGGCAAGGGAACGCCGCTGACCGGGCGTTTGCTGCTGGTGGACGCGCTGAACATGAAGTTCCGCGAGCTGAAGCTGCGCAAGAATCCCGAGTGCCCGGTGTGCGGTGCGAATCCAACGATCACGGAGCTGATCGACTACCAGCAGTTCTGCGGCATTGTGCCGGAGACGAAGGAAGACAAGACGATGAAGAACGGCATTCCGCAGATGAGTGTGAAGGAGCTGAAGCAGCGGCGCGACGCGGGCGAGGATGTGTTTGTGCTGGACGTGCGCGAGCCCTACGAGGTCCAGATTGCGCAGATCGGCGGCACGCTGATTCCACAGAACGATGTGCCGCAGCGGCTCGCCGAGATTCCGCGGGACCGCGAGGTGGTGGTGCAGTGCCGCAGCGGCGCGCGGTCGCAGCGCATCGCGGAGTTTCTGGCGCAGAATGGCTACACGCAGGTGAAGAACCTGGCCGGGGGCATTCTGGCATGGGCCGATGAGATTGATCCGAGCGTGCAGAAGTATTGATTCGTCAAGCCGGCAAGGCAAAAGGCCGCTCTCATCGGGAGCGGCCTTGATGTTTTACTCGTGGGATCTGCGGGCGCGCGGCTGAAGCCTTGCTCTGACGCAAAACTAGCGTGGCTAGTGGGCCATTTCAATGGCACCGGTCTTGATGGGCTCGGCGGTCTTGCCGTTTTCTTCCATCTTGCCGAAGATCATTTTGCCGCTGGCGGTCTGCAGCACGCTGGTGACGGAGATGTCGACCGACTTGCCGATCATCTTGCGCGCGTGATCGACCACGACCATGGTGCCGTCGTCGAGGTAGCCGACGCCCTGGTTGTACTCCTTGCCTTCTTTCAGGATGAGCACGGTCATGTGCTCGCCGGGCAGCACCACGGGCTTGAGGGCGTTGGCGAGATCGTTGATGTTGAGCACTTCAACGTGATGGAGATGCGCGACCTTGTTGAGGTTGAAGTCGTTGGTGACGACCTTGGCCTCCCACTTCTTCGCCAGTTCCAGCAGCTTGAGATCGACTTCGCGGATGGAGGGGAAGTCGTCGGGAACGATCTGCACCTGCAGATTGGAGTTGGACTGCATGCGTTGCAGCATGTCGAGGCCGCGGCGGCCCCGCTGTCTTTTTGACCCGTCGGTGGAGTCGGCGACCACCTGCAGCTCGCGCAGCACGAATTCGGGAACGACCATGGTGCCGTCGATGAAGCCGGCCTCGGCGATGTCGGCGATGCGTCCGTCGATGATGACGCTGGTGTCCAGGACCTTGGCGGAGCGGCGCAGCGGTTTTTCTCCGCTGAAGATGGTGCCGAGGGCGGCGGGGTTGAGCAGGTCGCCCTTGTTGGCGCCCACCAGCAGGCCTACGTAGGTCATCAGGAGCAGAACGAAGATCTGCAGGACCGCGGAGGTCGAGGCGTTGAGCGGCGCGGAGCGCAGCACCAGGCAGAAGAGGGCCGCACCGAAGATGCCGAGCACGCTGCCCGCAACCGCGCCGATGAGGCGGCGCAGCGTGAGCGCCCGCACGCGCAGCTCAAAGACGATGACCGCGAGTGCCGCGAGCGCGCCGGCAGCGGCGCCCTGCATGCTGTTGAGGCCGAACGGGTGGAGGAAGTAGCAAACCCCGGACAACAAAGCGACGAAGAGAAGACGCACAAGAACAAGATCAAAATCCATGAGGACCCTGCTTCTGCCGGAGGATGAAAGAGGAAGCACCGGCTGGGCTAACTGCGGAGTATGCCCGCCGGTGCGTAGGGTCGTCAAGAGGATTAGGCGCCTGCTCAGGAGGCCACGGCCAGCTCCGAGTGGGGCTGGATGCGGGGCACGCCCTTGCGGGGGCCGCGCTTGCGCGCGCTCATGATCTTGACGCGCTCCAGCAGCTCGTGGGAGGTGCAGGTCTTTTTGCCGATGAAGGCCTCGGCTGCGTGGGGCTGGCCCTCCATCTTCTGCAGGTCGCCGAGCAGGATCATGGGCACATGCCCGGCCATCACCTTCAGCTTTTTCACAAGCTGGTTGCCATCCATCTGCGGCATGGCGTGATCGATGAGGGCGAGGTCGACCGCATTGTCGCCGAAGAGCGCGATGGCCTCGTCCGGTGTCACGGCGGCAAGCACGCGGTAGCCGTTGGTGGAGAGAGTGAAGCTGAGAACGGAGAGATCCTGTTCGTTGTCGTCGACGCAGAGGATGACTTTCTTGGGCCGCATAGTTTTGTTGGGTGAAACCCGCTCCTTCAAAAAAATATGTATCCTGCCCGCAAGACGCACGAAGCACCGGCCCGCTGAGACAGCAGGTCTGCGCGAGGGCCGCATGGGCCAGGCACGGAAGCGCGCTCTCGCAACGCTGCTTCCGGCCGTTCCGCGCAACGCGGCCAATGGCCGCGCGATGCGTTGTGTGGCTGAAGCCTTGGGGCAAGACCGGCTCGAAAGGGCCGGTGAATTTGTCTCAATGCTTGGCAAGAGTACGGATAACCGCGCGAGGAGAAAAGAGGGAAGGAGAAGCGAAAGCGCGCGTGAAAACCCACCTGTAACACGTGGAAAACCTGCACATGCAACAACGCAGACAACTTGCGAAGATGAACATCTGTTGAAAGCGTGTTAATTACGGCAGGAAAAGCTGTCCCATTGCAACAGGAACGGTGCTGCCTCCGACGCGCACATCTGTGACCCTGGAGCCGGCAAGCCGCGCGGAGAGAAAAAGTTCGCTGGGGCGATGGATCTCGACGCCCTGGCGGACGTGGATGCGCTGGCCTGAAGGCACGATGCCGCGAGCGGCGAGATAGCTGATGGCGCAGCCCGCGGCGGAGCCTGTGGCGGGGTCTTCTCCATTGTTGAACTGCATGCGGGTGCGGAAGGCAGGCGAGGCATCGCCGGTGGGAGCGAGGACGTAGAACCAGCGGGCTCCATGCGTGCGCAGCGTGGCGGCGGCCTCGGCCTGGCGCACGCTCAGGCGTCTGAGAGCCTCAACCGAGCGCAGCACGACGATGATGAAGGCCGTGCCGGTGGAGACGACCTGAGGCGGTGCGGAGGGATCGAGGTCGTCGACCGTGAGGCCGGTGAGATGCGCGACAAGCGTGGGATCAATGGCTACACCGAACTCGGGATCGCGCTGGGTCATTTCGGCGAAGAGGACGCCGTCCTGTTCGTCAAAGCCCACGGGGATGGGGCCCGCGTTGAGGGCGAGGGTGATGATGCCGCCGCGCAGAGTTTCAGGAGCCTGCGCGCGGAGCACGCTGGCGGTGCCGAGAGTGGGATGGCCGGCGAAGGGCAGTTCCTCTTCGGTGGTGAAGATACGCACGCGCACGCCTTCGGCCTGCTCGATAGCAGCGGAGCGGCGCTCGACGAAGGTGGTCTCGCTCAGGTTGAACTCGCGGGCAATGGCCTGCATCTGTTCGGTGCCGAGGCCCACGGTATCCATGACCACGGCGAGGGGATTGCCGGCGAGAGCGGATGCGGTAAAGACATCGACCAGGGAGTAATCGAGCGCGCGGGTATTCGTCATGCTTTCTCCATTACGGAGTGAACGTTGAACAGGGGTTTTCCACCTTGACATGCTGTGGACCAGCTTCTAGCCTGACTTTACTGCACCGGCAGTACGAGTGCGAAGGTCCATAACATAAAGACTGTGCGGTACTTCAGTTGATGTTCAGGGCCGCCCCGCAGCGGGGCGCATGGCCGTAGAGATTCGCAGGAACGGAATCGGATGCGGAATGGCCTGCCTCAGGGCAGGTCGGGTTTTTCGTTTGTGCCGGCAGGCAGTGTCCGGGCACCAGTGGCGAAGTGGCTAACGCGCAGGTCTGCAAAACCTGTATTCGGGGGTTCAACTCCCTCCTGGTGCTCCAAAGATTGCAATGCAAAGGCCGCGCCCCGCTGAAGGGAGACGCGGCCTTGCTGTTGCAGCGCGCTAAAGAACGATGAGGGGCCGGGGCAGGCGGGTGCCAGTGTGGTCGAGGAAGATGCGCATGCGTAGCGCCTCAGCCCGCTGCGAGGCCGCCAGCAGCAGATGACGGCGAATGTGGTCGGGGTTATCGAGCTGCGCGACATAGGCTTCGTCGAAGGCCGCATCGCGTTCCAGGCGCTCGATCCGTTCCTCGATAGTGCGGCGAAAGCGGGGGCTGATCTCCACCGGCTCGTGCGCGGCATACTCGTGCAACATCGACAACTCCTTACCGGGGCAAAAAATTCAAAGAAATGCCTGAAATCCAGACAGCCATGGTTTTTCTTCGCGCAGGCTCATGATTTGTCCTGCTACTGCCGATAGTAGATGCGGGGCATTATGACCGCCAGATTACGGAATTGCCGGTGAAGGTAACGGAGTGTTCCGAAACGACACAATGCCGAAGTGAATTTCCGCGGATAACGCGCATGATTCCCAGGCAACCCCGCCGCGAGGGTTTGGCGCGGCGTCAGTTGGCGGGCGACGGAGCAAAGTAGCCCTTGCGGGCCTGCACCTTGAGGTTCTCGCCGTTGTCGCCCTTGCACTCGACGGCGATGCGGCGGAAGGTGCCGTCCAGCTTGGCATTGGTAGGCGTATAGGTGGCGATGTACTGGGTGCGCAGTTCGTCCTCGATCTGCTGAAAGGCGGCTTCCAGTTTTCTGCCGTTGTTGCCCACGTTGATGACCCGGCCGCCGGTCTCCTCGGCCATCTTCTTCATCGGCGAGTAGCCGTAGTAGCCCACGCCCGCGTCGAGATAGCTCTCCACATCGGCAATGAGGATGACGTAGACGACGGCGTTGACGCGCTGGGCGGCGGCGATGGCATCTTCGAGCTTGGTGCGGCTGCCCTGGTCCTCGCCATCGGTGAGCAGGATGAGCGCCTTGCGTCCGGTCTCCTGGCTGAGCTTGTCGCGGGAGGCGAGATCGACGGCGTCGTAGAGCAGCGTGCCGCGAGGATTGTTGGTGGGCACCGGGCCGGGGCCCAGGCCGACGCCTGCGTTGATCTGGGCTTTGTTCAGGGCGCGGGCCAGCTCGTGGGGACTGTTGGTCAGATCCTGCAACAGGTCGACGTTCACATCGACGCCGATGAGGAAGGCCTGGTCCTGATGTTTGAGAACGCGCTCCAGAAACTGGCTGCCCGCGTCCTTCTCGAGCTGCAGGACGCGCTGCTGGCTGCCGGAAGTATCGAGCAGGATGCCAAGGGTCAAGGGCAGGTCGGTCTCCGCGGTGAAGGTCTTGAGGGTCTGGGGAACCTTGTCCTCGGTGACGGAGCAGTCATTTTTGGTGAGGTGAGGGATGAGGTTGCCCTTGGAGTCCTTGACCGTGAAGAAGAGATTGACGAGGTTGACCTCGATCTTGAAGGTGGCGACGGAGGCGTCGTCCGCGGGAGCCGCGGGAGCGTTGCTGACGGGAGGCGCGTCCGGCGAGGGAGCGAGCTGGGCCCAGGCCGCCGGGGCGGCTGCCAGGGCGCACAGCAGGGCTGCGCGCGTGAATGCGGCTTGCAGGGGGTTCGGCATGCTCATGGAGATAGACGAAATTCGCGCTCCCCAGGGAGCATATCCGATTCGACCGCGGGCCGGAGGGCAACCTGCTGGCGGCTGGTGCGTCTGATACTCTGTCGAGTGCAGTCTCTGCGCGGGTTTGCGCAGGGTGCCGGCGGTCGCGCGCCCCAGGTGGGCTTGCGGCGCAAGTGGTTTGGTGGGAGGAAGATAGCCTGTGATGTCTGGTTTGAAAGCGGCGCTGGCCGCAGGGCTTGGATTTGGATTGATCGCGGCTGCCGGGGCTGTGGCCCAGCAGCAACAGCCCTCTGCGCCGGTTCCGGATGCCCCCAAGCCGCAGGCGACGGCTCCTCTGACCAATGTGACCGGGCCGATCACGCCGGGACTGGGCGCGAGCACGGAATCCGACGGGTCAGGCAGCCCGAACGCATCGGGACCCGCATCCTCCTCGACGGACGTGCCGCGGCAGACGGCGCCGCCGCCCACTCCGCCCCCGCCGCCGGAGCAGAGCACGCCGCCGCAGACCGCGACGCCCGAAGAGATCGGGCAGATCATCCGCGTCTATACGACCTATGTCGAAATTCCTGTGACGGTAAAGGATTCGAAGGGCAAGCTGGTTCCGGGGCTCACCTGGCGGGATTTCCGGGTCTTCGAGAACGGCACTTACGAGCCCCTCAAGGTCTTTTCGGTCAGCTCCGCGCCGCTATCGATCGCCTTCGTGATCGACCAGGGGCTGACCTCCGATGTGATGGAGCGGGTGAATGACTCGCTGGGCGCGCTGCAGGCTGCGTTTACTGACTACGACGAGATCGCGGTCTTCACCTACAGCCACATTGCGCACGAGTGGACCGGCTTTACTGGTGCGCAGAGCGCGCGCGTGCCGGCGGTGCTCTCGCTGGCCAAGGCGGCCGGCACTGAAGAGCTGATTCCGGTGAACAGCGGACCGTTCGCCGGCTGCAATATCCACGTGAACGGCAACTGCGCCGACCCGAACCTGCAGGAGGGCCGCTCGGCGGGCAGCGGCAGCGGCGTGATCACGATTCCCAGGGAAGTGCACACGCTGAACGACGCGATTCTGGCTGCGGCCAAGGAGCTTTCCACGCGGCCCAGGGGACGGCGGCGGATCATCTACGTGATCTCCGACGGCAAGGAAGCGGGCAGCAAGGCAAGCTACAAGGACGTGCTGCGCTACCTGCAGACGAACAACATCTCGGTGTGGGGAACGCTGGTGGGCGACTCCGCGCGGTGGGGCCAGGGCTACCTGAGCCGGTTCCATCTGCCGTTCCAGATGTACGACAACCTGCTGACCAAGTACATTTACGCGACGGGCGGCGAGGCCGATGCGGAAGGCAGCCAGAACGGCATCGAGCGCAGCTTTGCGAAGATTGCCGAAGAGGCGCGGACCCAGTACACGCTGGTGTACGCGACGCACGAGCCGATGCTCGACGGCAAGTACCGCAAGATCGATGTGCGCGTGGAGCGGCCGGGTCTCGAGGTCAACGCCAAGGCCGGCTACTGGCCGTCCGCCACGTCGACCGACCTGCCGTAACGGCAAGGCGCATGGAGAAATGCAAAGGCCTGCGGCGCGCCGCAGGCCTTTCCTGTTGCGGGGACCGCCATGCGCTCCCCGTCGAGTTGTCTCCGCTTACTTCTGATCCGCAGGAGTGGAGTTCGGCGGCGGGGGCGGCGTGTTCTGCGCGGTCGAGGTGGTGCCGCTCTCGCTCACGCCCTTGAGCCCTTCCTTGAATCCCTTGAGTCCTTCGCCCAGTCCCTTGCCCAGCTCCGGCAGCCGCTTGGCGCCAAAGAGCAGGAAGGCCACGACTGCCAGCACAATCAGGTGCCATGGCTGCAATAAATCGCCCATTGTTCATCCTCCGCGCGCCAAATCGAGCAGGCGCGCTGTCACCAGCTATTGTCGCACAAAGGATACGGAGCGGGGGCCAGGGAACGGGCTGGAGGGCGGGTGACCTCAGTTCACGCGGGCGGGGTCGCCGAGGCGGCCGGTGACCATGGAGAAGAAGCTGCGCAGGTCTTCCTCTTCGCCCATGGTGAGGCGGCGGTAGACCTTGACCAGGGGAAAGAGCCGGGAGCCGCGCACGTCGATGGCGGGGACGGCCGCGGTGCCGCCGGGATACTGGGTCATCTCCCACTGGCCGGCGTAGCGGACCCGCAGCAGCTCGCCGAGATAAGCGCCCCACAGGCGCACCTCGAAGTCGAGGTCGAGATCGGGGCTTTCGCTGACGAGCACCAGCACCTCATCGAGGGTGTCGACGGAGTCGGCGGTGAAGTCGAGCGTGCGGTGGAAGCTGTCGCGGGCCACATCGGCGGCGGCGCGGGCGTAGCCCTCCATCATGGTCCCCAGGTCGGAGAAGACTTGCGCCTCGAGTCTTTCGCGGAGCTTATTCATCTCATCTCTAGGGTACCCCGAAGCGGCCGGATTGCGAGCCCACGAACGGGGCAGCGGGCGTGGCACTTATGGCACACTGTGAGGGTACCGATGGAGGTCTTCCCCGTGTTCCGTGCGCGCGCATTGGTGACCATTGCGGCAGCTCTGCTGCTGAGCGTTTCTCCGGCAAGCCCGGCCAACCGCGACATTTATCCCGCGCCGGAGCAGGCGAGGGCCGACCTGGCCGCGGCGCTGAAGACGGCTGCGGTTACACACAAGCGCATCCTGCTGGACTTTGGCGGCAACTGGTGCGGCGACTGCCAGGTGCTGGATATCTACATGCACAACGCGCGAAACAAGCCGATTCTCGATGCCAACTATGTGCTGGTGCACATCAACATCGGCCGCATGGACGAGAACGTGGACATCGCGAAGCGGTACGAGATTCCGCTGGACCGGGGCGTGCCCGCGATGGCCGTGCTAACCGAGAAGGGCAAGCTGATCTATAGCCAGCAGGGCGGCCAGTTCGAAGCCATGCGGCGGATGCAGGCTACGGCAGTAACGGATTTTCTGGTGCAGTGGAAGCCGGTGAAGCCGGGCTGCTCGGCCGTGGACCTGACCTGCTAACTGCCGCGCTCTCCAGGCGGCGCTACCTGAGCGGAGATTTCCCGTGTACTTCGATTTTGAGACTGAGCCGCACGGCACGGTGTACAAGCTGCTGATCGGCCTGGTGGCGCCGCGCCCGATTGCGCTGGTGACCAGCATGGATGAAGAAGGCAGGCTGAACGCCGCGCCTTTCAGCGCCTACAACTACCTGTGCACCGATCCGGCGATTGTGGCATTGGGCGTGACCAACCGGCCCAGCCAGAAGTTCGTGCCCAAGGACACAGCGCGGAATATCCGGCGCACGGGCGAGTTCGTGGTGAACGTGGTCACGGAGGACATCGCGCAGCAGATGAACATCTGTGCAGTGGATTTTCCGGCGGACACGAGCGAGGTCGAGATGGCGAAGTTCACGACGGCGGCCTCGAAGGTGATCCGCACGCCGCGCATTGCCGAGGCCCATGCGGCGCTTGAATGCCGCGAGCACACGACGCTTGAGATCGGGCGGTCGCGGATCATTCTGGGGCGCGTGGTGGCGGCGTATGTGGAGGACCGGTTCGTCGATCCGGCTGGCCCGTACATCAAGGCCGAGGAGTTGCACGCCATCGGGCGCATGAACGGTCTGGGCAAGTACGTGCGCACCCGCGACGCCTTCCTGACCATTCCCCGGCAGACGCTCGACCAGTGGACGAAGGGCGAAGAGGGAACGGTCTAGCTGCTACCCTCTAGCTGCTGATCGGTGCCAGGTGCTTGGTCTTGGAGTAGGTGTACTGGATGCGGTGAATGACCGTGATGGTGGAGAGCACGGCGAGAATCCAGAGCACCGGGGCCATCACGCCCCACTTGTTGAAGAGCGCGCCCAGGATGACGAGGACAATGCGCTCCGGCCGCTCCATGAAGCCCACCTTGCAGGAACCGATGAGGGCCTCGGCGCGGGCGCGGGTGTAGCTGACCATGAGCGAGGTGACCATGACGAAGGCCACCAGCACCACGTAGCGGAACCGGTTGATGCGGCCGTAGTAGACCAGCAGGCCGAAGAAGAGCACCACGTCCGAGTAGCGGTCGATGACCGAATCGAAGAATGCGCCGAAGACCGTGACCTGGTTGGTGCGCCGGGCCACGCGGCCATCGACCATGTCGAAGATGCCGGCGCCGATGATGACCAGGCCCGCGTAGAGGAACATGCGGGTGGCGTTGGCGGCGTTGGCGTGGCCAAAGAAGAAGGCCGCGACAATATTGATGACCAGCCCGATGAAGGTCAGGACATTGGGAGAGATGCGGGTGAGAGCCAGACCGTGCACAATGCGGTCGAGAAGCCAGCCGCAGGCGCGGCCGAAAGCGCTGGTCCAGGTCATTCCAGGTCCTAACTAATGTGCGGAGCCGGCTGCGGCGTTTCCGTTTTCGCCGGCTTCGTCGTGAATCGTGGTCAGCTTCAGAATCTCAAGCTCGCGCTTGCCGTTGGGCGTGACGATGGTGGCCACGTCGCCGACGCGCTTGCCGACGATGCCCCGCCCGATGGGCGAGGTGGTGGAGATGAGGCCCTTGGCCACATCGGATTCCTCGCTGGTGACGAGGCGGTAGACGATCTCCTCGTCCTTGGTGGAGTCGTAGACCACCACCGTGGAGCCGAAGCCGGCCTTGTCATGCGGGATATTGGCGAGGTTGACGAGCGAAAGCTCGGCCATGCGCTTCTTCAACTGGCCCAGGCGCGCATTCACAAACTCCTGACGCTGCTTGGCCATGTGATACTCGGCGTTCTCGGAGAGGTCGCCGAGGGCCACGGCCTTCTTGATCTCGGCGGGCAGCTCGTGCGCGAGCTCGTACTCCAGAGCCTCGATCTCTTTGAGAAGCTGATTTTTGATGTGATCGGGCATTCCTGTTCCGTGGCGGGAGCTGGCTCGCTCAGTCCGCGAGAGATCATCACACTTGAAATTTCATTATACGCGGCGGGTCCGCAAAACAGCCTACGCAGCGGGCGATTTGCCGCGGTGCTCGTCGAGAAAAGACTGCAGAATGAGCGTAGCGGCCACCTGGTCGACGACGCGGCGGTGATCCTGGCGGGCATGGCCTGCTTCATAGAGAATCTGGTGGGCCTCGCGGGTCGTGAGCCGCTCATCCCACAGGTGGATGGGCAGGCTGGTGAGCGTGCCAAGTTCGGCGGCAAAGGCCTGGGTCCGGGTAGAGCGGGGGCTTTCGTCGCCAGAGAGATGCACGGGGTTGCCGACGACGATGCCGGCCACGGCGAAGCGGCGGGCCAGCCGGGCCAGCGAGCGCAGGTCTTCGCGGGCGCTGCGGCGGCGCTCCAGGGTGAGCACGGGCTGCGCGGTCAGGCCAAGCTCGTCGGAGACGGCCACGCCGATGCGCTTGGCGCCTACATCGAGGGCGAGGTAGCGCGGAGACGGGGCGGTTGCGGGCATCGGGACAGGCTCCTGAGTCCAGATTACTGCGCGCGATGCCAGCTCCGGCGGGGCGGACGGGCGGAAGAACTCCCGATACAATGAGTTAAGTAGAGAATCCGCGGGCGCGTCCGGCGCGTCTTATTGAAAACGAACCTTTTTCGAGGATTCAGCGCAGGGAATGGCAGGCCGCAGTCGCAGCAGAAAAAATAAAGGCTCAGGCGCGGCGGGAACCCTGCTGGTGCTGTTCCTCGTATGCGTAGCAGCGGCTGGCGCTGTCGCCTGGCTGATTTTTACGCCTTACGGACCGCAGACGGAGACCTTTGTGGAGATTGCTCCGGGAACTCCGGCCTCGAAGATCGCCCGGCAGCTTGAAGAAGCGGGGATTGTGCGCACGCGGTACGCGTTTGACGCGGTGCGGATGGCCCGGCACGGACGGCTGCGGGCGGGCGAGTATCGATTCGATCATCCGGCGGATGTGCTGGAGGTGTATGCGCGCATCCAACGGGGTGATGTGTACACCAGGACGGTGGTCGTGCCGGAGGGCTCGAACATCTTCGACATTGCCGCCCGGCTGGAGCAGGCGGGATTTGGCACGCAGGAAGAGTTTTTGAAGCAGGCGGCGCTGCAGACTTCGCTGGTGGCCGATCTTGACCCGGCGGCGAAGAGCCTGGAGGGGTACCTGTTTCCGGATACCTATCACTTTCCGCGCAAGGCCACGCCGGAGCAGATTGCGGCGGCGATGGTGCGGCGGTTCCGGCAGGAAGCCGCGCAGATTGGCTTGAAGGAGAATGTGCACGCAGTGGTGACTTTGGCCTCGCTGGTGGAGCGGGAGACGGCTGTGGCGGACGAGCGTCCGCTGGTGGCCAGTGTGTTTGAAAACCGGCTGGCAAAGAAGATGCCGCTGATGACGGATCCCTCGGTGATCTATGGGCTGGAGCTTGGCAAGCTGTGGCGGGGCACCATCTATGCAAGCGATTTGAAGCGCGACACGCCCTACAACACATATCTGCATGCTGGGCTGCCGCCGGGGCCGGTGGCGAATCCCGGAGCCGCCGCGCTGAAGGCGGCCATGCACCCGGCGCAGACCGACTATCTCTACTTCGTGGCGGCGAACGACAATCCGCAGGGCCGCTCGCTGTTTGCCGCGACGCTCGAAGAGCACCAGCGCAACGTGGCGGGGTATCGCGCGGCGATGAAGAAAGCAGGCCAGCGATGAAGGGCCTGCTGCGGACTTCCCTGGCCCTGCTGCCCGCGCTGCTGCTGGCCGGTTGCTCACTGTTCCCCACCACGCGCAAGCTGCCGGTGCCCAAGCAGCCCACGGTCACGCAGACGGTTTCTCCTGAGGACCTGGTGGCGCAACTGAACAAGCGCTGGGACGGCATGACGGCGCTGACGGCCACGGTGGAGATTCAGGCGACGGAGCTGAAGAGCAAGGAAGGCAAGGCGACCGATTTCCCATCGTGCCGCGGGTTCATCCTGATGCGCAAGCCGGAGATGCTGCGCGTGGTGGCGCAGTACTTCGGGGTGCGGGTGTTTGAGCTGGCCAGCGACGGCGAGCACTTCACGCTGTCGATTCCGCAGAAGAACAAAGCCATCGAGGGCTCGAACAAGCTGGAGAAGCGCTCGACGAACGAGCTCGAAAACCTGCGGCCCGGCTTCTTCTTCGACGCGATGATGGTGCGCGGGCTGACGCCGGACAACTACTACTCGGTGACCGCGGACACGGAGACGATTGAGGATGCGCAGAAGAAGCATCTTTATGTTGTTCCCGAGTATGTGCTGAATGTGACCCGCACCAATCCGGGCAGTCATAACCTGATTCCGGTGCGGGTGATCACCTTCCATCGCGACGACCTGCTGCCCTACCAGCAGGACCTCTACGACGACAAGGGCAACCTGGAGACGCAGGTGTTCTACACGCGGTACAAGGACTACGGCGGCGGCAGCAAGTATCCCTCGGTGGTCACAATCAAGCGGCCGCTCGAAGGGATTCAGCTTGTGCTGTCCGTCGAGCGCGTGGTGGAGAATCCCGATCCGCCGCTCAAGGACAGCCAGTTCCAGGTCAAGCTGCCCGAGGGGACGCAGATTCAGACCCTGAATTAGGGCACGGTGGTGTGCGTGCTGCTGTGTGCGGTGCGCCCGGTGGCGTTGAGCTCGCTGTAGAAGCCGAGGTCCGCGCCGGTGAGGGTTTTGGCGATATAGACAATCTGGCCGTAGTGCAGGCCGAAGTGCTCCACGGTTTGATAGACGGCCGCCAGGCCGGTGACGGTGTAGCCCTGGATGGTGTAGATGCGCGCGAGGTGATCGGGCGTGATCCGCGCCAGCACGGCTTCGGCTTCCTTCATGGTCGCGCCCAGGCGCTCCAGCAGCTCGCGCTTGGAGATGAGGCGGCGCTCGTTGAATTCGACGGGGCGATTGCGCTCGTCGCGCAGGCCGCTGAAGGAGGCGACCAGCCACTGGCCGACGTTGCCGTTCAGATGCAGGATGAGATTGCCAATGCTGTTGCTGGCCGGGTTGGGCCGCCACCAGATCTGCTCGTCCGTGAGCGGTTCAACGGCCCTCTGGAGCCGTGCCCAGAATTGATCGAGCAGTTTCTTGCAAGAGAATTCGAGGAAGTCAGCCGCCATGGAGTCTTGCTGGGAACTCATGCGCTGTATTGTAGGCGGTCCTGGCAAAGAAAGCATACGAATGCGGCGCCCGCCGAACGCGAGCGCCGCGATAGGTTACCGGTCGCCGTGCATCAGCTCATGGTAACGGCGCGCGTACTCGGCCTTGTAGGCCTCGACGGCCTCGGCGTAGCTGAGATTCGGAATACCGGGCCGGGCGCTCCAGTGCAGGCGCAGCACCTTTGCCGTTGCGGGCAGGGTCAGCGCGCCATCGGCTGCGGAAACGGGCTTGCCATCCGCCGTTGCGGCCTTCAGATCGACGAACCAGGGCAGGTGGACGACGATCTGCTTCGGCGCATTGGTAAAGTGTGTGTCGAGGTGCAGCACGGCCTCTCCGGATGAAGGCTGATCGAGAGTGAAGGCCACCGTGCCGAAGTAGGTAGGCGCCTGCGAGACGGCGATGGTCTTGCCCGCCCCGATCCACACGGGAGAGACGACGCTGAGCAGATGCAGATCGCGGCCCTCTTCGCGGACGAGCATGGTACGCAGCAGGGTGCGGTACTCGGCGGCGAACCAGCCGTGCGGGGCGAGGTTGTCCTCGAAGTTGCGGTCGCCCCAGGGATTGATGGCGTACTCGAAGCCGGCATGGGTGGAGCTGGTGTGCAGGAGCAGCGCGTAGAGCTCCTTGACGGCCTGCTCCTGGTCGCCGCGGATAGCCTCGGTCATGGTGTTCTTGATGGTGAGGTAGTGGTGCAGGAACTCGCCATCGGCATAGGTCATGATGCCTTCGGCGTACTTGGCCTGCGTGGCCTTGAGCGTGGCGGTCACGCGGGGATCGTGCGGGTCCAGTGTGGGCTCGGGCACGACGGCGAGCAGGTTGCCCCAGTCATAGCCGCCCTTCTGGCCGTCGAGCGCGGGCGGAATGTAGCCATCGTGGGCGGCGGCCTGCGCGTCCAGCACCTTAAAGAAGGCGGCGCGGTAGTCGTCGTACTCGGCCTGCCAGGATTTGGCGAGATCGGGGTGGCCGGTTTCGCGGGCCATCTGGATGGCGAGCCGGAGGCCGTCGAGGGCGAGGAAGTTATAGCCGGTCAGGTGGCCGGGGACGTTCTCGTTGTCGCGCACGTCGCTCCAGGGCATCACGTGCAGGGGGTCGGCGGCGCGGGCTTTCTTCAGCCACGCCACGGCGCGGTCAATCTGCGGCAGGGCCCACTCGGCAAAGGCCTTGTCGTGGGTGATGCGGTAGTGCTGCGCATAGCCCCACACGGCCTCGCCCCAGCCGTCGTACTGCTGCTCCTGCGAGAGGAAGTTGCCGTCGGGCTTCTGCGACTTGGCGAAGAACTCGAGGTCCTGCTTTGCGAACAGCGGATAGCCGGTCACGTCGTAGCTGTGCACAATGTCCGCGCCGTCGCGCAGGAAGAAGGAGTGATAGTGCAGCTTGTTGACGGTCTGGATGTAGTCCGGGCCGATGTGGTCGCGGGCGATGAGGTCGTAGAGCAGGTTGATGTCGAAGGTGTCGACGACCTTCGGCTCCGGCAGGCTGATCTGCATGCCCTCGGCGAGAATCTTGTTCCAGAAGGCGGCAACCTGGGTATGCGCGGCGTCAAAGGATGCCGCATCGAGGGCGGCAAGGGTGGCCGCGTCGCTGGTGGGAACGACGGGCATCTTGAAGTCGAGGGTCTCCTCCGCGCCGGGCTTCAGTAGTTTGGAGTAGGTGACGATGCCGACGGCCACGGTGGGGTCGACAGGCATCTTGACGGGCTTGGAGATGTCCTGTGGGTAGTTGTAGCGGCCGTGGAGGGTCCAGCCGCGGAGCGCGTAGCCCTGAGGGAAGGTGTAGAGCAGCTTGCCATCGCGCAGGAAGGCGGCGGATTGGAATGCATACTCCCAATCCGGGTTGAACTTGACGCCAAGCTGGCGGTAGTCGCCGGGAAAATCTCCCTTGGCCGGCCGGGTGAAGCGGTTGTCGCCGTGTTCGTCGCCTGTGTTGTTGGGCGCGTCGTAGCGCATGCCGGTGGCCAGAATGGCGCGGGTGGTTTCGCTGCCCTCGTTCTTCATGGAGACGCGGATGAAGTTGACCAGCGTGCCCTCGGGGCGGCCGTCGAGTGTGGCGGCGAAGAGGGTGAAGCGGTAGACGATGCCGTCGCGGGTGAAGCTGTAGAGCACGATGGGCAGGTGGCCCTCTTCCAGGGTGCGGATGCGCACGCTGGTGGGCGTGTACTCGGGGCCGGAGAAGAACATCATCTCGGCAAAGCCGGTGCGCAGGTAGCCCTCGGGGGTAATCTCGGTGGCGGCCTCGGCGTCCATCATGCCGATCTCGCCGGTGGGTTTGGAGAAGTAGGAGAAGGGCTCGCCGGGCCTGTCGATGGAGGGCGAAACCATTTGCGCGTGGAGGCGGCATTGAGGCAGCGCCGTCAGCAGACCGGCACAAAGCAGAGCAGAGAGGCTGAGAGTCTTCATGGCAAGGAAAGGCTACCGCATCCGGCCGCCCGGCTGCAGGCTGCCGGGGCCGCATCCGGGTCTGGAGCTGTGCTAGTATCCCGGCAAGCGTCTGCACAGCAGTTACAGGCAGGCCCGGCCGCGCACTGGCCGGGCGGCCGCGGGGCTGCATAAGGAACCCGGCATGGAACCCACGCTCCGCCCGCTGACCCTGGGCGAAATTCTCGATCGCACGGCCCAGCTTTACCGCTCCAACTTTCTGCTCTTTGCGGGCATCGCGTCTCTCTATGCGGGTGCGCTGCTGGTGGTGGGGCTGCTGCAGGTGGGCGCGCAGGAGTGGCTGATGGTGCACCACCTGACCCGCGAGCTGCCGCTGCTGGCCGTGGCGGGCGCGCTGCTGACGTTTCCGGTGATCATCATCTGCGGCGGGCTGGCCGTGGCGGCCAACAATCGCGCCGTGGCGTGGCTCTACCTGGGCGAGCCGGCGACGATCCGCGGCGCCTACCGCAGCATTCTGCCGCGGCTGGGCCGCTACCTGTGGCTGATGACGATCACCACCCTGGTGGTGTGGGTGCCGTGCATCGTGCTGTATGCCGGGTACATTGCGTACATCGTGCTGTATGCGAAGCCGAGGGGCGTGCTGGCAGGGCCGGGCGCGACCTCCAATCCGCAGGCGCTGGTTGTCTTTCTTGTGGTCTCGATCGTGTTCGTTGTGCTGCTGCTGGGCGCGCTGGTGTATGCGGTCCTGATGGGGCTGCGCTACTCGCTGGCCGTGCCCGCCTGCGTGGTGGAGGACATCAAGGCGCGGGCGGCGATCCGGCGCAGCATCGACCTGAGCAAGGGAGCGCGGGGGCGCATTTTTTTACTGGGACTGCTGGTGGTGGCCATTGATACGGGACTGGTGATGGTGACGCAGATGCTGTTCTTTGTCCTGATCTTCAAGCACCACGGGCAACTGCCGTTGGCTCTGCGGGCGCTGCAGCAGGTTGTGGCCTTCTTGACCAATACGTTTGTGGGGCCGATCTATGCCACCGGCTTCACGCTCTTCTACTACGACCAGCGGGTGCGCAAGGAAGGCTTCGACATCGAGTGGATGATGCGCGGCGCGGGACTGAGCGCGCCCGAAGAGCCCGAGCCGGGGAGGAGCGATGCCTGAGCCCCTGCATCCGCTGACGCTGGGCGAGATTCTGGATCGCACGGCGCAGATGTACCGGGCGCGGTTCCTGGTGTATCTGGGCATCGGCGTGGTGCCTGCTGGCACGCTGCTGGTGCTGGCGGGGGCAAGTTTCCTGCTGATGGGCTGGATGGGCATCACCACGGCAAATCCGGCATCCGCCGGCGCGCAGACGGCGATTGCGTTTGCGCTGCTGGGCGGGCTGGGGCTGGTCAGCCTGCCGCTGTATATCGGTTCCACTTCGCTGGGGTGGGCGGCTCTGTGCGATGCCGGCTCGCGAGCCTTTCTGGGCGAGGCCATCACGATTCGCGGGTCCTTCAAAAATGTGTGGCGCCGGGGCTGGAGTTACGTGGGCCTGCTGCTGCTGATGGGGCTGATCATTGCCGTGGCTCCGGGTGTCGTGATTTTTGCTGTCACCATGGTGACGGCCGCGGTGGCGGCCCTGGCCCGGCAGTCGGCGGCCGGCGGCGCGGCAGCGTTCTTGACGGGGCTGCTGATCTTCGCGCTGATTCTCGGCGTCTTTGTCTACGCCGTGTGGATGCTGCTCAAACTGGCGCTGGCTCTTCCTGCCTGCGTGGTGGAGGGGATCGGTCCATGGCAGGCCATCAAGCGCGCCAACTCTCTCAGTAAGGGCACGCGCGGGCGCATCATCCTGCTGTTTCTGCTGGGCTGGGCGGCCAACACGCTGCTGCTGATCGCCTTCATGGTGCCGGTGGTCATCGTCATCGCGCTCATTCCGGGGTCGGGCAACGCCGCGCACGCGGAGCGTCTGGGACAGATCTTCGTGCTTGTCTGGTACGGCCTCTCGTTCGGCGTGCAGGCCTTTACCTATCCGATCTACGGCATCGGGCTCACCCTGTTCTATTTCGACCAGCGCATTCGCAAGGAAGGCTTCGACATCGAGTGGATGATGCGCGGAGCGGGCATGGTTCCGCCGCCCGCGCCGCCGCCGGAGGTGGAGGCCGTGCCGTGGCTGCCGCCCGTGCCCGCGCGCAGCGCGCAGGGTGCGGAGGCTCCGGCGCCGGAGAGCAGGCCTGAGCCGGAGATTCCACCGCCCGCCGGGGACCCGGCATGACGCAGACCCTGCGGCCCATGACGCTGGGCGAGATCGTTGACCGGACGTTTCAGATTTATCGGTCGCGATTTGTAACGTTTGTGACGATCGCTCTGGTGCCAGCACTTACGTTGTTCGCGATCAGCCTCAGCGCGAATATATGGTTGATCTACCATCCATTGCATGGCCGCATCATCATTTACTACAAGACCTTGTCGGCATTGTTGTGGACTCTTGCGATATGGCTGATTGGAGGATTCACTCATTTGTTTGTGCGGCCAGCATTCGTCACTGTAACTGCGGGATGGATTGGGGGAGCAAAGCGCTCATCATATGACTGCTGGTCGGCAATCAAGAGGACCTGGAAACAGGTACTCGCGCTCGATCTTTTTGAGCAAGCGGTTGTGATTTTGTTCCCTGGAATGATCTTTATTCTTGGTGCTCTGGCGATTAGCGCGATGTGGCATGGCCTCGGTCACTCTGATGGAGAGTATGCGATACTGGCGCTCGCGATATTCGGACTTACCGGGATTTCGCTGATCCTGTATGTCGCCATCGGCCTCACAATTTCACTAAGTTTTCCCGCGCTGGTCCTGGAAGAAAGCAGATGGGTTGACGCCCTCAAACGGAGCTGGTCACTGGTTCGTGGCGTCCGTTGGCGGCTGTTTTTTCTTTGGGTATCCGTGTTTGTAGCAGGCTGGACGATACAAATCGCATTACGTTGGGGGATTTATTTTCTGGTGAGCATTGCTCATCTCAGAGGAATGCTTCAAATTCATGGCGGGTTCGGACTCTCTTTCTCACTGTATTACTTTGTCAACGCTCTGTTTACAGCCATTGTGGGCCCCATCTACCCCATCGCTCTGACCCTTATCTACTATGATCAGCGCATACGCCGCGAGGGGTATGACATCGAGTGGATGATGCGTGTTGCAGGGTTGAACAGCTCCGAAGCCATGCCTGCCGGGGATGCAGTGACCGCCGCGTCCGCCGGCGGCGAGGGCGCGGCGCTTTGACGATTTCTTCGGCCATGAAAAGTGCTGTTTGTTTTGCAGCCTGTGCCGCGGCGCTGGCTCTCTGCGGCCCGGCGCTTGCCGCGCAACTGCCCCTGCAGGCGCATCCCGGCGCGCCGGCGGGCAAGTGGCGCGACGCCACGATGGACGAGTATCGCCAGCACCTCAGCGCGCTGCAGCCGGTTGTGGATGCGTGCGCGAAGGCCCGCGACCTGAAGACCTGTGACCCCATGCTGGTGGGGCCGGACGACAACGTCGCGTTGGGCGCGGAGCGGCGGCTGGTCCGTTACGGGTGGTTGCGTGTGCTGCTCTCGCGTGCGGAGGAGCCGGACCAGAAACCGGAGACCTCGCCATCCAAACAGGAACGGGAGAGCATGGAGCCTGCGGGCGTGCGGCCCGCTCCGCTCACCACAAGCCAACTGCTGCAGAGGGCAAAGGCGCGGCTGGAGACCGATCTGGCGCAGGCAGGGGGTCCGGCGGAGCCGATGGCGGCGCACGCGGCTGCGCGCACGGCAATGCAGCAGGTGCTGGCGGGGAAGGATTTTCGCGGACTGGCCGGGCAGTCGGTGCGCGACACGCTGCTGGAGAAGCTGGATAACTGGCTCAATCACCTGTTTGCGCATGCGGCGGGGCTGCGGGCGCGGGCTGCGTGGGTGGGCCGCGCGCTGGTGTGGGGATTTGTGGGCGCCATCTGCATTGCGCTGGTGTGGGCGCTGCTGCAACTAGAGCGGCGCTGGCGGGTGCGGCTGGTTCCGGAGAGCCAGGGACCGGCGCCCGGCGCGGCCTCGGCCCGCGCATGGCAGGCGTGGCTGGAGGATGCGCGGCGCGCGGCGGCGCAGGGGCAGTGGCGCGAGGCCATTCATTTCGTCTACTGGGCGTCGATCTCGCGGCTGGAGTCGCGTCGGCTGTGGCCCGCGGATCGGGCGCGCACCCCGCGCGAGTATCTATCGCTGGTGGCGATGGACGACCCGCGCAAGGCTGGCCTGGCGGCGCTGACGGGCAGCTTTGAGCGCACATGGTATGGCGGCCGCGCGGCGGGCGAGAACGACTACCGGCACGCGGAGGAACTGGCGACTGCGCTGATTGACGGCGGTGCGCGATGAAGTTCCTCTCCTCGATCGATGCGCGCGACCGCAGGCTGCTGCTGTGGAGCGTGGGCGTGGCGCTCACGCTGGCCGTGGCCATCGGGTTCTTCATGCCCAACGGCAACAACAACGACAACCCGCTGCCATCGACGTATCTCGCGGGCCAGCACGGCGCGCGCGCGGCTTACGAGACGCTGCTGAACGCGGGCTATCCCATGGAGCGGTGGGAGCGGCCTCTGGGCGAGCTGGCGGCGGCGGCCGGGCCGGACACGGTGGTGATCTTCGCCGAGCCATTCTCGCGCGAGATCGACGACATCAAGGCGGTGCGCACAATTCTGGACAAGGGCGGCCGCGTGCTCGCGACGGGGTTCTGGGGAGCGTTCATTCTGCCGGACGGGCAGCCGGACACGCCCAAGCAGTTCACGTTTGCCGCATGCAAGCTGGAACCCAACGGGCTGGACCCGCTGGCCTCCAGCGGCGAAGTGTGGATGGTGCCGGAGGCGACGTGGCAGGTGGGCAATCCGCTGCATCGCATCGAGTACACGTGCGCGGGGCAGCCGGCGGTGGTGGAGTATGCCTACGGCCGGGGGCACGTGGTGTGGTGGGCCAGCTCCACGCCGCTCGAAAACGGGTCCCTGGCTCGGGCGCACGATCTCGACCTGCTGCTGAACTCGCTGGGACCGCGCGCGGGGCATCACTTCTACTGGGACGAGTCGCTGCACGGCGACATCCGCTCGACGTGGAGCTATGCGGCGGGACCGGCGCTCACAATGCTGCGCGTGGGGCTGGCGTTTGTGGCGCTGATGATCGTGCTGAGCTTCAGCCGCAGGCGCGGGCCGGTGCGCGATCTGCCTGCGCCGGTGCGCGCGGCCCCCATCGAGTTCCTGGAGGCGCTGGGCTCGCTCTACCGCAATGCGGGCGCAGCGTCCACGGCGGTTGCGGTGGCGCTGGAGCGGTTCCGGCGGCGTAGCCTTCGGCTGTGCGGCTTGCGGCCCGGCGCGATGAACGCGGCGGAGCTGGCGGCGGCGATCCGCAGACGGTTCCCGCATGCGGACCCGGCCCTGGAAGCGGATCTCTCCGCGGCGGAAGAAGCAACGTGGACGGACAATCTGGACCCGCGTGCGGCGCTGAAAATTGTGCAGGTGCTCACGGCGCATCAAGGGAAACTTGCGGAAGCGGCGCGGCCGGGCCACGCCGCGCAGAACAACGATACTGATTCCATCAAGCAGGAAAGGGCCTCATGAGCCAGGACGAAGTTGCACAGTCGAATCCGAATCCGGAACCGCCGCAGACGCTGCGGGCCACGAGCCAGTTGATTGCGCATGCGCGCACCCAGCTTGGGCGCGTCATCAGCGGGCAGAGCGGACTGATTGAAGAAGTGCTGATGGCGGTGCTGTGCCAGGGGCATGCGCTGCTGGAAGGCGTGCCCGGCATTGCCAAGACGCTGACGGTCAAGGCTCTGGGCCGGCTGCTGGGCCTCGGCTTCCAGCGCGTGCAGGCCACGCCGGACCTGATGCCCGCCGACATTCTGGGCACCAGCATTCTGCGGCCGGGCACGGACACGTTCACCTTTCACGCCGGGCCGGTATTCACTGACCTGCTGCTGGTGGACGAGATCAACCGCATGCCTCCGCGCACGCAGGCGGCGCTGCTGGAGTGCATGGAAGAGCGCCAGGTGACGAGCGATGGGCAGCGGCGGCCGCTGCCGGCGTGGTTCACGGTCTTTGCCACGCAGAACCCGGTGGACTTCGAGGGCACGTATCCGTTGCCCGAGGCGCAGCTCGACCGCTTCCTGATGAAGATTCGCGTGGCGTATCCGGGCGAGGCCGAGGAGATGCAGATTCTGGAGCGGCACCATGCCAGCGTGGGCGGCGGCCTGCTGGAGGACGCGGCGATCGAGCCGATTCCGGCTGGGCTGCTGGCAGCGGCACGGGCCGAGGTGCATGCCATCCGCATCGAGCCGGAGCTGTACGGGTACATTCTGGGCATTGCGCGGCGCACGCGCGAGTGGCCCACTCTGCTGCTGGGCGCAAGCCCCCGCGCGGCGCTGAGCGTGATGCTGGTGGCCCAGGCCGCGGCAGCCTTCGATGGGCGCGACTATCTGGTGCCGGACGATGTGAAGCGTGCCGTGCCTCCGGTGCTGCGCCATCGCCTGATTCTGAAGCCCGAGGCGGAGCTGGAGGGCTTCGATCCCGATCGCGTGCTGGCCGACGTGATTGCGGCTGTGCCGGTGCCGCGGCAGTGATCTCGCCTTCACTCCATCCCGAGCCGGTGCGCGCCGCATGCGTGCGGCGGCGCCGGTGGGCCTTCGGGCTCACGCCGCGGTCCATCGGCCTGCTGATCGCGGGATTCGTGTGGCTGATTCCGGGCTTCTGGTACGGCCAACTTGCCTATGCCATGGTGGCGTGGGATGTGCTGGTGCTGCTGGCGGCGCTGCTGGACGGGCTGCGGCTGCCCGCGCCTGCGCAGCTCACGCTGGGGCGCTCGTGGTCCAATGCTCCGGCGCTGGATAGCGCGACGGAGATCGAGCTGACGGTGGAGAACGGCGGCCGCGTAATTCTCGATTGCCGCCTGGAAGACGATCTGCCCACGGCGCTCACGCCGGAGATCGCGACGCAGCGTGTGACGGCGTTTCCGCGCGTGCCGGCCACGGTGCGCTACCGCGTGGAGCCGCGGGAACGCGGTGACTGGGAAACAGGCGCTCTCTATGTGCGCTATCGCTCGCCGCTGGGGCTGGCCGAGCGCTGGGCGCAGGCCGCGGCCCAGCAGCGGGTGCGTGTGTATCCGGCGCTCCGCATGAGCGAGGAGCAGCAGATCTTTCTCGCGCGCAGCCGCCAGATCGACCTGCAACTGCGGCAGGCGCGGCAGCGCGGTCTGGGCCGCGACTTCGAGAGCCTGCGCGAGTATCGCGAGGGCGACGACCTGCGCGACATCTGCTGGACGGCGACAGCGCGGCGCGGCGGCCTGATCACGCGCCAGTATCAGACCGAGCGCAGCCAGCCGGTATGGATCGTGCTCGACTGCGGACGGCTGATGCGCTCGCGGGTGCGGTCGCAGCCGCCGGGGCAGGCGGCGCTGCCCGTGGGTGAGCCTGGCGCGCAGGTGCACGCCAAGCTCGACTTTGCCTGCACCACGGCGGTGTCTCTGGCGCAGCTTGCGCTCTTCTCCGGCGACCGCGTGGGGCTGCTGGCTTACGGGCAGGGCATGCAACAGCGTCTGCTGCCGGGCCGGGGCGCGGCGCATCTGCGGCAGGTGATCGAAGCGCTGGCCCAGGTGCGCGCAGAGACCAGCGAGGCCGACCACCTGCGCGCGACGGCCACGCTGAACCGGCTGCAGCCCCGCCGCGCGCTGATCCTGTGGATCACGGATCTGGCGGAGACGGCGATGCGGCCCGAGGTGGTCGACGGCGCGCTGCAACTGCTCAAGCGGCATGTGCTGCTGTTCGTTGCCATGGCGCAGCCGGAGGTGGACCGAATTGCCGACACGTGGCCCAGGAACGTGGAGCAGATGTTCCGCGCCGCGGCCGCGCAGGAGATGGCCGGCCGCCGCGAGGTGCAGCTTGCGCGGCTGCACGAGCAGGGCGCGCTGACCATGGACCTGAACCCCGAGGCGCTGACCTCCAGTGTGTTGAATCAATATCTGACCGTGAAAGAGCGGGCGATGGTCTAGGCGCCTGCGGTGCGGCAGACCTTTCGCCTACTTCTTCTCGTCACCACCATCGAGCTGCGGCAGCGTAGAGCCGGTGCCGAGCGTGAGCAGGCCGCTCGCGGAGTAGACGCGTAGCTTGTCGCGCGTATCCGTGATGTCGAGATTGCGCATATGCAACTGGCCGATGCGGTCGCGCGGCGAGAAGGCGGACTCCGTCTTCTCCATCGAGAGCCGCTCGGGGTGGAAGGTCAGGTTGGGCGACTCGGTGTTGAGGATGGAGTAGTCGTTACCGCGGCGCAGCTCCACGGTGACCTCGCCGGTGATGGGCCGCGCCACCCAGCGCTGCGCGCTCTCGCGCAGCATGATGGCCTGCGAGTCGAACCAGCGGCCCTGGTAGAGCAGGCGGCCGAGCTTGCGGCCGTTCTCGCGGTACTGCTCGATGGTGTCCTCGTTGTGGATGCCGGTGATGAGCCGCTCGTAGGCGATGTAGAGCAGCGCGAGGCCCGGTGCTTCGTAGATGCCGCGGCTCTTGGCCTCGATGATTCTGTTTTCAATTTGATCGCTCATGCCCAGGCCATGCCGCCCGCCGATGCGGTTGGCCTCGAGCAGCAGCTCCACCTGATCGGCGAACTCTGTGCCGTTGAGCGCGACGGGCAGGCCCTCCTGGAAGCGGATCGTCACTTCCTCGGCCTTCACTGCCACGGCGTCGCGCCAGGAGGCCACGCCCATGATCGGCTCCACGATGCGGATGCTGCTCGAGAGCAGCTCCAGCTCCTTGGCCTCGTGCGTCGCGCCCAGGATGTTCGAGTCGGTAGAGTAGGCCTTCTCCGCGGACATCTTGTAGGCGAAGCCGGACTTGGTCATGAAAGCCGACATCTCGGCGCGCCCGCCCAGCTCGTCGATGAACGCCGAGTCGAGCCACGGCTTGTAGACGCGCAGCTCGGGGTTCACCAGCAGGCCGTAGCGGTAGAAGCGCTCGATGTCGTTGCCCTTGTACGTGGAGCCGTCGCCCCAGATGGAGACATCG
>DASZRQ010000001.1:0-4581 GCA_035549115.1 Occallatibacter sp. | reverse complement strand
CGGCGCGGTCTGGTCCGTCGATTGCCCTGGTTGCGGCCATGCCTGGGATGGATTGTATCCCCTGGGCTGCCGGCCAGGGCAAGCTGCCCTGTCCCGTGGAGGCGGCGGAAAGAACGCTCACAGCTTCACTCGCCATCTGGTTTCAGCTCCGCTCTTCAAGGAGTGTTCGCCTTTGGATGGACGCGCCAGAACGGCATATGTGAGCGGCGCGGGGGTAGCCGCGAAGCAGCCCTCTCGCAGTACTTCCGTGCCGCGGCAGGCCGGACTCGCTACACTGGGAGACGATGAACGGTACGTTGTTTGATGGCAGGCAGGCAGGCGCACAACCAGGGGCAGACGGCTGGTTTACGGCCCACTGCGACGGCGGCTCGCGGGGCAATCCCGGCCCCGCCGGTTTCGGTGCGGTCATCGAGAACCCGCAGGGGCAGGTGGCAGCCAGGCTCAGCGAGTTCCTCGGCAAGCAAACCAACAACTATGCCGAGTACTCCGGCCTGCTGGCGGTGCTCCGGTGGGCGCTGGAGAACAGCGCGCAGCGGCTCAAGGTCGTCTCGGACTCCGAGCTGATGGTCAAGCAGATGAAAGGCATCTACAAGGTCGGCAACCCCGGCCTGAAGCCTCTGTGGGAGGAGGCCAGACGGCTGGCAGCGCGGCTGGAGGGCTTCCAGATTGGCCACACCCTGCGCGGCGGCAACAAGGAGGCTGACCGGCTAGCCAACGAGGCCATGGATCGCGGCATGGGACGCAATCAGGGAACGGGGCCCAGGGATCAGGGATCGGCTGTGCCGAAGCCGCAGAGGCAGGTCTTCGGCGGCTTGGTCAAGGATGGCGTCGTGCATCTGCTCGACGGCGAACTGCCCGATGGCGTGCTGGTAAAGGTGATCCGGGAGTAGCCCTGAAAATAGCCACGCCGCCGTTATCGGGCGGCGCGGCGTAACGACGGAGTGTGTGTTTTCAGTTCTTCGCGCTGAAGTTATTGCGCCACTCGTGGCCGTCTTTCTCCAGCAGACGGTTGGCGCAGTCCGGGCCCCACGAGCCCGCGAAGTAGTTCGGGAAGACCTCGGGTTTCTTCGCCGCCCAGGCTTCCAGGATGGGCGTATACAGCGCCCAGTTGGTCTCCACGCCGTCGCGGTGCGAGAAGAGCGTCTGGTCGCCCAGCATCGAGTCCAGCAGCAGCCGCTCGTAGCCGTTGGCCTTGCTGGTGCCAAAGGCCGCCGCGTAGTCGAAGTCCATGTTTACCGGGCACACGGCCATGTTCGGCGTGCCCGGCACCTTGGCTCCAAAGCGCAGCGCGATGCCCTCATCCGGCTGAATACGGATGGTGAGCAAGTTCGGCTGAATCTCCGAGCAGGGGCCGCTGGCCTGCATGCGGTTGAAGATCAGCAGCGGCGGCTGCTTGAACTGAATGCTGATCTCGGTGGCGCGCTGTTTGAGCCGCTTGCCCGCGCGCAGATAAAAGGGAACGCCCGCCCAGCGCCAGTTCTCCACGCCCAGCCGGATAGCCGCGAAGGTCTCCGTGCCAGACTCGGGATTGACGCGATCCTCCTCGCGGTAGCCAATCACCTTCTGGCCTGCGATGATGCCGGGGCCATACTGGCCACGCACCGCATCGAGAACCGGGATGCTGGGGATCGACTTCCACACCTTTACCTTTTCGCTGCGCACGCTTTCGGCCTCAAAGCTCGAAGGCGGCTCCATGGTGACAAAACTCAGCAGCTCCATCACATGGTTCTGCACCACATCGCGCAGCGCCCCCGCTTTCTCGTAGAACGGCCCGCGGCCTTCCACGCCCAGCGTCTCGGCCGCCGTAATCTGCACGTGGTCGATATAGTTGCGGTTCCAGATGGGCTCGAAGATACCGTTGCCGAAGCGGAAGACGAGGATGTTCTGCACCGTCTCCTTGCCCAGGTAGTGGTCGATGCGGAAGACCTGGCTCTCGTGGAAGACAGCATTCACGTCGTGGTTGAGCTGGCGCGCGCTCTCAAGGTCGTGGCCGAAGGGCTTCTCGATCACCACGCCTGTCTTGCCCGTCTCCGGCTGCGCCATGCCCTGCGCGCCAAGGTTCTCAATGATGGGTGCAAAGTACTCCGGCGCGGTGGCGAGATAGAAGAGCCGGTCGGGGCCGATGTTCTTCTCCGTGGCGATGCGATCCAGCTCCGCCTTCAGGCCCGCGTAGTGCGAGGCATCGTCGAAGCTCAGCGCGTAGTAGCTCACGTTCTGGATGAACTCGTTGAGCTGCGGGTCGTCCTTGTCCACGCCGCCGAACTCCACAATGCCTTCGCGCATGTCCTCGGCGAACTCGTTGCCCAGCGGCCGCCGCGCCACGCCGACAATGGCGAACTTCCTGGGCAGCAGCCCCGCCTGCTCCAGGTGAAACAGCGCCGGCAGCAGCTTGCGCTTGGTCAGGTCGCCTGAAGCGCCGAAGATAACCATGATGCCGGGATCGGGAATGCGCTCACCGGACCGCTGAACCTGAGAGAGGTCCTCCGGATTGATTTTGATTTGTGCCGTTGCCATGATTGCGGACCTCCGTGCGTTGAAAAACAGTGATCAGTTGTCAGGGATCAGTTGTGGCTCAATCAGTCTTTCTTGACTGCGTGCCCACCAAAGGCGTTGCGCATGATCGCCAGCATGCGATCGGTAAAGTTGTTCTCCTCGCGGGAGCGGATGCGGCGGATGAGGGATTCGGTAATGACCGGCGCGGAGACATTCAGGTCGATGGCCTCGAAGACCGTCCAGCGGCCCTCGCCAGAGTCGGCCACATACGCCTCAAGCCCGTCCAGCGTGGGATTCTTCGAGAGTGCGTCGGCTGTCAGATCGAGCAGCCAACTGCGCACTACGCTGCCGAAGCGCCAGATTTGCGATATCTGTGCGAGGTCAAGGTTCAGCTCTTCCTTCTTCTCCATGATGGTGAACCCCTCGGCATAGGCCTGCATCATGCCGTACTCGATGCCGTTGTGCACCATCTTGACGAAGTGGCCCGCGCCCGCCGGACCTACGTGGCCCCAGCCCTGCGTCTTGCCCGGCGCCAGCGTCTCGAGGATGGGCGTGATGTAACCGACAGCATCCTTGTCGCCGCCTACCATCATGCTGTAGCCCGCTTTCAGGCCCCACACGCCGCCCGAAGTGCCCACATCCACAAACTGGAAGCCCTTGGCCGTCACTTCCTTGTAATGGCGCATCGAGTCCTTGTAATTCGAGTTGCCGCCGTCGATCAGGATGTCGCCGGGATTAAGGAGCGGCTCCAGCTTGGCGATGGTGTCATCCACGGGCTTGCCCTGCGGCACCATGATCCAGATGGCCTTGCGGCCGGTGAGCTTCTTCGCCATTTCCTCAAGCGACGAGACGCCGACATTGCCCGAGGCCGTCAGTTTCGCAACGGCTTCCGCGCTGAAGTCGAAGCCCACCACCTGATGGCCGCCCAGACGCAGCCGCTCCGCCATGTTGCCGCCCATCTTGCCGAGGCCGATCAATCCAAGTTGCATGTCGCTCTCTCCTTCACAAAAATCGGTTACAGAACCTTCAGACTCTCCAACTCGCGCCGCAACTGGGCAACGCCCTCAAAGCAGATTGCCTTCATGCCGGCCGCGGCGGCTCCAGCCGCATTTTCGGCGCGGTCGTCAATGAACAGCACGCGCTCCGGCGGCTTTCCCAGAATATCCAGCGCGCGGCGGTAAATCTCGATTCCCGGTTTGCGCAGCCCAAGATAGCATGAGCTGAATGCAGTCTGGATGAATTCGCGCAGCCCGTAGGTGCGAAAGCGGTATTCGTTGGGCTCGCGCGCCTCATTGTTCAGCACACCCAGCATGCACTTATCTGATGCCGCTAACTCGGCGAGGATTCCCAGTGCGCCATCCGCCAGGGGTATGGATTCTGCGAAAATCGCCTGCAAAAACTCATCATGAGAGAAGGCGCGCGGCTGATAGAAGACCGTCTGGTCCAGATACTGGTACGCGGTGATCGCATCGCGCTCCCAGGCGTCGTTGGGCGCCGGATGACGCGCCTCGAACTCGGCACGATCCAGGCCGAACTTGTCCAGCACCACCGCGCGCTCGCAGTGGTCCCAGCCATTGGTCAGCAGCACTCCGCCAACATCGAAGAGGATTACGTCGAAGGGGAACATCGGCGCCTCTTGTCCAAAACAAGAATCGTTGAGACAAAGGATGAATTGCGAAGACGGCGAAAGGTTGTGCGGCCGAGTCTTCTACTCAGCCGCGCTGATACTTGGCTTCAATGGCGAGCACCTTGTCGAACCGCCGCGTGAACCGCGGCTCGTTCGAGATGAACTTCGCCTTCAGAAAACTGTCCACCAGCTCGTAGGCCAGCGACGTGCCGATGATGCGCGCGCCCAGCACCAGCACGTTCATGTCGTCGTGCTCCACGCCCTGGTGAGCCGAGTAGGTATCGTGGCACATGGCCGCGCGCACGCCGGGAATCTTATTAGCGGCGATGGAAACGCCCACGCCCGAACCGCAGATGAGCACGCCGCGTTTGGCCTCGCCCGCCTTGATGGCCTCGCCCACGCGCTCGGCAAAGTCCGGATAATCATCCTGCGGATCGCAGGTGAATGCGCCGAGATCGACG